>NZ_JBYCZV010000004.1:0-377041 GCF_057586415.1 Nocardioides sp. SRI_004
CCTCGACGACCTGCAGGCGCTGGCGGCGCTGCCCGAGGCGACGGACGTGCTCGGCCCGGTCCCCGCGCCCGGCGGCGACGAGGGGGAGGAGCGACTCGTGCTGCGCGTCCCGCGGACCCTCGGTGCCGAGCTCGCCCACGCGCTCGCGGAGGCGCAGCGGCTCCGCTCCGCCCGCAAGCTCGAGCCGGTCCGGGTGCAGCTGGATCCCCTGGAGATCTGAATTGGCCGAGCGTCTCTCCGGCGCGATGACGGGGGCCAGCAAGCTGGCGTCGCGCGCCTCCCGCCACGCTGCCGGCCGACGAATCTGAGGTTCTGCCGCGCCTCACTAGGATGACGCGGTGGCCATCCGACCCATCCGCCTGTTCGGCGACCCGATCCTGCGCAAGCCCGCGATCGAGGTCGTCGAGTTCGACGCCGAGCTGCGCCAGCTCGTCACCGACCTGACCGACACGATGCTCGACGCGCCGGGCGCCGGCCTCGCCGCGCCCCAGATCGGCGTCGGGCTCCGCGTCTTCACCTGGTACGTCGACGGCGAGGTCGGCCACCTGGTCAACCCGGTCCTCGACCTGTCGGCGGAGACCCAGGACGGCCCCGAGGGCTGCCTGTCGCTGCCGGAGCTCACCTACGACTGCCTGCGGGCGCTGTCGGTCGTCGCACGCGGCTTCAACATGCACGGCGACCCCGTCACCATCGAGGGCTCCGAGCTGCTCGCCCGCGCGATCCAGCACGAGACCGACCACCTCGACGGCATCCTGTTCATCGACCGCCTCGACGACGCCGCCCGCAAGGCCGCGATGCGCGAGATCCGCGAGTCGGAGTGGTTCGGCCTCGAGAAGCCGACGGTCAGGATCTCGCCGCACGCGACCGGGGGCTTCGGCCGATGAGGGTCGTCTTCGCCGGGACGCCCGAGGTCGCCGTACCCGCCCTGGACGCCATCGCCGCGTCGCCCCACGAGCTGGTCGGGGTCGTCACCCGCCCCGACGCGCCCGCCGGCCGGGGCCGCAAGCTCACGCCCAGCCCGGTGGCGCAGCGCGCCGAGGAGCTCGGCATCCCCGTCCTCAAGCCCGCCCACCCGCGCGACCCGGACTTCCAGGAGGCCTTGAAGGCGCTGGAGCCGGACTGCTGCCCGGTCGTCGCCTACGGCGCCCTGATCCCGCGCAGCGCGCTCGACATCCCACGCCACGGGTGGGTCAACCTGCACTTCTCGATCCTGCCCGCCTGGCGCGGCGCGGCGCCCGTGCAGCACTCGATCTGGGCCGGCGACGAGTTCACCGGCGCGACCACCTTCCGGATCGTCGAGGCGCTGGACGCGGGCCCGACCTTCGGCGTGATGACCGAGCGGATCCGGCCGACCGACACCGCCGGCGACCTGCTCGCGCGGCTCGCCGAGGGCGGCTCGTCGCTGCTGGTCGCGACCCTCGACGGCATCGCCGACGGCGCGCTCGAGGCGCGCGAGCAGCCGGCGGAGGGCGTCAGCCTGGCACCGAAGATCTCCGTCGACGACGCCCGTGTCGACTGGACCGAGCCCGCGGTCGCGGTCGACCGGCGGATCCGCGCCTGCACGCCCGGACCCGGCGCCTGGACGACCCTGGACGACGAGCGGGTCAAGCTCGGCGCCGTGACGATCGAGGAGGGCGTCGGCGACCTCGCTCCCGGCGCGATCCGGGTCGGCAAGAACCACGTCCTCGTCGGCACCGGCACCGACGCCGTCCGGCTCGGCGAGGTCAAGGCGTTCGGCAAGAAGCAGATGGGTGCGGCCGACTGGGCGCGTGGCGTCCGGCTGCCGGAGACGGCGACCTTCGAGTGAAGCGGGTCGACCCGGCGCGGCTGGCTGCCTTCGAGGTGCTCAAGGCGGTCCGTGTCGACGACGGCTACGCCAACCTCCTGCTCCCGGCGGCCCTGGCGCGCCACGGCCTGAGCGGCCGCGACGCCGCCTTCGCCACCGAGCTGGCCTCGGGCACGATCCGACGGCAGGGCACGTACGACGCCGTCCTCGCCGCCTGCATCGACCGCCCGTTGCGCAAGGTCGAGGCCAAGGTCCTCGACGCGCTGCGCCTCGGCGCCCACCAGCTGCTCGGGATGCGGGTGCCGACCCACGCCGCCATCGACACGACCGTCACGCTCGTGCGGGCCAAGGTCAACCAGGGCGCCGCGGGCTTCTGCAACGCGGTGCTGCGCAAGGTCGCCGCGCAGGACCTCGACGCCTGGCTGGCCCAGCTCGCGCCCGGCACCGGCACCCGTGACCTCGCGATCGCCCACAGCCACCCGGCGTGGGTCGTCGACGAGCTCCGGACCGCGCTCGGGGATGCCGCGGGGGAGCTGCCCGAGCTGCTGGCGGCGGACAACGTCGCGCCCCGGGTCATGCTCGTGGCCCGGCCCGGGAGGGCCACCCGCGAGGAGCTGCCCGGTACGCCGACGTCGTACTCACCCTTCGGCGTGGCGCTCGACGGAGGTGACCCGTCGTCGGTCCCCGCGGTGGCCGAGGGGCGTGCTGGCGTGCAGGACGAGGGTTCGCAGCTGGTCGCCCTCGCCCTGGCGGCCTCGCCGGTCGAGGGCCGCGACGAGCGCTGGGTCGACCTGTGCGCCGGTCCGGGCGGCAAGGCGGCGCTGCTCGCGGCGCTCGCCGCGGAGCGGGGCGCCGCCCTGACCGGGATCGAGCTGCACCACCACCGCGCGCGCCTCGTCGCCCGCGCCGCGTCGGGCCCGGGCCTGGCCGGTGTCGTCCAGGCGGACGGGACCCGGGCGCCGTTCGCGGACGGCAGCGTCGACCGGATCCTGCTCGACGCCCCGTGCAGCGGTCTGGGCGCGCTCCGCCGTCGCCCGGAGGCCCGGTGGCGGCGCTCGGCCAGGGACGTGGCCGAGCTGGTCCCGCTGCAGCGTGCGCTGCTGGCCGAGGCGGTCCGCGTGCTGCGGCCCGGGGGAGCGCTGCTCTACGCGACCTGCTCGCCCGTGCTCGCCGAGACGGCCGGCGTCGTCACGGCGACCCTGGCCGACCACCCCGAGGTGCGGCTGGAGGACGTGCGCGAGCACCTGCCCGTCGTACCCGATGCGGACGGGCCGCTGCCCGGCACCGTCCAGCTCTGGCCCCACCGGCACGGCACCGACGCGATGCTCCTCGCGCTGCTGCGCAAGGCCTGAGCAGGCCTGGGCAGGCCTGAGCAGGAATGAAGCAAGAAGGTTGACGGTTCAACCATCATGAAGAAGATCGGGTTCCTCTCGTTCGGGCACTGGACGCCGAGTCCGCAGTCCCAGACCCGCAGCGCCGCCGACACCTTGCTCCAGTCGATCGACCTCGCGGTCGCGGCGGAGGAGCTCGGCGCGGACGGCGCCTACTTCCGGGTGCACCACTTCGCCCGGCAGCTCGCGAGCCCCTTCCCGCTGCTCGCGGCCGTCGGCGCGCGCACGAGCCGGATCGAGATCGGCACCGGCGTGATCGACATGCGCTACGAGAACCCGATGTACATGGTCGAGGACGCCAGCGCCGCCGACCTGATCTCGGGCGGCCGGCTCCAGCTCGGCATCTCGCGCGGGTCACCGGAGCAGGTGATCGACGGCTGGCGCTACTTCGGCTACGCCCCGGCGGAGGGCGAGACCGAGGCCGACATGGCCCGCCGCCACACCGAGGTCTTCCTCGAGGCGCTCAAGGGCGAGGGCTTCGCCCAGCCCAACCCGCGCCCGATGTTCGCCAACCCGCCCGGCCTGCTCCGCATCGAGCCGCACTCCGAGGGCCTGCGCGACCGGATCTGGTGGGGCGCCGCCTCCAACGGCACCGCCCGCTGGGCCGCCGGCCTCGGCATGAACCTGATGAGCTCGACGCTCAAGGAGGACGAGGGCGGGCAGCCGTTCCACGTCCAGCAGGCCGAGCAGATCCGGATCTTCCGTGAGGCGTGGGCCGAGGCGGGCCACGCCCACGAGCCGCGGGTCTCGGTCAGCCGGTCGATCTTCCCGCTCGTCTCCGACGAGGACCGGATGTACTTCGGCCGCCGCCCGGACGGCGACCAGGTCGGCCAGATCGACAACATGCGCGCGATCTTCGGACGTTCGTACGCCGCCGAGCCGGACCAGCTGGTCGAGCAGCTGCGCGAGGACGAGGCCATCGCCGCGGCGGACACGCTGCTGCTGACCGTCCCCAACCAGCTCGGCGTCGACTACAACGCGCACGTGCTCGAGTCGATCCTCACCCACGTCGCGCCCGGCCTCGGCTGGCGCTGACCTAACGGGAGGTCTGCGCCAGCACCTGCCGGATCGTGTCGCGGCTCCGGGTCAGGCAGGTGATCCGCTTCTCCAGCCCGTCGAGCTCGGCCGCCAGCAGGGTGGCCAGCTCGCGGGAGCAGGTCGCGGCCTCCTTGGCGCAGGCGGCCTCGGCCTCCAGGAGCGCCTTGACGAGGCGGGTGGGGATGCCGGACTGGATCAGCCCGGCGACCCGCTCGACCTGCTCGACGTGTGCCTCGCTGTAGGTGCGGTAGCCGTTGGGGAGGCGGTCGGCCTCCAGCAGGCCCTGCTGCTCGTAGTAGCGGATCAGCCGCGGTGCGACCCCGGTGCGCTCTGCCACCTCGCCGATCTTCATGTCTCCTGCCTCACATCTCCGGACGAGAACCTTGACATTGACATCAGTGTAAATGTCTACCGTCGAAGGCATGACGACCACAAGTCCCCTCCCGACCCCGCCCCGTCCTGATGCACCCGCCGAGCCCGGCCTTCCCTGGCCGGCGCTGCTCGTCCTCGGCGGCGCGACCCTGGTCATGGTGACCGGCGAGATGCTGCCGACCGCCGTGCTCGCCCCGATGAGCGCCGGCCTCGGCGTCACGGACTCGGCTGCCGGCCTGCTCGTCAGCATCTGGGCGGCGGTCGTGGTGGTGGCCAGCTTCCCGCTGGTCCACCTGACCCGCCACCTGCCCCGCACGACCGTGATCGCGGGCAGCCTCGTCGCGTTCGGCGTCGCCTCGGCGCTGACGGCCCTCGCGCCGTCGTACGCCGTCGTGGTGGGCGCCCGCACGCTCGGCGCCGCCGCGGTGGGGCTGCTGTGGTCGACCGTCAACGCGCACGTCGCGGACCTCGTCCCGGACCGGCTCCTGGGCCGGGCCACTGCCGTCGTGCTCGGTGGCGCGACCCTCGGCATGGTGCTGGGCACGCCGATCGGGAGGTTCGTCGCCGACCTCGCCGGCTGGCGGTCGGCGTTCTGGGTGCTCGCGGTGGCCAGTGGCCTCGCGGCAGTGCTGGTCCGGCTGGTCGTCCCCACCGGCCGCCCTGCGGCACACGTTTCCACGGGGGAGCAGGAGCCGGGCGACGCCGGGTCCCTGCGTCCGATGGTGCTGGTGACCGTGCTGGTGGCGCTGGTCCTGGTCGGCCACTACGGCGCCTTCACGTTCATCACCCGGCTCGGCGAGCCCGCCGACGCGGCGCTGCCCGGCGGCATGGGCAGCGTGCTGCTGGTCTTCGGGCTCGCCTCGGCCCTCGGAGTCGCCCTCGCGGGCAAGGTCACCGGCGACACCGGCCGGGCGCTGGTGGTCGCGACCGCCGCGACGGCCGTGTCGCTGCTCGCGCTGGGAGCGGCCGGTCAGCAGCGGTGGCTCGTGCTGGCCGCCGTCGTGGCGTGGGGCGTGGCGTCGGGCGCGCTGCCGCCGCTCGCGCAGACCCTCATCCTCCGGCTTGCCGGACCCACGCACCGGACGCTGGCCGGCGCGCTGATCCCCGTGCTCTTCAACGGCGGCATCGCGATCGGGGCGGCCTTCGCCGCCGGCGTGGTCGCGGTCGGAGGGGCCGGTGCGGTCGTCGTACCGGCGGCGGCCCTGGTGGCGCTCGCTGCGGCGGGGCTCGCCGTCAGGGGCGCTGCCAGGAGTCCGCGAACTGCATTCCGGCGATGACGGCCTTCAGCTCGGCCGACGCAAGCGGCTCGGCACCGCCCTGGATGCTGACGAAGTAGTTGCCGTGGACCGGGCTGACCCACATCGAGGAGCCGCCCTTGTCGGGGTCGCCCGCCCAGGCGTCGTGCTCCGCGCCGTCGCGGACGTTGACCGAGATGCCGTCGGTGCCCGGCTTCGTGCACCACATCTTGTCGTCGACCGGGTACGACTCGCAGCTCCAGCCGGGAGCCACGAGGGTCACCGGCAGCGTCGGCTCGCCGGCCGGCGCGGTCACGGAGGCGTCGGCCTCGGTGACCGTCGCGGTCGGGCTCGGCTCGGGCGACGTCGAGGTGGCGACGTCGGGGTCGGCGGCCGTCGTACCCCCTCCGCCCTGGGTGACCGCCACGCCGACGCCGACGACCGCGACCGCCGCCGTGCCACTCGCGACGGTGGCCACGCGGCGCCGTCGTCGCAGTCGCAGCCCTGCGCGCAGCGACGAGCCGGCGAGGTGCTCGAGGTCCGGCTGCTCGGAGCGCATCCGCTCGCGCAGTGCGGGGCCGATCAGGGTGTCGATGTCGTTCATCTCGTTCACGGGAAGGTCCTCTCGGGGATGTCGACCAGCGGGCGGAGCCGCTGGAGCGCTCGGCGGGCGCGGGTGCGGACGGTGGTCTCGGTCAGGCCCAGGTCGGCGGCCGTCTCCGCCACGCTGCGGTCCTCCCAGTAGCGCAGTACGACGATCGCGCGATCGAGCGGCGCGAGGGTGCGCAGCGCCTCGAGGAGGTCGAGCCGCGTGCCGGGATCGGGCTGGTGCCCCTCGTCGGGCGGGGTGAGGTCGCCGGGACGCTCGCCGTTGCGGCGCAGCCGGCGGTGGGACAGGAAGGTGTTGAGCAGCGTGGTGCGGGCGTACGCGAGCGGGCTGTCCGCGGCCTGCACCCGCCGCCAGCTGACGAACACCTTCGCGTAGGTGGCCTGGGTCAGGTCCTCGGCGAGGTGGTGGTCGCCGGTGAGCAGCATGGCAGCGTGGTGCAGCTGGGTGCCCGTCTCGCGGACGAACGCGGTGAACTCCGCCGCCTGGGTGACGGAACTGCTTGCCTTCACAACCCTTGAGACGCCACGGACGGCCGGTTGTAATGCAGGTCGTCCAGCATTTTCTCGCCGATGCCGTCGGTCGCGGCCGCTAGTCTCGGCGCCATGGCGTCCCCGTCGGTCGAGATCGAGGTCGAGAACCGCGTCGTCCGGGTGAGCAATCCCGACCGCGTCTACTTCCCGGAGATCGGCGCCACGAAGCTCGACCTGGTGGAGTACTACCTCGCCGTCGGCGAGGGCATCGTCAACGCCCTGTGGGAGCGGCCGTGCATGCTGCACCGGTTCCCGAAGGGGCTCGAGGGAGACAAGGTCCACCAGAAGCGGCTCCCCGCCGGTGCGCCCGACTGGGTCGAGACGGTGCAGCTGTTCTTCCCACGCTGGAAGCGCACGGCGGACGAGCTGTGCGTGACCGAGCTGGCGTCGGTGATCTGGGCGGTGCAGATGTCGACCGTCGAGTTCCACCCGTGGAACAGCCGGCGCGGTGCCACCGAGATGCCCGACGAGTGGCGGATCGACCTCGACCCCGGGCCCGCGTCGTCGTACGACGACATCCGCAGGGTGGCCCACGTCGCGCACGAGGTCCTCGACGAGCTGGGCGCGGTCGGCTACCCCAAGACGAGCGGCAGCAAGGGCCTGCACGTCTACGTCCGGGTCAAGCCCGAGCACGACCACAAGGGCGTACGACGGGCCGCGCTCGCCTTCGCCCGCGAGGTCGAGCGGCGCGCCCCGGACCTGGTGACGACGACCTGGTGGAAGAAGGACCGCGACCCCGCAGCGGTGTTCGTCGACTACAACCAGAACGCCCGGGACCACACGATCGCGGCGGCGTACTCGGTCCGCGGCCTGCCGGATGCCCGGGTCTCCACCCCCGTCCGCTGGGACGAGATCGACGATGCCGACCCGCGCGACTTCACGATCCGAACCGTGCCGAAGCGGTTCGCCGAGATCGGCGACCTGCACCACGACATCGACGACCACGTCTTCGACCTCGCACCCCTGCTGGAGTGGGCAGACCGCGACGACCTGCCGGTCGACGACGACGATGGGGATGCCGGCTAGGTGCCACTCACGGTGAAGGTGCGGGTGGCCGTCGTGGTGTTGCCCGCAGCGTCCTTCACGGTCACCACGAGCGTGTAGCTGGTGGCGTTGAAGTTCGGCTGGCCGTTGCTGCCCTGGAAGACGAGCGCGTTCGACGTCCACAGGCCGCCGCTGCCGCCGAGCGTGATCGCCGTGGCGCAGTTGCCGGCGTCGAACGTCGTCGAGCCGGTTCCGCTCCAGCACCGCCCGTTCGACTTCGTGAGCTTGATCGTCACGCTGGCGACTCCGACGTTGTCGCTCGCTGACACGCAGATCCTGCCCTGGTTGCCCGGGAGCCCCGTGCTGCAGGCGATGCTGTTCCAGCCGCCGGTCTCGTTGCCCGGCTCGATCGCTCCGATCGTGGGGTTCGTCGTGTCGGCCGACGGGTTCACCGTGACATTCGCCGACGTGCTGGCGGAGAGATGGTTGGCGTTGCCCGGCTGGGTGGCCGTGAGGGCGCAGGTGCCGGCGCCGACATAGGTGACCGTGCTCCCGCTGACGGTGCACACCGACGACGCGCTGGTGGTCGAGAAGGTGAAGCCGGTCAGGCCGCTCGATGCCGTGGCGGTCAGGGTGGTCGAGGCTCCGGCCGTCACCGGCGACGCCGGGTTGAAGGTCACCGTCTGCGCCGCCTTGGCCACCACGAAGGTGACCGAGGCCGTCGGCGCCGGCGCCCAGGTCCCGTTGCCGGCCTGGTCGGCGGTGACGGTGCAGGTGCCGGCTGCCACGAACGAGATCGTGGCCCCGTTGGTCCCGGAGCTGGTGCAGACCGCAGGGGTGGTCGTGCCGAAGGTGACCGGGTTGCCGGACCCGCCGCCGGTGGCGGAGACCATGTAGCCGCCGAGGTAGGTCGGGGAGGACGGCGTCGTGATGCCGGTGATCGCCTGCGCCTTGCGGGTGACGGTGACCGACTGGGTCACCTGCGTGGCGGCGAGGTAGTCGTCATTGCCCGCCTGGTCGGCCGTCAGCGTGCAGATTCCCTGCGCCGTGAAGGTGACGGTCGCGGCTCCAGGGCCGGTCGGCGAGACGGTGCAGACCGACGGCGAGGTGGTGGCGAGGACGACCGGGTTGCCGGAGCCCCCGCCCGTCGCGGTCAGCGCGTAGGTGTCGCCGACCTTGGCGTCG
Source organism: Nocardioides sp. SRI_004 (assembly GCF_057586415.1). Classification (NCBI taxonomy): domain Bacteria; kingdom Bacillati; phylum Actinomycetota; class Actinomycetes; order Propionibacteriales; family Nocardioidaceae; genus Nocardioides; species Nocardioides sp. SRI_004. Next base: position 9,132 of record NZ_JBYCZV010000004.1, read on the forward strand.
GTGGGCGGCGTCGAGGTGATGGTGACCGCCTGCGCGGCCGGCGAGATCGCGAACGACTGCTGGACCGTCGGAGCCGGGAGGTGGTTCGCGTCGCCGGCCTGGTCCGCGTCGATGGTGCAGGTGCCCGCCTTGAGGTAGGTGACGGTCCCGCCCGAGAGCGAGCAGTTGGCCGAGGTCGTGGCGTCGACGGTGAGCACCACCGGGTTGCCCGTCGCGCCTCCGGTGGCGCTCGGGTGGTAGCCGCTGCCGCCGACGACCGCGGCGACCGGCGGGGTGCTGGTGAAGCTGATCGCCTGCGCCGCCTTCGCTACCGCGAACGCCTGGGTCGCCTGAGGGGCTGCGCTGTAGTAGGCGCTGCCTGCCTGGTCGGCGAGGACCGTGCAGGACCCGGCGCCGACGAACGTGATGGTCGCGCCGTGCGTCCCCGAGCTGGTGCACACGGACGGCGTGCCGGTGCTGAACGTGACCGGGTTGCCCGAGGCGCCGCCGTCCGCGGCCACCGTGTACGTCGGGCCGTCGTACGTCGGGTCGCTGGGCTCGGAGGTGAACGAGATCGCCTGCGAGGCCTGCGCCACGACGACCGCGTCACTCGGCGTCGCCGCCGCGGTCCAGGTGGCCTGGACGGCCGTGACCACGTAGGTGTGGCTCCCGAGGGGGACGTCCTCGTCGGTGCAGGACGTGGCCGTGGTGGTGGCCGAGGCGGAGGTGCCGCAGGCGTCGACGGCGGGGCCGCTGAGCGGAATGCGCCGCACGCGGTAGCCGTCGTGGGCGATGCCGCCGGTCGCCGCCGACCACGAGAGCTCGACCTCACCGGTGCCGGGCGTGGACGTCGCGGTGACGTCCGTCGGCGGCTCGAGGGTGCCGGTCGTGACGCTGCCCGAGCCCGTGCCGTCGGAGGTGAAGAACGCAGCGGCCACCCCGCCCAGCGACAGGCCGGCGGCGAGGACGAGCGTGACCACGAAGCCGGGCCGTGCCGTGCGGCGAGCGGTCGTGCTGACCCGTCCGCGTCCGCGGTGCCGGGCGTCGCCCGGGCGGCGCAGCCGTGAGGTGGTGGCGGTGGTCCTCATCGTCCTCACGCCCCGTTCCCGGCGCCGGTGTAGGCGAGCTGGACGACGGCGCCCTTGCAGGCGTCCTGGTTGGTCGGGAGGTTCAGCATCCGCACGGACGGCCACTGTGCGCGTGGGACCCCGAGCGACGACAGCGAGCGCGTGCTGTTCGCCGGGATGGTCAGCGGGAAGGGGCCCGCGTAGCCGGCGACCGCGTAGTTCGCCGTCGTACAGCCGGGCTTGTCGGTCGAGATGAGGTCGACGCCGAGCGCGGTGACCGTCATCGGCGTATCGAACGGGTTCGTCAGCCGGAGGTCGATCGCGGCGGGCTCGCTCCCGGGGGCCAGGACCCGGTCGGGCGTGCCGGTGATCGGGAAGTCGGCGTAGGTCTGCGGCACCACGACCAGGTACGCCGACGCGGTGGCGGACGCGAGCAGCGCCTGTCCCTTGACGGTCACCAGGTAGGTCCCGGGGACGACATTGGTCGCGGTGCTGATCCTGACCGTCGCCGTGCTGCCCAGCAAGGAGAGCGACGGCGAGACGGTGGCGGTCGCGAACTGCGGCACGCCGGTGACGCTGAGCGAGATCGGTCCGGCGAGCAGGCCGCGGTTGACCGTCAGCGTGTACGACGTCGACTGGCCGTCCACCACCGTCGCCGCCGGCGGCGAGAGGACCATGGTGAACCCGGTCGCGAGCGTGACGTTGAGCTGGAAGGTCACCGATGCCGACTGGCCGGCACTGGTCGCGGTGATCCTCACGAGGTGGCTGCCGACGGGCGTCGACGCGCTGGTCTGGATCGCGACCACGGCAGGCAGGCCGTTGACCATCGGGTTGGGCAGGATTGTGGCGCTCGCGCCCGCCGGGACCCCGCTCACGCTGAGGTGCACGGGGCCGAGCACGGACCCGGGCTGGCTGACCGTCACGGCCACGACGGCCTGCGAGCCGACGGTGATGCCGACCGACGTGCGGTCGACGCTGATGCCGAGGCCGACCCCCACGGTGGTGGCGGTGGGCTGCACGGCACTGGCGCCGAGCGACATGGCCAGGAGGGCGGCGAGCGCCAGCACCAGCAGACGGACGCGTCCGCGGTACCCGCCCATCGGGATCCTCCCGGCCATGTCGACCCAGCTCCTCGCGTCGTCCGCGTCAGCTCGCGGCGACCTCGAGGTTCACCGTGACGTTCTTGCAGGCGTCCTGGTTGGCGGCCCGGTTGACCATCGTGATCTCGAAGGTGCCGTCGACAGTGCCTCCGGCGGCGACGTCGCCGTACGTGATCGTGGTGGCGCTGACGTCGAAGTCAGCGTCGGTGCAGCCGCTGTTCGACGTGTCGACCACGGAGGCGACGGTGTCCTGCAGCGCCTGCACGCCGGTGTTGTTGTTCTTCACGTGGAACGTGACGGTCTCGCCCGGACCGCCGGGGGTGAGGCCGCCGAGGTCGGTGCTGTCGATCGTGACCTCCCACGCGACGGAGTCGCCCGTGGTGACCGAGCCGGTGCCGGTGCCGTCACTGGTCCAGTACGCGAACGCGACACCGCCGGTGACGACGGCGGCGGTCACGCCCCCGATGACGGCAGCCTTCTTCTTGGTCATGCGGAGCATGTCGATGCCTTTCTCTCTGAGCTGCCGATGAGGGGCTCGGCGTCCCTGGCTCCCGAGAAGGCTCTGGACGGTCCCCGGAACCGTCCGTGTCGCACGCTGAACGCGAGGGCCGTGGCGGTCGTTACGCAGGGGACGGGCAAATCTCGCCCGACCAGCGGAAGTGAGGACACCTCTCCGGGGAGTAGGTTCTGCGCGTGACCCTCGATGCCGCGGCACTCGACGCCGCCGACCCGCTCGTCGCCCACCGGGACCGCTTCGTCGGCGCCGCCTCGCCGCTGGTCTACCTCGACGGCAACTCCCTCGGGCGCCCGCTGCGTGCGACGGAGGACCGGATCGCGCGCTTCGTCGCCGAGGAGTGGGGCGGGCGGCTCATCCGGGGCTGGGACGAGCGGTGGTTCGAGCTGCCCCTGACCCTCGGCGACCGGCTGGCCGCAGCGACGCTCGGCGCCGCGCCCGGCCAGACCGCCATCGGCGACTCGACCACCGTGCTGCTCTACAAGCTGGTCCGCGCTGCCATCGCGGCGCGCCCCGGCCGGCGCGAGGTCGTCATCGACGTCGACAACTTCCCGACCGACCGGTACGTCGTCGAGGGCGTCGCGAAGGAGTGCGGCCTGACGATCCGGTGGCTCGACGTCGAGGCCGACAGGGGAGTGACGCCCGAGGCGCTGGCGCCCGCCCTCAACGACGACACGGCGCTGGTCGTGGTGAGCCACGTGGCCTACAAGTCGGGCTTCATGGCCGATGTCGCCGAGCTGACCCGGCTCACCCACGAGGCGGGAGCCTGGATCCTCGTCGACCTGTGCCACTCCAGCGGCGCCGTGCCGGTCGAGCTCGACGCCTGGCAGGTCGACCTCGCCGTGGGCTGCACCTACAAGTACCTCAACGGCGGGCCGGGCTCGCCTGCGTTCGGGTACGTCGCGCAGCGCCACCTCGACGCGGACGCCTTCCACCAGCCGGTGCAGGGCTGGATGGGCGCGGCCGACCCGTTCGCGATGGGCCCGGCCTACACGCCCGCGCCGGGGATCCGCCGCCTGATCAGCGGTACGCCGCCGGTGCTCGGGATGCTCGCGCTGGAGGACATGGTGGGCCTGCTGGAGGAGGTCGGCATCGAGGCGGTGCGGGCGAAGTCGGTCGCCCTGACGTCGTACACGCTGGAGCTGGTGGACCGCGACCTGCCCGAGGTGGAGGTGGTCTCGCCGCGCGACGCAGCGGAGCGCGGCGGGCACGTCACCCTCCAGCACCCGCGGATGCGCGAGGTGACCGCGGCGCTGTGGGAGCGCGACGTGCTGCCGGACTTCCGCAACCCGGACGGCCTGCGGATCGGGCTGTCGCCGCTGTCGACCTCGTTCACCGAGGTGGCGCAGGGGATCGCGGCGATCGGCGAGACCCTGCGGAATTGAAGAGGCTTTACCAGTCTGAAATGCCTCGCGCATCTAGGTGATACTTCAACTACCTAGCCTCATCGGGCCCGGGTCACCCCCCCACCGGGCATCCCGAGATCGATGAGGTTGCGCATGAGAATCACCCGTGCACGCAGGGCCCTTCTGCCCCTGGTGCTCACGCTCTCCGTCCTGTCGGTGCCCCTGGTGGCCGGCACGGCGTCCCCCGCCCGGGCGGCTGACGGCACACCCGACTACTCCGCCCTGCCCGACCCGACGGCCCGCGGCGGCTACACCCCCAGCACCATCCAGGAGGCCAAGCTCGGGCTGGTCGACCTGCAGGAGCCCAACTCGAGCGGCGCGGCACCGGGCACGGGACAGGCCCAGTCCGCCGAGCAGCTGGAGATCCGCGGTGCGCTGTACTACCCGGCGGACCGCGCCGAGCCGAGCCCGGTCCTGATCCTGGTCCACGGCAACCACGGCTCGTGCGACGCCGGCCAGGATGCCGCGAACGCCAGCTGCGCGGCCTTCAAGCGCAACGAGGCGGGCTACGCCTATCTCGGGGAGAACCTCGCGACGTGGGGCTACACGACCTTCTCGGTGTCGCAGGACCAGCTGATGATGCGCCAGGACAACAACAAGGGCAAGGGCATGCACCAGCGCCGGCTGCTCATCGCCGCTGCGCTCGACGCCCTGTCGGAGGCGAACGCGGACGGGCTCGCGGACGACGCCCACACGACGATCGGCGACACCCTCAAGGGCAAGCTCGACATGACGCGCATCGGCCTGATGGGCCACTCCCGTGGTGGTGACGCGGTCACGAGCTTCATCGACTACAACCGGACGCGGACCGACGGACCGCGCTACCCGCTGCGGGGCGTCATCTCGCTGGCACCGGTCGACTACGAGCGCAAGGCGCCGTACGGCATGCCGTACATGTCGATCCTGCCGTTCTGCGACGGCGACGTGTCCAACCTGCAGGGAGCCCGCTTCTACGAGCGCAGCCAGTACATCAACCCCGGCGACCCGTTCCCGCGCATCCAGTCGAGCCAGCTCGGCGCCATCCACAACTGGTACAACACGGTCTGGTACGCCGACGGCGGCGCCGACGGCCAGGGCAACAACGACGCCGCCTGCGGCAACTCGGCACCGTTCGCGAGCACCAACGTCCACCCGCACAACCTGCGGCTGTCGGGTGCGGCGAACCCGCAGGCGATCGTGACCCGTCCCGGGACCACCAACGGCAGCCACGACACGGTCAAGACGGACAACTACGTCATCGACAACGACGACACCTTCAACCCCCTGGTCAACACCAAGATCTCCGGCGACCCCGCGCGGATGGGCGACCAGGAGAAGATCGGGCTCGCGACCATGGCGGCGTTCTTCCGCCGCTACGTCGGTGGTGAGGGCGCGTTCGAGCCCTACATGACGGGTGAGCTGTCGGCCACGGCCTCGCACCGGCAGATCCCGGCCAGCGCGTGCCCGACCTCGGAGTCGGCGACCAGGATCGACTGCGGCGAGTACGTCTCGACGAGCTACTTCGCCGCTCCCGACGAGCGCGTCGACATCATCCGCCCGGAGATCACCAACCCGCTCGGGCAGAACGCGCTCGGCGCACCGCTGACCGGGACCGGCTTCGCCGAGTACGACTGGTGCAACCCGGAGCCCGACGACTTCGCTCCCGCCCAGCTCGGCAAGACCACCCAGCCCACCGGGGCGAAGGCGTGCCCGCTGCCGGCCAAGGCGGCGCTCGGTGGCCAGAACGGCACCCGTGAGAACGCGCCGGTCAACCACTCCTACGGCCGCCAGCTCGCGCTGGCGTGGGAGGCCGGCAAGAAGGCGCGGCTCACGGCCGTCATCCCGGCCGCCGACGCCGATGTCAGCGGGCTGAAGGCGCTCGCCATGGGCGCCGACGTCAACTTCTTCGACCTGCGCAACCCCGGGGCGGACAACCGCGGGGACAACACGAAGGTCGGGGCGGAGTGGCCGAACGAGCTGCCCACGTCGTACGACCCCACGTCCACCAGCCAGGACTTCGTCATCGCGCTGACGGACCGGACGGGTCATGAGGGCACGGTGCACGCGGGAGACCCGAAGTGGGGCAACGCGCTCCACATGTCGACGGGCACCAACACGCCCAACACGCACATCGTGCTCGACCAGATCCGGGTGCCGCTGACCGAGTTCGCCGACCAGGGGGTCGACCTGACCCAGGTGGCCGAGGTGGAGCTCCGTTTCGGTGAGGCGGACACCCCGTCCTCCGGCTCCATCCAGCTCGCCGACGTCCGCTTCCAGGAGAAGGACGGTGCTCCGCAGGTCCTCTCGGACGGCGCGGACAAGGCGGACGGTGCCGGGCACGGCGCCCCCGGATCGGGTCCGGACCCGGCGACCTACCTCGAGGCGTACGACGTCTCGAAGGGCAACCTCGCGCTGGTCGACACCGTCGGCCAGCGGGGCGCCAACACCGTGTGGACCGTCGACGACGACAAGGCGCAGTGCCCCGACGCGCAGTTCTCCTCGATCCAGAAGGCCGTCGACTTCGCCGCGCCGTGGGACACCATCGCGGTCTGTGCCGGCGTCTACGAGGAGTCGTCCACGCCGGTCGCCCACGCGAGCAACCCGGTCGCCCTCGAGGCGACGAACGGCCTGACCATCACCAAGCCGCTGAAGATCAAGGGTGCGGGAGCCGACAAGGTCACCATCAAGCCGAAGCCGTCGGTCGACGACCTCGCGGGCCTGGTCCCGTACCTCCGCGACGGCGGCGGCAACGTGATCACCGTGTCGCGCCAGTCCCTCGGATCCACCGACACCAACGAGATGTTCGTCGACATCTCGGGCGTGACGGTCACCTCGGGCGACACCTGGGCCGAAGCCGGCATCGCCTTCTTCGGGGCCGCCGGTCGCGTCAACGACTCGGTCGTCGGGCCCCTGCGGACGGCGACCAGCGCCGGCGAGCTGGCCGAGCACCCGCACGGCTACGGCATCGTGAAGACGAGCCTCATCCTGGGGGCCGGCAAGGGCACGGTCGAGAACGAGGTCACCGTGACCGACTCGGTCGTGACCGGCTACCAGTCCGGCGGCATCCTGTTCGACGGAGGCCGTGGCAAGGACGGCGCCGCCGACAACGCCGTCCGCACCGGCACCCGGCAGCACGGCTACGTGGTGCGCACGGTGGTCAAGGGCCGCAAGAGCTCGGTGTTACCGCAGACGGGCGTCGAGTTCACCAACGGGGTCGACGGGCTGGTCAAGGACAGCCGCATCACCACCAACTGGTTCGCGCCCGACCCGGCACGCTCCAGCGGGCTGCTGCTGACCGACGCAGGAGTCGAGGGCGGCCAGCTGACCGCGTCCGGCAACGCGATCACCGGCAACGGCATCACGGTGGCCAATGTCGTCGCCGACGGCAGCGCCGTGCGGACCGACGCGCCGTTCACCATCTCCGGCAGCTACCTCGGGACGGCCGCTCCGGCGACCTCGGGCGTCGGCGACCCGGCGACCGGCGTCGAGGCCGTCACCGGGAGCGGCTCGGTGGTGGTGTCACAACGCGCGACCTCGGTCCCCGCCGGTGTGCCGAGCACGGTCGGTGCGATCGTCGACGACGCCCCCGAGGGGCGGGTGGTCGAGCCGACCGGCGCAACGGAGCTGACCGTCGGTCAGCCCGTCACGCCGATCGTGCGGGCGAGCGACGACCTCGCGGTGGCGGCGGTGACCCTGCTCGCCGACGACGTCGAGGTGGCCACGTCGCAGCACGCGCCGTACACCTTCACCTTCACGCCCACCGGCGAGATGGCGGGGGAGGACGTCACCTTCAAGGCCCGGATCACCGACGCCGCCGGCAACGTGACGACGTCGGAGGCCGTCACGGCACCGGTGGTCGCCGCGCCGCCCGGGACCCTCGTGCCGGCGACACCGACGATCACGGGCACCGCCCGCGTCGGCGTGAAGCTGACGGCGGTGGCGGGCACCTGGGGTCCGGAGCCGGTGACGCTCGCCTACCAGTGGCTCCGGTCCGGTGCTCCGATCGCGGGAGCGACCAAGGCGACGTACACCGCCGTCGCCGCGGACCGGGGGAGGACGCTGTCCGTGGCGGTCACCGGCACGAAGGACGGGTTCACCACGCTGACCGTGCCGAGCGCACCGACGGGCAGTGTCGCGGCCGGAGTCCTGACGACGGCCCTGCCCCGGATCACGGGCACCGCCAGGGTCGGGCGCACCCTCCAGGTCGCGGTCGGTGCCTGGGGGCCGGCGCCGGTGACGACGAGGATCCAGTGGTTGCGCAACGGCAAGGTGATCCGTGGTGCGACCCGTGCCGGGTACCGGTTGGTCAGGGCCGACCGCGGCAAGCGCATCACTGTGCGCGTGACCGGCTCCAAGGCCGGCTACACCACGCTCACGCGGACGAGCACGGCGAAGGTGATCCGTTGACGGGCTGATCGGGTGCGTCGCCGGGCCGGGGGAGAGTCACCGACTCTCTCCCGGCCCATCCGGCTGGTCAGGCGCTGAGCGGCGGGTGCATCGCCTCGCGCAGCTCACGGGCCTGCTTGTGCAGGATCACGGCGGCGAAGCCGTTGCCGCAGGCCTCCTCGCGGTCCGCCTCGACGTCCCACGCGTCGGCGAGCCGGTTCGCCACCGCGCGCGGGTCGGACGCGTCGTCGCCGGTCGCCATGGACCGCTTGCGCGCCTCGCTGTTCATCATGGCCATGGGACGGCCTCCCCCCGGGGAACTCCTTCGGCTCCCTGTCTCCATGATCGACCGGCGGAGGTTGGTCCGGAGTTGTCCTGAGCGAATTGATCCGGGGGCCGCGGTGCCGTCCGGTGTCGGGCGCGGCCCGGGTCAGCGGACCGGCCGCCAGGTCCTCCCGCCGTCGAGGGACTCCTGGAAGGCACCGAAAGCCGCGAGCCACAGGTGGTCGCCGATCGCGGCGAGACCGCGCGTGACCTCGTCCGGGGGAAGGTAGGTCGTGATCGCCTGCTCGCCGTCGGCCGTGATCAACCGTTCGTCGTCGCGGAGGCGGAGCATCAGTCGGTCGTCGTCGATGGCTGCGTAGCCGTCGTTGGCCGCGGTGGCCACGGCCCGGAAGGGTTCGAAGCCGGCCTGCTCGGGGCGCCACCGCGAGATGTGGACCTTGCCGTCGTCCTCGGTGCACCCGACGAACAGCGCACCCGTCGAGGACACGGCGCCGCCGTTGCACGGCTGGGGGAGTGTCGACCAGGTCTCGCCCAGGTCGCGGGTCACCGCGAGGTCGGTGCTGTCGACCTCGGCGTGGAGTGCCGGCACCAGCACGAAGGCGTCGCCCACCGCGACGACCGCACTCGGGTCGACGTCGTCGCTGACCGCGACGGGCGTGAGCTCGTCGCTCCCCGGCGAGACGAACCAGGCCTCGTCGGTGGAGTCCTGGAACACCATCGCGCCGTCGTCGTTGACGGCCAGGGTCCTCTGGTCCTCCTGCTCGCCGCCGCGGAGCGGGGGAAGGTCCAAGGTCGTCCAGGTGCGGGCGCCGTCGTGGCTCGCCCAGATCGAGCCACCGCTCGCACCCTCCACCCAGGCGTCGGTCCCGTTGGACGCGACCTGGAGCCTGAGCACCTCCCAGGTGGGGATCTCGCCCAGCTCGATCCAGCGCTCGTCGCGGCGGTAGACCCTCGAGCAGTCGCACTCGAGGTCGGTCACCAGCGCGAACAGACGGTCACCGGCCACGGCGAGTGACGCCGGGGCGTCCGGCACGCCGCCGAGGCCTTCGGTGTTGCCGTCGCTCACGTGGTTGGTCGGCCGACGCTCGTCGTCGCCGCTCGAGCCGATGCCCACGGCGACGGCGCCCGCCAGGGCGAGGGCCGCGGCAGCGGTGCCCGCGACGGCCAGGCGGGTCTGGCGGCGTCGTCGGACGCCGGCCCGGACGCCATCCGCGAAGCGGGCGGTGTCGACGTCGACCTCCGCGGCGAACGCCCCGCGCAGGGCGTCCTCGAGTGCGTTGCTCATCGTGCCTCCTGCCGGTCGTCGTACGTCGGGAGCTGGCGTCGCAGCGCGAGCATCGCCCGGTTGGCCTGGCTCTTCACCGTGCCGACCGAGCAGCCCAGCACCTCGGCGGTCTGCACCTCGGTGAGGTCCTCGTAGTAGCGCAGGGCGACGACCGCCCGTTGGCGTGCCGGCAGCGCCCGAACTGCGGCGAGCAGCTCGTGATCGGCGGGTCGGTCGTGGACGGCGGTGTCGTCGAGCGCCTCGAGGGGACGCTCGCGGCGCACCTTGCGCCACACGGAGATGCTGCGGTTGACCATGGCGCGACGGACGAACGCCTCGGGGTCGTCGAGCCGGCGCCAGCGCACGAGGGCCCGCTCCAGCGCATCCTGCACGAGGTCGGCTCCGCGCTGCTCGTCCCCGGTGAGCGCCCGGCCGAGCCGCAGCAGGTGGGGGAGCCGGGCCGCGACGAACGCGTCGAACGCTGCGTCGTCTCGGTCCTGGGCCACGACCGCACCTCCCTGGATGAGCTCCATGCCCCGATGACGCACGAGTGCCAGGAATGGTTGTACGCGATTTTCCGGACGCCCGGGCGCGCTCCCTAGACTGACCGTCCGTGGGCCACATCCAGATCACGCCGTCGATCCTCAACTCCGACTTCGCCCGGCTCGGTGAGGAGGTCGCCCGGATCCCCGGCGCCGACTGGGTGCACGTCGACGTCATGGACAACCACTTCGTGCCGAACCTGACCTTCGGGCCGACGATGGTCGAGGCGCTGGCCCGGGTCAGCCCGGTGCCGCTCGACGCGCACCTGATGATCGAGGACGCCGACCGCAACGCCCCGGCCTACGTCGAGGCGGGGTGCGGCTCCGTGACCTTCCACGTCGAGGCCGCGAAGGCCCCGGTGCGGCTGGCCCGCGAGATCCGCGCCGCCGGCGCGCGGGCGTCGATGGCGCTCAAGCCGGCCACGCCGATCGAGCCCTACGAGGACCTGCTGCCCGAGCTCGACATGGTGCTGATCATGACCGTGGAGCCGGGCTTCGGCGGCCAGAAGTTCCTCGACATGTGCCTGCCGAAGATCCGTCGTACCCGCGCGCTGATGGAGAAGCACGGCGTCGAGACCTGGCTCCAGGTCGACGGCGGGGTCTCCCTCGAGACCATCGAGCGCTGCGCCGAGGCGGGGGCCGACGTGTTCGTCGCCGGCTCGGCGGTCTACTCCGCCGACGACCCGGACGCGATGGTCGCCGCGCTGCGGGCGAAGGCCGAGGACGCCCGCGCCTAGGCCTCCAGCTCGAGGCGTACGTCGGGGCGGTGGGCCTGCAGCCAGTCCCGGACCTGCCCGGCACGGTCCATGGTGGTGGGCCCGAGGATCATCGCGAGTGCCCCCGCGGCAGCGCTGATCCCGAGAGCCGCCGCCTTGACGGCCTCGTACGGCGACCCGACGGTCAGCTGGATCGCGCTGTCGTCGACGGCGACGAAGCGCAGGACCGGGGCGTCGTGCTCCTCGCGGAAGTACGGCGGCCCGAGCCGGTGCACCCGGAGCTCGACGCGTGCGACGTCGGCCCACGCGAGCGCTGCCCAGCCGCCCTCGTCGGTCAGCGAGCCCGTCATCATGCCGACCCCGGTCTCGTCGAGGCGCAGCACGAGGTCGGTGCGCAGCAGCCCGCGCCGGTTCCGGAGGCGGCGCGCTCCCCAGACGACCGCAATCGCGCCGACGACGATGACGAGGGCGCCGTTGAGCTGCTCCGGGGTCTCAAGGTCCTGGGTGGCGACGGCGACGACTCCCGCGCCGGCGAGCAGGACGCCGGCGGCGACGGCGCCGGCCGCGGCCGCGATCACCCCACGTGAGCCGGGAGCCGGCGTCCGGCGGATCTCCAGCGGTACGGTCCCCGAGGTGTCCATGGCCCGCAGCCTAGGGTTGCGCCATGGATCCGCGTGACGAAACGCCCGTCGCGACATCGACGGTCGAGGCGATCCACGTCGCCAAGGCGTCCCGGCTGCCGATGCAGCCGAAGGACGTCGTCGAGGTCGAGGCGGGCAAGGGCATCGTGGGGGATCGCTACCACGGCACCCGGCACCGGCACGTGACCGTGCAGAGCCGGGAGACGCTCGACGAGGCGGCGCGGGTCTTCGGCCGCGCGGTGCCTTCGGAGCTGACCCGCCGCAACCTGACGATCGCTGCGGGCGTCGTACCCCGGGACCCGGGGGCGCGGATCCGGGTGGGGGACGTGCTGCTGGAGGCGGTCCGGGTGGCGGCGCCGTGCAAGCTGCTCGACGACACGATCGGCGCCGGAGCGCAGGAGGCGCTCCGGCGCCGGGCCGGGACCGTGTTCCGGGTGCTCGAGGGCGGGACGATCCGCGTCGGCGACCCGGTGGACCTCGCCGTGGAGCGGGCCGTGGGGGAGGTCAGCTCTCCAGCGCCGCGTCCAGCGTGATCGGGACCGCGGTCAGCGCCTTGCTGACCGGGCAGCCGACCTTCGCCGCTCCGGCGGCGGCCTGGAAGCCGTCCTCGTCGAGGCCCTCGACCTCGGCGCGCACGGTGAGCTTGATCGCGGTCAGCTGGAAGCCGCCGGCCGGGTCCGGGCCGAGCGTGACGTCGGCCGAGACGTCGAGCGCGATGGGGTTGCCGCCGGCCTTGGCGATCTCGTTGGACAGCGACATCGCGTAGCAGGCCGAGTGGGCGGCCCCGATGAGCTCCTCCGGGCTGGTGGTGCCGTCGGCGTCGTCCGCGGCACGCTTCGGGAAGGACACCTCGAAGGTGCCGGCGCCCGACGAGGTCAGCTCGACCTGGCCGGTGCCGTCCTGCAGGCCGCCGTTCCAGGCAGTGCGTCCGGTGCGAGTGGGCATGGGGTGGTTCCTCTCGGTTGGGGATGACGATCAGTTGTGTAGTGCACAAGATAGTCGTCTACGAGGTATATTCCAACCATGAGGAATTCAGCCCTCGCCACCCCGGTCCTCGACGACCTGATCTGCTTCGACCTGTACGCCGCCTCGCGCCAGGTGACCGCGGCCTACCGGCCGATCCTCGGCGAGCTCGGCCTGACCTATCCGCAGTACCTCGTGCTCGTCGTCCTCGGCGCGCGCGACGAGATGCTGATCAAGGACGTCGGCCGAGAGCTGCGGCTCGACCACGCGACGTTGTCGCCGCTGCTGCGCCGGCTCGAGCGCGACGGCCTCCTGACCCGGCGCCGCAGCGCGGACGACGAGCGCGCCGTCGTCGTCGCCCTGACCGACGAGGGCCGGGCCGTGCACGCGCGCTTCGGCGAGGTCCACTGTCGGATCGCGGAGGCGCTCGGCATCACCGTCGAGCAGGCCAACCAGCTGCGCAGCCTCCTGCGCGGGCTGACCGCCCAGCTCGACTGAGAGCCCGGCCTCAGGCCGGCGTCAGCACGCAGTCCGCGAGGACGGGGGAGCCGTCCCGCTCGCCGCCCTCGATGGCCGCGGACCCGATGATCGCGTCGTCCGTGCGCCAGCCGGAGACCCGGATGGTCTCGCCGGGGAACACCACGCCGGAGAAGCGGCCGGTGAACCCACCGACCTTCGAGGCGTCGCCGCCCAGGATGCCGTCGGTGAGCTCGCGCAGCACGATGCCCCACGAGCACAGCCCGTGCAGGATCGGGGCGGGGAAGCCGGCGGCCTTCGCGAAGTCCGGGTCGGCGTGCAGCGGGTTGCGGTCGCCGCAGAGCCGGTAGAGCAGCGCCTGCTGTGGCGTCACCGTGTACGACGACACGTGGTCCGGCTCGCGCTCGGGCACCTCGACGGAGGTGGCCGTGCCCCGGTCGCCGCCCCAGCCGCCCTCGCCCTTGACGAAGATCGACGAGCGCACCCGCCACAGCTCCTCGCCGGTGGCGTCGGACGTGGCGACGCCCTCCTGCCAGATGACGGCGGCCTTGACCTTGTCCCAGATGTCGGTGAGCGTGGTGCGGATCGTCGCGGTGCCCGACGTCGGCAGCGGGCCCGACACGGAGATGGACTGGGCGCCGTGGACGACCTGGGCGAGGTTGATGTCGCAGCCGGGCAGGTCGAGCGGCGGCGGGTCGGTCTCGTGGAAGGTCGGCGCGACGACGCCGAAGGACGGCAGCACCTGCAGGGCCGCGTCGTCGAGCGTGTACCGCAGGGCGTCCGCGGAGAGGTTGTCGCCCGCGCGGGCGCCCGCGCCGATGCCGAGGTGGTAGAGCAGGACGTCGGACTCGGTCCAGCTGAAGGTGCGGGCGCCGAGGTCGGCGCCGATCGCGACGGACGGGTCGATGGGCATCAGTCGGTTCCTTCGGTGTTCGCGACGTCCTGGTTGGCGTTGACCTGGTTGGCGATGTCCTCGGCGGCGAGGTAGCCGAAGACGAGGGCGGGGCCGATCGTGCCGCCCGGGCCGGGGTAGGTGTTGCCCATCACGGCCGACGACACGTTGCCGGCGGCGTACAGGCCCTCGATGACGGTGCCGTCCTCGCGCAGGACGCGGGCGCGCTCGTCGGTGACGAGGCCGCCCTTCGTGCCGAGGTCGCCAGCGACGATCTTGACCGCGTAGAACGGGCCCTTCTCGATCGGTGCGAGCGAGCAGTTCGGCTTGACGGTCGGGTCGGAGTAGTACTTGTCGTAGGCGCTCTCGCCGCGGTGGAAGTCCTCGTCGACGCCGGAGCGGGCGAAGCCGTTGAACCGCTCGACGGTCACGTCGAGGGAGCCCTCGGGCAGGCCCAGCTTGTCGGCGAGCTCGGCCAGCGAGTCGGCGCGCGTGACCACGCCCTCCTTGTACCAGCGCCCCGGGAAGGGCTGGCGGCCGGCGAGGCCGGCGAAGAGGTAGCGGTTGCGGTAGGTCTGGTCGAACACGAGGTACGACGGCACGTGGCTCACGCCGGTGGCCTCGCCCTTGTACATCTCGTGGGTCGCCTCGACGTACGGCAGCGCCTCGTTCATGTACCGCTTGCCGGCGGCGTTGACCATGATCGAGCCGGGCAGGTTGCGCTCGGCGAGGCAGAACCACGCGCGTCCCGGGAGCGGGATCGTGGGGCCCCACCAGGCGTCGTCGAGCAGGTCGGTGGCCGCGCCGGCCGCCGTCCCGGCCAGGAGGCCGCCGCCCGTGTTGGAGACGGCGCCCGTCGACCACTCGGTCGAGGTGGGCTGGGGGAGGAACTTCTCGCGCAGCTCCTGGCTGTGCTCGAAGCCGCCGGAGCCGAGGATCACGCCGCGGCTCGCGCGGATCTCGCGACGCTCACCGTCCCGCTCCACGACGACGCCGACCACGCGGCCGTCCTCGACGAGCAGGTCCTGCAGCGAGGTCTCGTACTCGACGGGGACACCGGCGTCCCGCAGGCCCTGGCGCAGGCCGATCGCGATCGCGTTGCCCATCGCGAACATCTTCTTGCCGAGCAGGAGCGAAAGGACCCGCTTGAGCATCACGCGGATCATCGTGAGCGGGCCCTTGATGGTGCGCAGGCCGAGGCTGATCTTGCGGTAGTCGCGCTGCATCACGATCAGGTTGGCCGGGGCCTTCGTGTACGGCGGGTGCAGGCGCTCCAGCTCCTCGCCGAGGAAGCGTGCGTCCATGGGCACCGGCTCGACGCTGCGACCGCGCGCGCGGCCGCCGGGCTGCTCGGGCAGGTAGTCGGCGTACTCGGGAACCCAGGTGAACGTGAGCGGGGTGTTGTCGCGGATGAAGTCCATGACCTCGGGGCCGCGGTCGATGTAGGTGTCGCGGCGGACCTTCGGGACGACGTCTCCGACGATCGAGTCGAGATAGGTCTTGGCCTTGTCCCGGTCACCGGGATCGTCTTGTCCTGCGGCCTTGAGGGCGTAGTTACTGGGGATCCAGACGCCGCCGCCGGAGCGGGCGGTGGAGCCGCCGAAGTACTTGCTCTTCTCGACCAGCACGGTGTCGAGGCCCTTGCGGGAGGCGGCGAGGGCGGCGGCCATGCCGGCGCCACCGGCGCCGACGACCACGACGTCGTAGGACTCCTTCATGCGAAAAACTGTAACAGGTTCTAGTATGTCCGTGTGACCTCACCAGACGCGATCTCGGCCGCCGTCGAGCGCCTTGCGACGGCCCAGGCGACCCGCGTGCCGTGCGCCGCCGTGCGTGACCTGATCGGCACCGACGACCTCCCGGCAGCCTATGCCGTCCAGCAGGGCCTCGTGCAGGCCCGGATCGCCGGGGGAGTGAGGGTCGTGGGCCGCAAGATCGGTGCCACGTCCGAGGCCGTGCAGAAGCAGCTCGGCGTCGACCAGCCGGACTTCGGCTACCTGCTCTCCGACATGGATGTGAGCGACGGTGTGGACGGCACGCCGATCTCGATGCGCACGCTCGTCCAGCCGCGGGTCGAGGCCGAGGTCGCGTTCGTGCTGGCCCGCGACATCGACGTACCGGAGGAGGAGATCACCCTCGAGCTGGTCCGCGGGGCCGTCGACGTCGCCCTGCCGGCGCTCGAGATCGTCGACTCCCGCATCGAGAGCTGGGACATCGGCTTCACCGACACCGTCGCCGACAACGCCTCCAGCGGCCTGTTCGTCGTCGGCCGCGACGGACTCCCGCTGAGCGGGATCGAGCCCCGTGACGTCGTCATGTCCCTCACCATCAACGGCGAGGAGCGCTCGTCCGGCAACGGTGCGGCGTGCCTCGGTGACCCGCTCGAGGCCCTGCGCTGGCTGGCCGTCCAGGCCGCCCGGTTCGGTGATCCGCTGCGGGCGGGCCACCTGATCCTGTCCGGGGCCCTCGGCCCCTTCGTGCCGTTCGCCCCGGGTGACCGGGTCACGGCGTCCATCAGCGGGTTCGCGCCCCTGACCGTCTCGTTCGAGGAGTAAGACGTGAGTGGAAAGAAGTTGACGGCCGCGATCGTCGGCCCCGGCAACATCGGCACGGACCTGCTCTACAAGCTGCTCCGGAGCGACGTGATCGAGCCGCGGTGGATGATCGGCGTCGACCCGGCGTCCGAGGGCCTCCGCCTCGCCGCCGACAAGGGCCTCGTCGCCAGCCACGAGGGCGTCGACTGGCTGCTCAAGCAGGACGAGCTCCCGGACCTGCTCTTCGAGGCCACCTCGGCCTACGTCCACCGCGAGTACGCGCCCCGGTACGCCGAGGCCGGCATCCGCGCCATCGACCTGACCCCGGCCGCGGTCGGCCCCGCCGTCATCCCGCCGGTCAACGGCGAGGAGCACGTGGGCGCGCTCAACGTCAACATGATCACCTGCGGCGGCCAGGCCACGATCCCGATGGTCAACGCGGTCTCGCGGGTCACCCCGGTGCCGTACGCCGAGATCGTCGCCTCCGTCTCCTCCGCGTCGGCCGGCCCGGGCACCCGGGCCAACATCGACGAGTTCACCCGGACCACCTCGGCCGGCGTCGAGAGCATCGGTGGCGCCGAGAAGGGCAAGGCGATCATCATCCTCAACCCGGCCGAGCCGCCGATGATCATGCGCGACACGATCTTCTGCGCGGTCGACCCGGACGCCGACACCGACGCCATCGCGGAGTCCGTGCACCGGATGGAGAAGGCCGTCCAGGAGTACGTCCCCGGCTACCGGCTGCTGCAGGAGCCGCAGTTCGACGGCCCGTCCGACTTCACGCGGGGCATGCGCCGGGTCTCCATCTTCGTCGAGGTGGAGGGCGCAGGCGACTTCCTGCCGCCGTACGCCGGCAACCTCGACATCATGACGGCCGCCGCCACCCAGGTCGGCCAGAACATCGCCCGCTCGATCCTGGGAGCCAGCTGACCATGACCGACATCAACGCACTCGCCCGCACCTGGTCGGGGATCCACGGCGACGAGCCGTTCGGCAAGCTCGACCTGCGCCTGACCGACACCTGCCTGCGCGACGGCTCGCACCACAAGCGGCACCAGTTCACCGGCCAGGAGGTCGAGGACATCGTGCGCGCGCTCGACGAGTCCGGCGTCCCGGTCATCGAGGTCACCCACGGCGACGGGCTGGGCGGCTCCTCGTTCAACTACGGCTTCTCCCGCACCCCGGAGCAGGAGCTGATCAGGATCGCGGCCGAGACGGCCAAGCGGGCCAAGATCGCCTTCCTGATGCTGCCGGGCCTCGGCACCAAGGACGACATCCGCGCCGCGCAGGACAACGGCGGCCAGATCTGCCGGGTGGCGACGCACTGCACCGAGGCCGACGTCTCGATCCAGCACTTCGGGCTCGCGCGCGAGCTCGGCCTGGAGACCGTCGGCTTCCTGATGATGAGCCACACGCAGTCGCCCGAGGTGCTGGCGAAGCAGGCGCGGATCATGGTCGACGCCGGCTGCCAGTGCGTCTACGTCGTCGACTCCGCCGGCGCGCTGATCATGGAGCAGACCGCGGACCGGGTCGCGGCCGTCGTCGCCGAGATCGGCGGCCAGGCCGATGTCGGCTTCCACGGCCACGAGAACCTCGGCCTCGGTGTCTCCAACACCGTCATCGCCGCCCGCGCGGGCGCCACCCAGATCGACGGCTCGGTCCGCCGCTTCGGCGCCGGCGCCGGCAACACGCCCCTCGAGGCGTTCGTCGGCGTGTGCGACAAGCTCGGGTGGACCACCGGTGTCGACTTCCTGAAGATCGTCGACGCGTCCGAGGACGTCATCAAGCCGGCCATGCCGGAGGAGTGCCAGCTCGACCGGATGACCCTGATGATGGGGTACGCCGGCGTCTACTCCTCGTTCCTCAAGCACGCCGGCAACGCCGCCGAGCGCTACGGCGTCTCGGGCGCGCAGATCCTGCTGGAGGCCGGCAAGCGCAAGCTGATCGGTGGCCAGGAGGACCAGCTCATCGACATCGCGCTGCAGCTCCGGGCTGCCCAGGAGGCACCTGTCACCGTGTGACCTTCGCGCCAGTCGGGCGCCCCATCGGGGCGCCTGACGGTGCGGTCACGGTGGGCCGCCTATCCTCGCGTGGTGCTGCGTCGTGCTCCCCAGGTCCTCCTCGGCCTGCTCCTGCTGCTGCTCGTCGGCTTCGTCCTGACCCAGGCGGACGTCCACGGTCGCACCTTCGACGAGCCGCTGCAGAACGACTACGGGCACCGCGTCCTCGACTGGTACCTCAGCCTCGGCAGCGACCGCAGCTTCCTCGACTACCCCGAGAAGACACAGCTCCCGCAGCACGGTCCCTTCTTCGAGACCGTCGTCGCCGCGTTCCAGTCGGGAGCGGGCCGGCTGTTCGACGCCGACCCGTGGACGGTCCGGTCGCTGGTCTGCGGCCTCACCGGCGTCCTCGGCGTCGCCCTCATGGCGCTGTGCGCCCTCGAGATCGCCCGTGGCTCGCGGCGGATCAACGAGCAGGGCGCGTGGTGGTTCGCCCTCACCGCCGCCCTCGCGCTCGCGCTCTACCCCCGCTGGACCGGCGCGATCCTCACCAACTCCAAGGACACCACGCTCGCGGTCGCGATGCTCGCCGTGCTGTGGCTGACGATCCGCCTGGCGCGACGGTGGGAGGAGGAGCCCGACCGGTTGCCGTGGCGCAGCCTGGCGGTCCTGGGGGTCGTGTTCGGCCTGGCCGTCTCGATCCGGGTGATCGCGCTGCTGTGGGTCCCGGTCGTCGGGGTCCTCGCGCTGGTGTGGTGGCTGCTCCACGGCCGTGACGCGGCGGGTCTGCGCCGGGTGGCCGCCGGGGCGGGTGTGGTCGGGCTGGCGTCGTACCTCACCATCCTGGCGGTCTGGCCCTATGTCTTCCTGAACCCGGTCGGTGGGCTGCCCACCGCGATCGCGTCGATGTCGAAGTACCCCTGGGACGACCCGATCCTCTACAAGGGCGAGATGGTCGAGGCGATGATGCTGCCACGCGACTACGTCCCGACCTGGCTGTGGCAGGGATCGCCGTGGCTCTCGGTGCTGCTGGCCCTCGCCGGCACGGCGCTGGCCCTCGTCGACCTGGTACGACGCCGCGGCACCGCCTCCGACATCGCCCTGCTCGGTGCGTTCCTCTTCCCGGTGCTCGCGCTGATCGCGCTCGACCCGACGCTCTACAACGCCCTGCGCCACTTCCTCTTCGTGGTCCCGCCGATGCTGCTGCTGGCGGCGTACGCGCTGGTCGTGGGCGTCGGCTGGCTGCTGCGCGAGGGCGCATCGGTGCGCTGGCGGCCGTGGGCGGCCGGCGTCGCCGTGCTCGTGGCGGTCGCCGCGCAGGTGCAGGTGCTCGTCGGCGTGGCCCGGATCTACCCGTACGAGTACATGTACTTCAACGCCGCGACCGGCGGCTTCGAGAAGCAGCACACGCAGTTCGAGACCGACTACTGGGCCGCCTGCACGCGCGACGCGATGCTGTGGCTCGACGACCACTGGCGCGACTACACCTCGAAGAAGAAGGCCACCGTCCAGAACCGCTGGGGCGTCGACGGCCAGCTCGAGCAGTACCGCTCGAAGCAGCTGGAGGTCCTCCCCGAGGGCAAGCCCGACTTCGGCATCTACACACTGATGAACTGGCGCCGCGACCCGTGGCCGAAGTTCGACAGCGTCAAGCAGTTCGAGGTCGACGGGGTGGTGCTGTGCGAGGTGCAGGTCAACCCGGACCTCACCTGACGCCGGCGGGGGCGCGTCCGGTGCGCCTCCGAACGGCCCGGACGACCTCGGCGACGACGATCGCGACCACGCCGGCGGTGAAGGCACACAGCGCCCAGAAGATGCCGCCGAAGGCCGCCATGTCGCACTCGCCGTCCTCCGGCCCGCTGCACTCGGTCGCCTCGAACTGCGCGACCCCGGCGACGAAGGCGACGATCACGAGCAGGGTGAGCCCGAACAGGTAGAGCGGGACCCGGTCCGCGGCCGCGAGCCCCCGGCCGGCCTCGGGTGCCGAGGCCGCCCCGTGCATGTCGTCCGAGCTCATCGCTTCCTCCTCGTTCAGGAGCCCCAGTGTCGCTGTCGCGCGTGGACCGCACCGGGAAACGGCCACATCGGCGTTCCGCGGATCTCCTGGCGAGGTCGACGTGGTCGAGGGACACTGGCCTGGTGATCCTGATGCTGGCCGCACTCGTCGTGGTGCTGGGCGTGCCGGCGGCGCTGACCTGGCAGGGGCAACGGCGCCGGGGGAGCGGGCGCGGTGTCGCCGCGGTGGCGGCCGTCTTCTTCCCGGTCGCCTGGACCGTCTGGTACGTCGCCGACGAGCGTCCGTACGGAGTGTCGTGACCGAGCCCGCGGCCGGGGTCACGACGGCCGACGTCGCCGGCCGCTGGTTCGCGATCGAGGTGGAGTACGAGCCGATCCGGCGGGGGAGGAAGGCAGGCTGGATCGCGGCGGGCGGAGCGCTCTACTTCGTGACGCTGGGCGTCTACATCCTGCCGCTCCGGCAGCGCTCCACTGTCCGCCTACTCCGGCGCTCCGACATGGGGACGGTCGCGACGTACGAGCACCGGCACGCCGCCGACCTCGACGGCGACCTGGTCTGGTTCCGCACCCACCTCGTCGAGGACCAGGTCTTCGACTTCTGCCGGCGCATCGGTGTGGCGACGGCGCACGTCGAGGGCGGCGGCCAGGACTTCGAGGACGAGGACCTCGTGCGACTGGTCGAACTGCGCTGATCCGCTCGTGGCAACCACCCGTCCGGGTCATTGCCACCGCTGGCGGGCGGGCGCAGCATGGAGCGTCAGACCTTTCTCGGGCCGTCCGAGGAGGCACCCCTTGACCGAGATCTCATCCAGCACCGTCCTGCGTCCGGGTGATCCCGGCTACGACGAGGCCCGGACCGTCTTCAACGGGCTGATCGACCGGTCCCCGGCCCGGATCGTGAAGTGCGCCTCTGCGCAGGAGGTCGCCGACGCGATCACGCAGGCGCTCGCGGACGGACTCGGCATCTCCGTGTACGGCGGCGGCCACGGCGTCACCGGCGCCGCCGTCATCGACGGCGGTGTCTGCGTTGACCTGCGGCCGCTCGCCCACGTGGTGGTCGATCCCGACGCCAGGACGGCGCGGGTCGGCGGCGGCGCCACCTGGGGGATGGTCGACGCGGCGACGCAGGAGCACGGCCTCGCCGTGACGGGTGGCCGCGTGTCCACGACGGGCGTCGGCGGGCTCTCGCTGGGCAGCGGCAGCGGCTGGCTCGAGCGCAAGCTCGGGTTCACGTGCGACAACCTGCTCGCGGCCGAGGTCGTCACCGCCTCCGGCGACATCGTGACCGCGTCGGAGAGCGAGAACCCGGACCTGTTCTGGGCGATCCGCGGCGGCGGAGGCAACTTCGGTGTCGTCACCGAGTTCACCTTCCGCCTGCACGAGGTGGGGCCGATCGTGTACGGCGGCATGCTGCTCTACCCGGGCTTCCAGGCCAGGGAGGTGCTGACCCATTGGCGGGACTTCATGCTGACCGCTCCCGACGAGGTCGGCTCCGGCGTCGCGCTGATCACCGCCCCGCCCGAGGAGTTCGTGCCCGAGCCCGCCCGCGGACAGCCGGCCGTCGGCGTGCTGCTCCTCTACGCCGGCGACGTCGACGAGGGACGCGAGGTCCTCGCCCCGCTCACCGAGTTCGGCCCGCCCGCTGCCAACCTGGTCCAGCCGATGCCCTACGTCGCCGTCCAGCAGCTGCTCGACCCGCCGAACGTCAAGGGGATGCACAACTACTGGAGCGGCGACTTCCTAAGCTCCTTCCCGGACGAGGCGGTCGACACCTACCTCGCTCACGCGATGCCGCCCGTCTCGCCGTTGAGCCAGATCATCATCGTCGCGGGCGGCGGCGCGATCGCCCGCGTGGACGACGACGCGACCGCCTTCGGCAACCGCCAGTCCCCGTGGAACCTGCACTACCTGTCGATGTGGCCGCCCGACCACGCCCAGGACGAGACGAACATCGCCTTCACGCGCCGCCTCGCGGGATCGGTGAAGCCGTGGAGCACCGGGCACGCCTACCTCAACTTTATCGGCGACGAGGGCCTGCTGCGCGTCGAGGCGGCGTACGGCCGCGAGACCTACCAGCGGCTGCGTGAGCTGAAGAAGGCCTGGGACCCGACCAACGTGTTCCGGCACAACCAGAACATCCCGCCCGCGGAGTGACACACACCAGAACCCCCGCCAGGCAGCCACGACGGCACCGTCCTGTTGTCAGGCGACGGTGACCTTGCGTGTTCCGGTCTGGTCGACCAGGTAGTGGGCCCCGTGTGGGTCTCGCCAGATGACGATCCCGGGGAAGGGTTGTCGGACTTCCCAGCCGGCGTGGGTCTTGATGCGGTGGTGGGTCCTCGTCAACGGGCCGAGGTTGTCGGTCGAGGTGGTGCCGCCCTCGGCGTAGGGGATCTGGTGGTCCAGATCGACCTTGCGGGACAGGTTCGCCGCGAACGGGAACGTGTCGCCGGGGTGGATGAGGTGCACGGCCTCGCGGAGCCGGTGGGGGATTTCGTAGGCGTCGACGGATGCGCCTTGGTTGAGGTTGATGACGGGTTGGACCTTCACGCCGCTGGCGTAGTGGTCGACGAGGTGGCGGACGTAGGCGGTGGTGAGCGGGCCGTGGCCTTCCATCCGGGCGATGGCCGAGTCGGGGGTGCAGTGGAGCCGGATGAGGACCTTCGGCTTCACCGGCCCGACCGTCAGGTCGACGTGGGCCTCGGGGTTGGTCAGCAGTGCGAACGCCGCCAGGCGTCGTTCGGTCTTGGTGGCGTCGGGCATCTGGTCCTTCAGCCCGTCGGCGGTGGCGTCGATGCCCGCTTCGGAGCCGAGGATCACGGCGGCGTGGTCGCGGATGGTCATCGTCATGATGCCGTGCTTGTCGACGCGGGAGCGGCGGATGAAGGTGTCCTTCGCGGCCGCCTCCTCTTTGGCCCTCGCGAGCTCGGGAGAGGCTGCGGCGACCTTGCCCTCGACGACGGCTTCGAACCGGGACCAGGCCAACCTGCCGTCAGCGATCTCCACCACCTCGGCGTCGACCCAGGCGGCCTCGTCCGCAGTGAGTTCGCGGGTGGCGTCGGCGACATGACGAGCATGCGTGGAGCGCACCTGACCGGCTTTCACGCCGGCCCAGAGCTTCGGGAGGCGGTGGACGAGGTCGACCGCGTCGGCGATCAGTCGCTTCGCGCCGTAGGGGCTGGTCTGGATCCGGGCGCCGAAGGTCGCGGCGGCGTGCTCGGTGATCCGCGGCGTACCCACCGCACCAGCAGGCTTCGCCCGCTCGCGACCGCGCTTGTCCGTGGCCGGGAGCGCGTCGGGTGAGTGGAGGACTGCCCACTGGTAGGCGGCTTCGAGGATGTCGCGTTCGGCGTCGAGTCGGGCCGCGTGGCGCTGCTCGGCGAAGGACAGCACGGCGTCGGCGGACATGTCCGCGAGCTGGTGGTGTCGGTCCCGAGTGGCCATACGTGTATTGGATCACGGGGTGCCGACACAACCAGGTGGAGCGGAAAGTGCCTGTGCACAACGGCTCTGCAACGGGGCCTTGTGGACGACAGGTGGCGCAAGGAGTGACTCGACGAGGCCGCCGGACCGCACCCGACCGCCGGACCCAGCTACCTGCCCGCCGTCCTCGTCGCTGCGCTTGAAGACCCGACCGCCGACCAACCGCAGGGCACAGCGGGTGCACCGGAGCAAGGGGTCTCGTGACGGTCGCTGCGCGACCTCCTCGACCACCGGGTCGCTGCGCGACCTCCTCGACCACCGGTCGCTGCGCGACCTCCTCGACCACCGGAGTTCTGCGCGACCGACCGCGGTCGCCGTACGCCCCCCGTCAGTCCCGCGCTCCTGCCAACCGGTTGCGCCGGTCCTCCTCACGCTTGGAGTACGTCGCCGCCCGAATCGCCTCGTCGGACTCCAGGCCGCTGCCCAGCGCACCGCCGATGGTCGCCGCCGAGGCCACGAACCAGGACAGGACCAACAGGTCGCCGTGCTCGACGCCCCGTTCGAGGTAGCCGCCCATGACGTCGGGATCGAGCACGAAGAGCGCCCACAGCAGGTTCAGGACGAAGAGCGCGAGGTAGCAGATGACGGCGCCGACCGACAACGTCAGCAGGGTGGAGAGGTTGTAGAGCCGCGACCTCTCGCGCGCTTCGGCGGAGCCGTCCTCCGGGTGGTCCCAGAGCTCGCCGTCGATGACGAGCCAGCCGACCACCATCGCCAGCGAGACGGCCGTGGCCACGACCAACCGCCACCACGACAGCGAGTCGGCGAGGAGCCAGACGGTGGAGTTGATCGTCGCGATGGCGCCGGTCGTGAGGGCGGCGATCAACGCCGACTTCAGTCCGGGCACGACGAGCCAGGGCCGGTTGGCGAGCACCATGCCGAGCAGGAGTCGCCAGCGGCCACTGCGCGACGGCAGCGGCACCCGCTGGGGTTGGGTGGAGGAGCCGTCGAGCCCGTGGATCAGCTCCTGCAGGGCGCGCCGGCTGCGGCTGTGGACCCGCAGCCCCGCCAGTGCGGGCAGGGAGAGCAGTGCCGCCCGGTGGTCGTGGTCGGTCTCGACCAGGAGGTAGCGGCCTTCGTCGTCGCGCAGCGGGAGCTCGGTGATGCCGACGACGAGGTCCCAGCCGCGTGCGTCAGCGTGGTCGGTGAGCCTGCCGAGCGCGGTGCCGAGGTCCTCGCAGGCGAGTGTGAACGGTTCGCTGACCACCTCGACCTGCCAGTCCCGGCGCTGTGCCGCGTCGCGGCGCGACTCGTGGTCGCGGAACCGGCGGGCGACCACCGTGGGCTCGGCGGGATCGGCGACGAGCCCGACGCGGACGGAGGTCATCATGGCTGGGTACCCGAAGGCGGCGACCTGAGACCGGTACGGCGGCGCGCGGCCCGCTCGCTACCCTCGCGCCGTGGACCTCGCAACGCGCATCGCGGCCGGCCAGGGCGGCTTCGTCCTCTTCGCCCTCACGCCGCCGCGGCAGTCGACTCCGGCCGAACGGCTGCCGGAGATCGCGCGCGCCACCGTCGAGCGGCTCGACCACCTCGACCTCGACGGCCTGATCCTCTACGACATCGACGACGAGAGCTCCCGCAACCCGGCGGAGCGGCCGTTCCCGTTCAGCCCGACGGTCGACCCGTCGACGTACCGGGCGGAGCACTTCGGGTCGTGGCGGACGCCGGTCATCGTCTACCGCGCCGTGGGCAAGTACCAGCCCGAGGGCCTGCGCACGTGGATCGCCGAGCAGGACCCCCGCAGCACGTTGACCGTCATGGTCGGCGCCGCCTCCAGCGGAGCGACACCGCCGCTGTCCCTCGCCGACGCCCAGGCGCTGCGCGCCGAGGCCAACCCGGACCTGCTCCTCGGGGGAGTGGCGATCCCGGAGCGGCACCGTCGTCGCGAGAACGAGCACCTGCGGCTGATCGCCAAGCAGGAGGCGGGCTGCCGGTTCTTCGTCACCCAGGTCGTGTACGACGTCAACGCGGCCAAGAACCTCGTGTCCGACTACCGCTACGCCTGCGCGGAGCGCGGGACGGCCCCGGTGCCGATCGTGTTCACGTTCTCGGTGTGCGGGTCGATGAAGACCCTCGAGTTCCTGCGCTGGCTCGGCGTCGACGTCCCGCGGTGGATCGAGAACGACCTGCGTCACGCGACCAACCCGCTGCGGGCCTCGCTGGAGCAGTCGGCGGCGACCGCTGCCGAGCTCGTCGAGTTCTGCCGCCGCCTCGACGTCCCGTTCGGGCTCAACGTGGAGAGCGTCTCGATCCGGCGCGAGGAGATCGAGGCGTCGGTGGAGCTCGCCGCGAGACTGGGCGCGCAGCTGCGGGTCAGTCCAGACGCGCGATGACGGCCCGGCCGCCGTCCCAGGTCGCCAGCAGCGCGGGACCGGACGCGGCCTCCTCCGGCTCCCGCAGCACGTGGACGACGCCCGCCGGATCGCCCGCGTCCCCGGCCGTGCCCCCGGCCGTGCTTCCGGCCGCGTCGCCCGCCACCGCGCTCAACCGCACCGCCGGCTCGCGCGTGCCGACGAGCCGTCCGTCCTCCCACAGCTCCAGCACCGCCTGCGCCTGCTCGCCCAGGATCGCCCGGCGCACGCATGCGACCGCGACGGGGTCGGTCGCGCCGTCGTAGATCCAGCGCGGACCCAGCTCCGAGTGCTCCATCGTGCTCACGAGCCGGGCCCCGTCCTCGGCGAGGATCGCGCCGCGGTAGCTGAACAGCACGTGCTGCAGCAGGTCCTCGCGGCGCACGAGGAAGCCCTCGACGCCGACCTCGCCGTCGGGGTCGTCGAAGCGGTAGGCGCCGACGACCTCGACGGGCCCGTCGAGGACGGTCTCCAGCAGCTCCTGCTTGGTGGGGCGGATGGTCGCGGAGGAGTGGACGACAGCCATGTGTCCGACCCTAGCGACCAGGGACGGCCGCCCGTGCCGCCTGGATGTGTCCCCACGTCGCACTCACCGGGAGCGTCGCATGGACCAAAACAAGAACGTGTTCTAGTATTGGCTCATTCGATCCATCCACTAGGAGCGCACATGCACCAGGACTTCTCTCCCGAGGTCACCGCCGTTCTCGACGGCGTCCGCGACCTGCTCCCCACGTTCCGTGAGCGCGCCGAGGAGGGAGACCGCCTCCGGGTCATTCCGGACGCGTCGATCAAGGAGCTCGAGGAGACCGGCTTCTTCCGGCTGCTGCAGCCGAAGCGGTACGGCGGCCTCGAGGCCGACCCGGTGGCGTTCTACACCGCGGTCCGCGACATCGCCTCCGCCGACGGCTCGACCGGCTGGGTCTCCAGCGTGGTCGGCGTCCACCCGTGGCAGGTCGCGCTCTTCGACGACAAGGCCCAGCAGGCCGTCTGGGGCGCCGACCAGAGCGTGCGCCTCTCGTCGTCGTATGCCCCGACCGGCAAGGCGGTCCTCACCGAGGGTGGCTTCAAGCTGTCCGGCAAGTGGAGCTTCTCGTCCGGCAGCGACCACTGCTCCTGGGTGCTGCTGGGCGGCCTCGTGTTCAACGAGGAGGGCCAGGTCGTCGACTTCCGCACCTTCATGGTCCCGCGGGAGAAGTACCAGGTCGTCGACGTCTGGAATGTCGTCGGCCTGCGCGGCACCGGCTCCAACGACATCGTCGTGGAGGAGACCTTCATCCCCGAGGAGTTCACGCTCTCGATGGGGGAGACCGGCCAGTGCAAGGGCCCGGGCCAGGCGGTCAACACCAGCGACCTCTACAAGCTGCCCTTCCACTCGATCTTCACCAGCACCATCGCCACGCCGATCATCGGCATGGCCAAGGGTGCGTACGCCGAGCACGTCGAGATGCAGCAGAAGCGCGTCCGTGCGGCGTACCTCGGTGAGAAGGCGTCCCTCGACCCGTTCGCCGCGGTCCGCATCGCCCGCGCCTCGTCGGAGATCGACGCTGCCTGGGCGCTGCTGATGAACAACATCCGCGAGGAGCAGGCCCACGTGGCGAAGGGCGAGCCGATCCCGCTCGAGCTGCGCCTGCGCGTGCGCCGCGACCAGGTGCTCGGCACCGCGCGCTCCATCGAGGCCATCGACGCCCTGTTCGAGGCCTCGGGCGGCCGGGCGCTCGCCGAGGGCACCTACCTCCAGCGGGCCTGGCGCGACTCCCACGCGGGCCGCGTCCACGCCGCCAACGACCCCGAGCGCGCGCTGCAGATGTACGGCGGCCAGCAGTTCGGGCACAAGGTCGACCCGGGGATGTACTGACCGTGACCGCTGACAGCACTGCCTTCTCCAAGGAGGCGACCCGCCGGTCGGCCAAGGCCGGCGACATCACGCTGAACTACTACGAGGCCGGTCCCGAGGACGGCTCGCAGGTGGGCGGCGGGCTCCCGTTCGTGCTGCTGCACGGCGGCGGGCCCGGCGCCTCGGCCTGGAGCAACTTCGGCTCGGCGCTCCCGAGGTTCGCGCAGACCTTCCGGACCCTGCTGGTCGACCAGCCCGGCTTCGGCCAGTCGGACAAGCCGCCGGTGACGGCGAACTACTTCCGCCACTCGGCGTCGTACCTCGTCCAGCTGCTCGACGAGCTGCAGATCGAGCGGATCCACCTGCTGGGCAACTCCCTCGGCGGTGGTACGGCGACCCGGTTCGCCCTCGAGTACCCCGACCGCGTCGGCCGGCTGGTCCTGATGGGCCCGGGCGGCCTGTCGGTCAACCTGTTCCACGCGGACCCCACCGAGGGCGTGAAGCGGCTCATGGACTTCAGCATGAACCCCAGCCGCGAGGCGCTGCGTGCCTTCATCTCGACGATG
The DNA here is from genome assembly GCF_057586415.1 of Nocardioides sp. SRI_004. Lineage (NCBI taxonomy): Bacteria > Bacillati > Actinomycetota > Actinomycetes > Propionibacteriales > Nocardioidaceae > Nocardioides > Nocardioides sp. SRI_004. The sequence goes on from NZ_JBYCZV010000004.1 coordinate 38,130, forward strand.
GTGGTCAACCAGGACCTGGTGACCGACGAGCTCGTCGAGGAGCGCTTCGCCGACGCCACGGCGCCCGGCTCGCTGGAGGCGATGCGCTCGATGGGTGCGTCCTTCTGGAACCCCGAGTGGGCCGAGGACGGCATGCTCTGGCGCGAGGCGCACCGCCTGCGCAAGCACACTTTGCTCACGTGGGGCCGCGAGGACCGGGTCAACCCGCTCGACGGCGCGCTCGTCGCCCTCAAGCAGATCCCGAAGGCGCAGCTGCACGTGTTCCCGAACTGCGGCCACTGGGCCCAGATCGAGGCGGCCGACGAGTTCGCCGAGATCTGCACGGCCTTCCTGGCCCGCCACGTCGAAAGGACGCGACGATGACCATCGACATCCGCTCCATGGGCTACATCCGGGTGGCCAGCACCGACCTGGACGCCTGGAAGCAGTTCGCCGGCAAGGTCCTCGGCCTGGCCGAGGGCCGCGGCCCGAACCCCGACCACCAGTACTGGCGCATCGACGAGGTCTCGGCCCGCGTCGTCGTCTTCCCCTCCGACGTGGACCAGCTGGACTGCACCGGCTGGGAGGTCGCCGACCACCAGGCCCTGCAGGCCGCCCGCGAGCACCTGCAGAAGTCCGGCGTCGAGTTCGAGGAGGGCACGAAGGAGGAGCTCGACGAGCGCCGCGTGCAGGAGCTCGTGCGCTTCCGCGACCCGTGGGACAACGTCTTCGAGCTCTACCACGGCATCACCTACGAGGCCCGCCCCGTCGTCACGCCGTACGCCGCCACCTTCGTCACCGGCGACCAGGGCCTCGGGCACATCGTGGTGCCGGTGCTCGACGACGTCGAGGCGCTCCGCTTCTACACCGAGGTCCTCGGCTTCCGCCTGCGCGACTCGATGAGCATGCCCGGCGAGTTCGTCGGCAAGGAGCCGGGCAGCAAGGTCTGGCTGCGCTTCCTCGGCGTCAACCCGCGGCACCACTCGCTGGCCTTCCTGCCGATGCCGAACCCGAGCAAGTGCGTCCACGTCATGCTCGAGGTCGACAAGCTCGACCACGTCGGCCGCGCGCTCGAGCGGGTCCGCAAGCACGGCGCGCCGCTGTCGGCGACGCTCGGCCGGCACATGAACGACGAGATGATCTCGTTCTACGTGAAGTCGCCCGGCGGCTTCGACGTCGAGTTCGGCACCGACGGCATGACCGTCGACGACAGCCGTTGGGTCGCACGTGAGTCGACCGCGGTCTCGTACTGGGGCCATGTCTTCGGTGGGCACTGAGGGACCGTTAGCGTGGACACCGTGGCAGAGAACCAGGACGCGATACCCGACGGCATCAGCCCGGACGCCCGCGAGACCTGGCCGCACCCGGAGCTGATCCAGTCCTGGCTCGGTGACGCGGAGGTCGACTTCGAGCTGCGCCCCGGCGAGGAGGTCGCGGTCCACGACGACCCGGAGGCGCAGGCCGCCGCCCGTCGCTTCCGCGACGTCCTGGGCTCGTTCGCCTCGGGCATCACCGTGATCACGACGATGAGCGGCGACGAGCCGGTCGGGATGACCTGCCAGTCGTTCTCCAGCGTGTCCCTCGACCCGCCCCTGATCACGTTCATCCCGGCGCGGACGTCGCGCGCCTGGCCGCTCATCCAGCGTGCCGGCCGGTTCTGCGTCAACGTGCTGGCGGCCGACCAGGAGCACGTCTCCGCCCAGATGGCGACCAAGGGCGCCGACAAGTTCGCCGGCATCGACTGGACGCCGGCGACGGCGACCGGCTCGCCGGTCATCACCGGCACGCTGGCCCATCTCGACTGCACCATCCACGCCGTCTACGAGGGCGGGGACCACTTCATCGTGGTCGGCAGGGTCGAGCACCTCGAGACCCGCGGCCCGGACGGCGGGACGAGCGAGCCGTTGCTCTTCTTCAAGGGCAGGTACCGGACCACCGACGCCTGAGCGGACCTCTCCGGCCCGTGACATGCCGATGGCCCTCCAGCAGCGCCGACTGCGGGAGGGCCATCTGTGCTCCGGGCCCCGGAAGTTGCCCGGGCCTCGACGGCTGCGGCCTCCCTGACCCATGACCTCTGGGGGATTGGGTCACGCGCCAGGGCTCGTGGAGCTGCTGCCATCGAGGTGCCTGCAGCGTACACGCGTTTGCCTTGCAAATGTGACTGCCTGTGACATGATCTTGCCGAGTGAGACGGCTCGCCCCAAGCCGTCCGCCGCTACCTCGGAGGTCGTCATGCGGAAGTTCAAGCTCGTTCTCGCCGGGTTCGCCGTCGCCACCCTCGGGCTCGTCGGAGCAGCCGCTCCCGCCCACGCCGGTGGGCAGAGCGCCGTGTCAGCGAAGAACGTCTGGTGCTGCTGACCGCCTGCGTCAGCGGCTGAGCACCGCCGTCGTGACGCGCTGACGGCGAGCAGCCAGACCGGTGGCCGCTGCGGCGCTCCTGAACGCGGTCCGGGCGCCGTCGTAGTCGTGGACCTCCTCGAGGAGCTCCGCGAGCTCGTACCAGACCTGGGCGGCGGAGCGGTCCGCGCCGACGGCCGACAACAGCTGCGCGGCCGACTGGTAGCTCGAGCGCGCAGCGTCGACGTCCCCTTGGCTCGCCGCGACCTGGCCGAGCACGATCGTCGCCTCGACGCGCGGGAGTGGCGCCTCGGCCGGCGCGGTCTCGAGGCAGCGCTCGGCGAGCTCGCGTGCCGACACGTGGTCGCCGGTCAGGAGGTGTGCCTGGGCGAGCGTCACGTCGCAGAACGCCAGGTCGACGGCGCTCGCGCTGGTGTGCACGAGGTCCTCGCGCGCGCGGGTGGCGTGGTCGATCGCGGTCGTCACCTCCGGCGGGTCGGCCTGCAGCAGCAGCCGGCCGACCTGGAGGCGCAGGCGCGCCAGGTTGCGCTCGTCGCGGCCCTCGCTCAGCAGGGCGAGGGCGCGGGCCGCCAGGGGAGCGGCGGCGGTGGTGCGACCCTTGGTGGACTCGACCACGCTGGCGTTCCAGTACGCCGCGGCGCGGGCCCGTGGCGACGACAGCGCCTCCGCCGTCGCGATCGCGGCGGTGCAGCGGCGGGTGGCACGGGACAGGTCGCCGCGCTCGGCGTAGGCGGACGCGATGGTGACCGACAGCTGAACCGCCTCGTCGGTGGTGGCCAGCGGGGTGTCCGAGAACGCCGCCTCCACCTGCTCGCCGGCCTCGATCGCGAGGCTGAGGTCGCCCGAGTCACGCAGGCAGCGGCTGAGCGCGATGCCGGCCTCGAGCCGGGGCAGTCCGGTGCTGGTGGCGACGACCTGCTCGAAGCGGGTGATGGCCTCGTCGTAGGCGCCGCGGGCCTCCAGGGCGCGTCCGAGGAGGTAGGCGCCGCGCTCGACGAAGGACGCGAGGTGGCTCGCCTCGGCGGCGGCGAGGGCTTGCCGGGCGTGTGACTCGGCTTCGCCTGCGTCGCCGCTCTCGAGGGCGATCTCGGCGTAGTCGAGGCCGAGGCGGATCTCGTCGTAGGCCGAGCTCTCGATGCCGTGGAGGAGCTGGTCCGTGGTGGTGCCGAGCCGACCGGCGAGCTCGATCAGCACCTTCATCGTGGGGCGTCGGCCACCGCTCTCGATGCGGGAGACGTAGCCGGTCGAGAGGCTCTTCCCGGCGAGCTCGCCCTGCGTCAGGCCACGCTGGCTGCGAAGCGCCCGGATGCGTGCGCCCAGCGCGTGGACGTCCACCGACGCGAGGTCGGCCGTGCTCGTATCGATCTGACCCATGGTGTGCGAGAGTACGTGCGCCGAGTCAAAATCGGAACCGAAACGTGTCAACTGACAGTCAAACCCGGTGCGCTGTGGCGTAGACCACCGTCCGGCGCGGGGCCTCGGGCTGACCATCGGGATGGCCTGTGCGGCACCATCGAGGGGCCATGCACAGCCTCGACCCCACCGAAGACTTCGCGATCCGCCTGCTGCGGCGCTTCCTGCTGCTCTGCGAGCACCCGCGCACCCGCCAGCGGATGCTGCAGATGGTGCGCCAGTCCACGCGGATGGGTCCGGGCGCGCCGCGCCTCTACGGATGGATCAACAAGGCGGTGCTGAACCCGCGCTTCCAGCCGGTGCTGGAGCGCCGGGCCATGTCGGCGATGAAGGCGGAGCTCGTCGCGTCGCAGCTGATCGGGCTCGCCATGACCCGCTACGTGCTCAAGATCGAGCCGCTCGCCTCCGCCCCCGTGGACGAGGTCGTGCGGATGGCGGCGCCGTCGATCGCGGCGGCGTTGCAGGGCGAGGACGCGTTCGACCACGTCGTCCGGCCCGAGGTCGAGGACCCGGAGCCGGCCCGGCGCCGCGGCCGTCGGCTCCCGCTCAGAGCGCCACGGCTGCCCGGTGTCGGTGCGGTGCGCCGGACAATTGCCCCAGGGCGTGGGCGCGCTTGAACACCAGGTGGGCGTCGTGCTCCCAGGTGATCGCGATGCCGCCGTGCAGCTGCACGCACTCGCTGGCCGCGAGCTGAGCCGTCTCGATCGCGTACGACGCCGCCGCCCGGGTCAGGAAGTCGGCGTCGTCGGCGCCCTCCGCCAGTGCGTACGACGCGGCCCAGCTCGCCGAGCGCGCCATCTCGGTCCGGGCGAACACCTCGGCCATCCGGTGCTTGAGCGCCTGGAAGGAGCCGATCGCGCGCCCGAACTGGACCCGCTCCTTGCTGTAGTCGACCGTCATCCGCAGTGCCCGGTCGGCGAGCCCGACCGCGAGCGCCGCGACTGACGCGCCCGCGACCAGCTCGGCCCGCGCCCCTGCGCTGGTGCCGTCGCCGAGCCGGACGGTGCTCGCACCGGTCAGGTCCAGCCGCGCGAGGCGGATGCTCTGGTCCATCGACTCGGTCCAGGTCGGGACCGCGCCCTCGAGCTCGACGAGCTCGTCGCCGATCACCGCGAGCACGATCGAGGCGCGGTCGCCGTCGAGCACCGGCGCCGCGCCGGTGACGAGCGTCGCGATCTCACCGGCGGCGATGCGGGGGAGCAGGCGCTGCTTCGCGTCCTCGGTGCCGCCGGCCAGGAGGGCCTCGGTCGCGATCGTCGTCGCGAGCAGCGGGGACGGGGCGAGCGAGCGGCCGAGCTCCTCCAGGACCACGGCCGTCTCGAAGAAGCTGGCCCCCACGCCGTCGTACTCCTCGGGGACGGCGAGCGCCGCGACCCCGATCTGCTCGCACAGCGTCGCCCACAGCGCTTCGTCGTGACCGGACTCCGACGTGGAGGCGGCGCGGACGGAGGCGGAGTCGGCCCGCTTCTCGAGCAGGCTGCGCACGGTGGCCGCGAGCTCGGCCTGCTCCTCGCTGAGTGCGAAGTCCATCAGGCACCCACCAGCGAGTCGAGGATCCGGGCTCGGTGCTCGGCCGGGGTGCCCCACGCGGTGACGAGCGCGCGGATCTTCGTGATCCACACGCTCAGGTCGAACTCCTGGGTGTAGCCGATCGCGCCGTGCACCTGCAGGCCCGTGCGGGAGGCGAGGTACGCCGCGTCCGCACAGGCGACCTTGGCCGCCGACACCGCGCGCTCCCTCTCGGTGATCGAGCCCGTCGGCACCAGGGCGGCACCGAAGACCAGCGGGCGCGCGAAGTCGAGGGCGATCCGCACGTCGGCGAGCTTGTGCTTGATCGCCTGGTAGGAGCCGATCTCGCGGCCGAACTGCCTGCGCTGCTTCACGTAGGTGACCGCGTCGGCCAGCACCCGCTCGCCGGCGCCCAGGAGCTGGGCGGCGGTGGCCAGGGCGGCCAGGTCGTACGCCGCGGCGAGGTCGCCGTGCTCGACGGGGTCGCCCACCGTGACGTCGAACAGGTGCCGCGCGCGGTCGACCGAGACGTGCGCCGCTCCGGCGGTCGCCGTGTGCAGCGCACCGTCCACGACGGCGTACAGCTCGTCGGCGACGTCGGCGTCGAGGGCCCGCGGCGCGCCCACGGTGCCGATGCCCTCGACCTCGCGGCCCAGCGCCACCGGCAGGTACGCCGCCGACTCGACCCACGGCCCGGGCACGGCGTGCCGTCCGAGCGCCTCGAAGGCGACGACGACCTCGACCGGGGTGGCCTCGGTGGCGAGCTCGGTCACGCCCTGCTCGGCCAGGCGCTGCCACAGCTTGAGCCCGGGGTCGTGGTCGCCGGCCGCCCAGGCGCGGGCCGCCGCGACGGTGTCGGCCGCGGAGAGCAGGGACTCCAGCGATGCCGCGAAGTCCCGCTGGTCGGTGGTGAGCTCGAACCTCACTTCTGGGCTCCCTTCGGCTCGCGGGGGAGGCCGAGGATGCGCTCGGCCACGATGTTGCGCTGGATCTCGTTGGTGCCGGCGTAGATCGGGCCGGAGAGCGAGAAGGTGTAGCCGTCGAGCCAGGTCGACTCGAGCTCGGCGTCGGCGCCGAGCAGGTCGAGGGCCGTCTCGTGGAGCGCCACGTCGAGCTCGCTCCACCAGACCTTGTTGACCGAGCCGGCGGCGCCGATGTCGCCACCGTCCTTGAGCCTCGACACGGTGCCCCAGGTGTAGAGGCGGTAGGCCTCGGCGCCGATCCAGGCGTCGACGACCCGGTCCGCGACGCGCGGGTCCGGCCGGTCGGCGTACAGGGCGAGCAGGCGGTCGGCGGCGGCGGTGAACCGGCCGGGGGAGCGCAGCGACAGGCCACGCTCGTTGCCGGCGGTGCTCATCGCGACCCGCCATCCGTCGCCGGGCGCGCCGAGCACGTCGGCGTCGGGCACGAACACGTCGTCGAAGAAGACCTCCGCGAAGCCGGCCTCGCCGTCGAGCTGCGCGATGGGGCGCACCGTCACGCCCTCGGCGTCGAGCGGGAAGAGGAAGTAGGTCAACCCGGCGTGCTTCTGCGCCTCCGGGTCGCTGCGGAACAGCCCGAAGCCCCAGTGGGCGAGCGCGGCGCGCGAGCACCAGATCTTCTGGCCGTTGAGCACCCAGCCACCGCGCTCGTCGTCACGACGGGCGGTCGACTTCAACGAGGCCAGGTCGGAGCCGGCCTCGGGCTCGCTCCAGCACTGGGCCCAGACCTTCTCGCCGGTCGCCATCGACGGGAGGAAGCGGTCCTGCTGCTCCTTCGTGCCGTGCTCGAAGAGGATGGGGGAGAGCAGGAAGATGCCGTTCTGGCCGACCCGGAGCGGTGCGCCGGCGCGGTAGTACTCCTCCTCGAAGATGATCCACTCGACCAGCGACGCGCCGCGGCCGTGGTACTCCTCCGGCCACGAGACGACCGGCCAGCGAGCAGCCGACAGCTTGGCCTCCCACTGGCGGTGCAGCTCGAAGCCCTCGGGGGTGTCGAGCGACGGCAGGGGCTCGGCCGGCACGTTCTCCGCCAGCCAGGCGCGCGCCTCGGCCTGGAAGGCCAGCTCGGAGGGGGACAGGTCCAGGTCCATCAGTTCTTCCTCAACTCGGTCTTGAGCACCTTGCCGGACAGGTTCCGCGGCAGCGCGTCGACCGTCTCGACGAAGCGCGGCACCTTGAAGTTCGCGAGCCGCTCCTTCGCGAAGGCGATCACGTCCTCGCCGGAGGCCCGGCCGACGACGTACGCCTTGCCGACCTCGCCCATCCGCTCGTCGGGGACGCCGACCACGGCGACGTCGTCGACGCCGTCCATCCGCATCAGGGCCTGCTCGACCTCGGCGGGATAGACGTTGAACCCGCCGGAGATGTACATGTCCTTGAGGCGGTCGGTGATGCGCAGGTTGCCGGCCTCGTCGAGGACGCCGACGTCGCCGGTGTGCAGCCAGCCGTCGGCGTCGATCGCCTCGGCCGTGGCGGCGGGGTCGTCGAGGTAGCCGAGCATGACGAAGTCGCCGCGCACCAGCAGCTCGCCCGACTCGCCGGGCGCCTCCGCGTCGATGCGGGTCTCCATGCGGGGGATGGCCCGCCCGCAGGTGGTCGCGACCAGCTCGGCGTCGTCGCCCTCGCGCGCCATCGTGACCACGACGGCCTCGGTCATCCCGAACGCGGTGACGACCTGGTCGATCCCCAGCTCCTCACGCATCCGCTCGATCAGCACGACGGGTACGACGGCCGCACCCGTGACGGCGAGGCGGAGGCTGGAGAGGTCGCGGTCGGCGCGGCCCGGCGCGGTCAGCAGCGACTGGTAGATCGCCGGCGCTCCGGGGAGCACGCTGATCCGCTCGGTCTCGATCAGCTCCATCGTCCGCTCGAGGTCGAAGGTCGCGAGCGGGTAGAGCGTGGCGCCGGTGGTCAGGCCGGTGACGATGCCGACCTTGTAGCCGAACGAGTGGAAGAACGGGTTGACCACGAGGTAGCGGTCGTCGGCGGTGACGCCACCGAGCTCGCCCCAGGTCCGTGCCACGCCGACGGTCTGCCGGTGCGCGCTCATCGCGCCCTTGGGCCGTCCGGTCGTGCCGGACGTGAACAGGATGTCGGCGACGTCGTCGGGCGCCACCGCGGCGGCCACCTCGTCGATGTCGCCCGGCTCGGTGGCCAGGTCGGCCAGCGTGGCGATGTCGACGAGGTCGCGCACGCCCGCGAGGTCGGCGGCCGCGCGCAGCTCGTCGATCTGGTGGCGGCCGAGGAAGCCGTCGGCCACGACGACCAGCGTCGCGCCCGCGCGCTCGACGATGTCGGCGGCCTCGTGGCCGGTGTAGCGCGAGTTCAGCGGGACCAGGGTGCCGCCGGCGTAGGAGACGGCCAGCGCCGCGACGACCCAGTCGATGCTGTTGGGCGCCCAGATCGCGGCGCGCTCCCCGGGGGCGAAGCCGCGGGAGCGGTAGCCGGCCGCCGTACGGCGCACGAGCTCGAGCATCCCGGTGAACGAGACGACGCGGTCGCCGTCGACGTAGGCGGGGCGGTCGCCGTGCTCCTCCGCTGCAGCGCGCAGGACGGCGGGAATCGTGTCCATGGCCACACCCTACCAAGCATTTGCTTGGTATGCTTCCGATGTGGACCTGACCGAGAGTGCAGCCGACCGCGCCTTCCGCGAGGAGGTGCGCACGTGGCTCGCCGACCACCTGACGGGTGAGTGGGCCGCGCTGCGCGGCCTCGGCGGCCCCGGTCGCGAGCACGAGGCGCACGACGAGCGCCTCGCGTGGAACCGCCACCTCGCCGAGCACGGCTGGACCGCCGTCGGCTGGCCGACCGAGCACGGCGGCCGTGGGCTGTCGCTGTGGCAGCAGGTGATCTTCCACGAGGAGTACGCCCGCTCCGACGCGCCCGCCGGCGTCAACCACCTCGGCGAGCAGCTGCTGGGCCCGACGCTCATCGCGTTCGGCACCGAGGAGCAGAGGAAGCGCTTCCTGCCCGAGATCGTCGCCGTGCGCGAGCTGTGGGCGCAGGGCTACTCCGAGCCGGACGCCGGCTCCGACCTGGCCAACGTGCAGACCCGCGCCCGCCGCGACGAGTCGACCGGCGAGTGGGTCATCGACGGCCAGAAGGTGTGGACCTCGCTCGCGCACCTCTCCGACTGGTGCTTCGTCGTCGCCCGCACGGAGCCCGGGTCGACCCGGCACCACGGCCTGTCCTTCCTCCTCGTGCCGCTCGACCAGGACGGCGTCGAGGTCCGCCCGATCGAGCAGCTCACCAGCGGCTCGGAGTTCAACGAGGTCTTCTTCACCGGCGCCCGCACCGCCGGCGACCTCGTCGTCGGCGAGCCCGGGCAGGGCTGGGGCGTCGCGATGGGCCTGCTCGGCTTCGAGCGCGGTGTCTCGACCCTCGGCCAGACCGTGGGCTTCGCGCGCGAGCTGGCGACGGTCGTCGACCGGGCGAAGGCCAACGGCTCCATCGACGACCCGGTCGTGCGCGACCGGCTGGCCCGGATGAAGACCGAGCTCGCCGTCATCCGCAGCTTCGCACTGCGCTCGCTCGCCCTCGTCGAGGGCGGCCAGGACTCGGCCGCCGGCAACGGGGCGGGATCGATCTTCAAGCTGGCGTGGGCCAACTGGCACCGCACCCTCGGCGAGGTGGCGATGGACGTCGCCGGGGCCGAGGGCCTGCTGGCGCGGCCCACCAGCGCGGCGTCGTACGACCTCGACGACCACCAGCGGCTCTTCCTCTTCTCGCGCGCCGACACCCTCTACGGCGGCAGCGACGAGGTGCAGAAGAACATCCTCGCCGAGCGCGTGCTCGGCCTTCCCCGCGAACCGAAGGGATCCTGATGACCCAGCTCCGTCCCGAGCAGCCCACCCCCGACTACGTCCCCGGGCACGACCTGCTGGCCGGCAAGGTCGTCGTCGTGACGGCTGCCGCCGGTGCCGGCATCGGCGCCGCCGTCGTACGACGGGCGCTGGAGGAGGGCGCGAAGGCGGTCGTCTTCAGTGACACCCACGAGCGCCGCCTCGCAGAGGCCGAGGAGGCGCTGGCCGCCGAGTTCGGCGCCGACCGGGTCCGCCAGCTCGTCTGCAACGTGACGAAGGAGGAGGACATCCAGGCCCTCCTCGACGCGGCCGAGGAGTTCGGCGGCGTCGACGTCATGGTCAACAACGCCGGCCTGGGCGGCACCGACTCGATCCTCGAGGTCACCGACGAGACCTGGAACCGCGTCATCGACATCACCCTCACCGGCACCATGCGCGCCACCCGGGCGGTCGGCCAGCGCTTCGTGGCCGCCGGCAAGAAGGGCGTCATCGTCAACAACGCCTCCGTCATCGGCTGGCGCGCCCAGGAGGGTCAGGCCCACTACGCCGCCGCCAAGGCCGGTGTGATGGCGCTGACCCGCTGCTCCGCCCTCGACCTGGCCCCGCACGGCATCCGCGTCAACGCGGTCTCCCCGAGCCTGGCGATGCACCCCTTCCTCGAGAAGGTGACCTCGCCCGAGCTGCTGGTGGAGCTCAAGCAGCGGGAGGCCTTTGGTCGCGCGGCTGCGCCGTGGGAGGTTGCCAACGTGATGGTTTTCCTCGCGAGCGACTACTCGTCGTACCTGACCGGTGAGGTGATCAGTGTCAGCAGCCAGCACGCCTGAGTCCAACGGCACGCCGACGCGGCGCGAGCAGCTGCTCGCGATCGCCGCGGAGCTCTTCGCGGAGAAGGGCTTCCGCAACACGACGGTGCGCGACATCGCCGACGCCGCGGGCATCCTCTCCGGCAGCCTCTACCACCACTTCGACTCCAAGGAGTCGATGGTCGACGAGCTGCTCGTGCCCTTCCAGGAGGAGCTCTTCGGCAAGTACGACGAGATCCTCGCCAGCGGCGACGACGCCCGGACCAAGCTGGAGCGGGCCGTCCGGGTCTCCTTCGAGGCGATCGACCAGCACCCGCACGAGGTGGCGATCTTCCAGAACGACGCCGACCACCTCGGCACCTTCGAGCGGTTCGGCTACCTCGCCGACCGCAACACCCAGTCCCGGCAGGTGTGGGTGACGCTGATCGAGGAGGGCGTGCGCACGGGCGTGCTGCGCCCCGACCTCGACGTCACGCTGACCTACCGCTTCATCCGCGACACCGTGTGGGTCGCCGTCCGGTGGTACCGCCCCGGCCGCGGCCTGAGCCACACGACCGTCGCCGACCAGTACGTCCGGATTCTCCTAGATGGGATTAGCAATGCCTGAGGCCTACATCGTCGACGCGGTCCGCACCGCGGTCGGCAAGCGCGGTGGCGCGCTCGCCGGCGTCCACTCCGCCGACCTGGCCGCGCACTCGCTGGCAGCGCTCGTCGAGCGCACCGGCGTCGACGCGGGCGCGGTCGACGACGTGATCCTCGGCTGCTGCGACACCATCGGCTCGCAGGCCGGCGACATCGCCCGTACGGCGTGGCTCGTGGCCGGCCTCCCGGACCACGTGCCGGGCGTGACGATCGACCGTCAGTGCGGCTCGTCCCAGCAGGCCGTCCACTTCGCCGCGCAGGGCGTCCTGTCCGGCACCCAGGACCTCGTCGTCGCGGGTGGCGTGCAGAACATGAGCGCCATCCCGATCTCGGCCGCGATGCTCGTCGGCCAGCAGTACGGCTTCTCCACCCCCTTCGCCGAGTCACCCGGCTGGCTCAAGCGGTACGGCGACCAGGAGGTCAGCCAGTTCCGCTCGGCCGAGATGATCGCCGAGAAGTGGGACATCTCCCGCGAGGAGATGGAGCGGTTCGCGCTCGCCTCGCACGAGCGGGCCCGGACCGCGATCGCCGAGGGACGCTTCGCCAACGAGATCATCCCGCTCACCCTCGAGGACGGCACCGTCTTCGACACCGACCAGTGCCCGCGCGAGACCTCGCTCGAGAAGATGGCCGGACTCGAGCCGCTGGCTCCGGGGGGTCGGATCACGGCCGGCGTCGCCTCGCAGATCTGCGACGCGTCCTCCGCGATGCTCATCGCCTCCGAGCAGGCCGTGAAGGACCACGGGCTGACGCCCCGGGCCCGGATCGTCCACCTGTCCGTCCGCGGCGACGACCCGGTCTGGATGCTCACCGGTCCGATCAACGCGACCAAGCACGCCGTGCAGAAGTCCGGCATCGCGATCGACGACATCGACCTCTTCGAGTGCAACGAGGCGTTCGCGTCCGTCGCGCTGGCGTGGATGAAGGAGACCGGCGCGCCGCACGAGAAGGTCAACGTCAACGGCGGCGGCATCGCGCTGGGTCACCCGATCGGGGCCACCGGCACCCGCCTGATGACCACGATGCTCAACGAACTCGAGCGCACCGGCGGTCGCTACGGCCTGCAGACGATGTGCGAGGGCGGCGGCCAGGCCAACGTCACCATCATCGAGCGCCTGGGCTGACGCGGGCCGTCTCCTTCACCTCGGCCCCGGTCCTGCCGATGGGACCGGACACGGGGAGAGGGGGACGTCATGAACCACCGACGCGCGGAGCAGATCCCGCTGGTCGTCCTCGGGACGTATGCCATCGGCTATCTCGCCGGCCGCTCGATCGCCGCGCTCTGGTCGCGCGGCTCCACCGACGAGCACGGTGTACGACGCCTCGCCGGCGGGGTCGCCGAGCTGACCCACCACCGCCACGCCGCCTGAGCCGCCTGGCCGCTCAGCGCGGCCGGCGGCGCCGGCGCTCGGTCTCGAAAACGGCACGCCGGATCCGGTCGCCGTGGACGGTCGGGTCGGCGAACGAGACCGCGACGCCCACGCCGCCGCCGGCGAACCGGACGTGGCGGACCACCCGGGCCGGCTGGGCGAGGTTGTCGCCGTCGATGCGGATGGTCGCCTCGACCCGCGTGCCGGGATCGGGGACCGGGCCCTGCGTCGCGGCCAGCACACCGCCCTCGCTGAGGTCGACCGCGACCCCGAGCAGGCTGGTCGGCGCAGTGGCGTGCTCGTCCGCCTCGTCGTCCGCAGCCTCGTCGGTGGGGAGCGGCCAGGTCAGGGCGACCGGGACCGCCAGCCGGGCGCGGAAGAAGGTGCGCTGCTGGAGCCGCGTGGGCGCGGCGGACGGGCGCAGCAGCCAGACCCGGCCGTAGTGGCGCTGGGCCGGCCGGGTGCTGACCGGGCAGACCATCCGGCCGAGGGGATAGGTCCAGGTGACGCTGGCGTCGAAGTGGTGCTCGTCGGGATCGAGCCCGTCCGGGCAGGCCACGACCAGCGCGGTGCCGCTCTCGCCGTACGGCTCGACGTCGAGGACTCTGGTCTCGACGTCCACCGGCTCGCCCACGGTGGGACGCAGCGTCAGCGCGACGGCCTGCAGCAGCGCCGGGTGCACCTCTGCTGCGGTCGTGGCCGGGCGCGAGGTCGACATGCCGTTCCCGTCGGCACCCGGAGGCGCGACCTGAGCGGCGTGGTTCGATGGGTGCATGGACGCGGATCTCGGGGAGCTGTTGGCGCGCGGCGGGTGGGAGCTCGTGGATCCCCGCCCCACGGCCGCCGAGCACCCGGACACCTTCGAGCTGCCCAGCGCCGACGACCTGGACCGGCTGCAGCCGGGCAGTCTCGTGCGCGCCATGTTCCGGCTGGTCGACATCGCGGACTTCTCGCGCGACGGCCTCGCGCCCTACGACCCCTCGGGTGCGCCGGTGCTCGTGACGCATGTCGAGCGGATGTGGGCGGTCGTCACGGGGCGGCAGGGGGATCGGGTCGCGTGCCTGCTCGACAACCAGCCCTACGCCACCCACACCAGCCTGGAGGTGCTCGATCCGCTGAGCCTGCCCCTGACCCACCTGATCGCCACGGGGGACGTGCGCCCCGAGCTGGCCGAGCACCTCGCCTTCGCCGAGCGCATGGCGGCGCAGGACGAGCGACCGGCGGGTTCCGCCACGCCCGTCGACCCGGGCGCCCGCCCGCGCATTCGAAGCGATCAGCAGGCGATCTGCGACCGCGCGGGTGTCCGCGCCGAGCCACCGTCGCCGTTCGGGCTCGCCCTGCTGGCGCGCGACGTGCCCGGTGGGCCCGGGGTGCTGCAGGGGGCCCGGTTCGAGCCGGCCCCCGAGCGACGGGACACCGGGTGGGTCTTCTTCCGCGGCGACGACTTCGAGGCCGTGACCCAGACGGTCGGCTTCGACATCGTGACGGTGCAGGAGGCGTCACGGGCGCACCCGGACATCCTGGCCCGGCTCGCGCTGCCCGTGGGATGGGCGTTCTCCGTCGGGGACGGGGTCGACGACCTCTACGAGGTCGAGCTGGTCGACTGACCGGGCCTGCCGGGCCGGCTCAGAGCACCGTCCACCAGATGCCGACGATGCCGGGCAGCAGGCCGAGCAGCAGCCACGGCGACTTCCACGACCTGTGGTTGATCAGCAGCGTGGCGGCGATGCCGCCGACCATGAACGCGGTCGCGATGACGTTCAGCCCGATGCGCGCGTCGAGGCGGTCCTCGTCGACGTGGTCGGCCGCGATCACCAGGCCGACGGAGAGGTGCAGGACCGTGGTGACCAGCAGCACCGACATGACCCGGCGCTGCACCCGCTGCAGCCGCTCGAGGTCCTTCGGGTCAGGAGCCTTGCGGGGCGCGTTCGGGTCCATCAGGTGGCGCCGGCGCGCGGGGGACTGCTGGTTCACCGCCCAAGGATATCCAGTGGCGAGCGGCCCTCCGGCGTCGCATGCTGGCCGGTATGGACATCAAGCCCTTCCGGCCCGACGACGTCGCCGAGCTCGAGCAGTGGGCCGACCTGGTCAACGCCGCAGCCGCGGTCGACGCGCCGTGGTCGCACCCCACCACGGCACGCCAGGGCGCCGACCGCTTCGAGCACGGCTGGGACGGTGAGCCGGAGACGCCGTACCTCGGCACCAGCGACGGGGAGGCGGTGGCGTGGGGCTCGCTGGCCACGAGCGAGTACGACAACCTCGACCTGGCCTTCATCCACGTGGAGGTGCATCCGGCGCACCGTCGCCGCGGGCACGGTACGACGATGCTGGCCCACCTGCTCGAGGGGGCGCGTGGTCTCGGCCGCACGAGCATCGTCGCCGACGCGTGGGACACCGAGGCCGGCCACGCGTTCGCCACGCACCACGGGTTCGAGCGCAAGCTGGCGTCGATCAACCGTCGGCAGGTCCTCGCCGACGTCGACTGGGCCGAGCTGACCCGGCGCTACGACGCCGCGCTCCCGCACGGCGCCGACTACGTGATCGAGAAGTGGCCGGTCCCGACGCCGGACGACCGGCTCGACGCGTTGGCCGAGATGGCCGCCGCGATCAACGACGCCCCGCTCGACGACCTCGACTACGAGGACGAGGTCTTCACCGGCGCCCGGATGCGGGCCTACGAGGTGGCCGCAGCAGGACGCCGCGAGCGGCTCCACCGCCTGGTCGCCCGGCACCTGCCGACCGGCGACCTCGCGGCGCAGACGGTCGTCGCCGTCGAGATCGACCACCCCGAGCGGGGCCACCAGCACGACACCTCGGTCACGCGCGCCCACCGCGGCCACCGCCTCGGCCTCCTCCTCAAGACCGACATGCTGCGCTGGCTCGCGGCCGAGGAGCCGCAGCTCCAGCTCATCGACACGTGGAACGCCGAGTCCAACGACCACATGATCGGGGTCAACGAGGTCCTCGGCTACCGGGTGATGGGCCGCGAGTGGGCCTACCAGCGCCCGCTCGATCAGCCGTAGCGGTGGGTCTTCGCCGCGTGCCCGCGCTCGCGGGTGCAGGTGCGGCCGCCGATGTTGCGGTGGCCGCACAGCTCCTCGTCGCTCGCCGTCGGCTCGGGAGCCGGCGGGGTGCTGGGCTTCGAGGCAGGCCCGGGGGCCCGTCGGGGTGCGGGCCTCGCCGCCCCCGCGCGCGTCTGCGCCTCGGCGTAGCGGGCCTCGCGCATCGCGCGCACTGCATCGAGCTTGCTCATCGGTGGATCACCCGGGTGACCCTAGGGGAGGGGGCCGACACAGGCGGCGCCTGGGTTGCCGGCAAAGCGCCACGGACGACCCGGGCGGCGCGCTAGCCTCCTGCCACCCCCTCGGAAGGACCTCCCGTGCGACGTCTTGCCACGACCAGCGTCACCGTCCTCTTCCTCCTGGCCTCGGCGGCCTGCGGCTCCGATGACGGCGACGCCGCGGAGGATCCCACCTCGGAGACCACGAGCCAGGGGGCTTCCGATGCCACGTCGGATCCCACCTCGCCCCCTGCCGGGTCGAGCGACGACACCGGCGCCGCCGATCCGGGTGCCGCGGGCGAGCTGCCGTCGTACGAGGAGGTGAAGGCGCTCTGGCTGGCCAGCACCTCCGACGGTGACCGGACCTCCTGCGAGACCGGTGAGACGGAGGACAAGAGCATCGGCTCGTCGGCCGACGGGGAGTACGTCCGATTCGTCTGCGCGGGGATCCCGCGCTTCGACTACGTCGTCGGTGCCGACAACTACGCCGACAACTTCGCCGCGGCCACCGACGACCTGGTCGGGCGGGCCGTGTTCCACATCCCGGGCGAGGCCTACGTCAAGACGACCGGCTCGAATGTCGACCTGGCTCCGGCGATCCAGGCCGCCTGCGGGTGCGGCGAGGTGCTCGGCCCCGAGAGCTGAGCGCCGGCCGCAAGGCGCAGCCTCACACGACGTACGACGACGCGCGCTTCAGCTCCGCGGCAGCCTGGACGACGATCCGGTCGACCAGCTCCTCGCAGGTCGGCAGGTCGTCGATGACGCCGACGACCTGGCCGCTCGCGAGCACGCCCGCGGAGGTGTCGCCCTCGACGAGGCCGGCGCGGAGCATGGTCGGCGTGTTGGCGGCGAGGGCCATCTGCCCGAGCGTGCGGCCCTGCGCCTTCTTCATGGCCCGGCCGTCCTTGAGGAGCGCGGTCCACGACATCCCGGACGACCTCTTGAACTCCAGCGTGCGGCGGGCCGTCGGGCCGAGGCGCCGGACGGCGGAGGTCTCCTCCAGGGACTCGACGAGATCGGTGCGCAGCATGCGGTGCGGCATGCCGTCGACCTTGGCGGTGACGACGGTGTCGGTGAGGCCGCGGTCGAGGTAGAGCTGCTTGACCGCGTCGGGCACGGCGGAGTCCTGGGTGAGCAGGAAGCGGGTGCCCATGCCGACGCCGGCGGCGCCGTACGACAGGGCGGCCGCGAGGCCGCGCCCGTCGAAGAACCCGCCGGCCGCGATGACCGGGATGTCGACGGCGTCGAGCACGGTCGGCAGCAGCAGGGTGGTGGGGATGGGGCCGGTGTGGCCGCCTCCCTCGCCGCCTTGGACCATCACGGCGTCCGCGCCCCACGAGGCGACCTTCTTCGCGTGCTTCGCCGCGCCGATCGACGGCATCACGACGATGTCGTGCTCCTTCAGCTTGGCGATCAGCTCCGGCTTGGGGGCCAGCGCGAAGGAGGCGACCTTGACGCCGTGGTCGATGAGCAGCTGGCAGCGGTCGGCGGCGTCGCTCGCGTCGGCGCGCAGGTTGACGCCGAACGGCTTGTCGGTGCGGCCCTTGGTCTCGATGATCGCCTTCTCGAGCTCCGCGAAGGTCATCGTCGCGGAGGCCAGGATGCCGAGGCCGTCGGCGTTGGCGGTGCCGGAGACCAGGCGCGGACCGGAGACCCAGCCCATGCCGGTCTGGACGACGGGGTGCGGGACGCCGACGAGGTCGGTGAACGGCGTGCGGAGCTGCTGCCCGATCACTTCGCGGCCTCCGGCTCGGGGACCTCGCGGAAGCGCAGGCCCTTGGGATCGAGCATCTCGCGGATGATCACGAGCTCCTCGTACGACGGCTCGCGGGTCGTGGGCACCTCGGAGCGGTCGGCGGGGAGGTCGAGGGCGAAGCCGGTGGCCTCGACGACCTCGTCGACGCTCACGCCCGGGTGCACCGACAGCAGCCGCACCGTGTCGTCGGCGCCCTTGACGTCGAAGACACCGAGGTTGCTGACGATCCGGTGGATGTCGTTGTAGCGGGCGGCGCCGGGACCCGCCTCCCTGGCCCGCTTCGGGCCGACCCCGGAGACGATGTCGACCTGCTCGACGAAGACGCGGGGCGAGTGCTTCGGGACCCAGTACGACGTCCGGTTGTTCACGGTGTTGCCGGGCGCCCCGCGCGAGCCGAGCAGCTGGCGCTTCGGCTGGGAGAAGGGGCCGATGGCGGAGATGTTCTGGTTGCCGTGGCGGTCGACCTGCGTGGCACCCATCATCACGTGGCGCTTGCCGTAGGCGACGACGTCGAACACGCGGCGGAAGGGGATCCAGCCCTCGACCACGTCGCCCTTGGCGAACAGCGGCGGGACGCCGGAGAGGAAGAGCGACTCGCCGTCGGAGATCACCAGGTCGGGGTTGCTGGTGAGCTTGGCGAGCCGGACGCCGAGCATGGGGAGCATCCCCATCGGGCTGCCGAAGATCTCGCCGTCGTCGGCGAACGCGTCGGCGATGGCGGCGGCGCAGACGTCCGCCCGGGTGATCTGCTCGTTGGCGGGGCTGTCGGTGCTCACTTGCTGCTCTCCTCTGCAAACGCCTGGACCGCGGCCTGGTAGGCGGCCTCGTCGCCGGACAGGAACCGCTCCTCGAACGCGGCCCAGTCCTCGTCGGACCCGCCCGCGGCGGCGGCGTAGGCCTTCTGGAAGCGCTCGTCGCGCTCGTAGTCGGGGACGCAGTTGGTGAAGTGCGCACCGTTGGGGGTCTCGACCACGCCGGTGACCATCATCCGGTTGAGCAGCACCCGCTGGACGGGGGTGTCGACGGTGAGGCCGGCGGTGTCGACGATCTGCTCGACCGACAGGTAGGTGCGGTCCGCGGCCATCGCGAACAGGTCGTCGAAGTAGGGGTCGGGGCCGAGATAGGTGGCGTTGCCGTGCACGTCGGCGCGGTTGAGGTGGACCAGCGCCACGTCGAGCCTCAGCGCGGGCACGGCGACGAGCTCCTCGTGGCCGGCCCCGTCGTCGTACGGGCTGGTGACGGTCTTGATCCACGGGTTGTTGACCAGCACGTCGGAGCCGAGGCCGGCGCGCATCGGCAGGAAGGGCAGCCGCTCGGCCGCGGCCTTGAGGCCGGTCTGGAACATGCCCTCGTCGAGCTCGACGACCTCGGGGATGGACGCGGTCTGGCGCGCTCGCTGGAAGTTCGGCTCGAGGGGGATGGAGTCGAGGCTGACGAAGGCGTAGACCAGCCTGCGGATCTTGCCCGCGCGGGCGAGCAGGCCGACGTCGGCGCCGCCCCAGCTGACGATGGTCAGGTCCTTCAGGTCGGAGCGGAGGATCGCGCGGACCAGCGCCATCGGCTTGCGCCGCGGGCCCCAGCCGCCGATGCCGATCGTCATCCCGTCCTCGAGCGACGCGACGACCTCGTCGATCGTCATCTGCTTGTCGCGGGGCTTGCGGCTGCTCACTTGTTGCTCCCCTTGTCGGTTCCGGCGAACTCGTCGCGGAGCTCGTCGCTGACGCCCATCAGGTTCAGCTCGAAGGTGAACCCCTGCTCCCAGCGGTAGGACTTGTTGACGTTGACCGGGTCGATCCCGTTGAGCGCCTCCTTGGCCGCGCGGATGACGCGCGTGTCCTTGGCGGCGATGTCGCGGGCGACCCGCAGCGCCGCCTCGTCGAGCTCGTCACGGGGCACCACCTCGAGCACCGAGCCGAACTGCACGAGGTCCTTCGCCGGGATCGTGCGGGCGGTGAAGTAGAGGGTCCGCATCATGTGTTGGGGCACCAGTCGCGCCATGTGGGTCGCGGCACCGAGGGCGCCCTGGTTGACCTCGGGTACGCCGAAGTAGGCGTCGTCGCTCGCCACGACGCAGTCCGCGTTGCCGACCAGCCCGACGCCGCCACCGACGCAGAAGCCGTTGACGGCCGCGATCACCGGGACGGAGCACTCGTACACGGCCTTGAACGCGGCGAAGCAGCCCTTGTTGGCGCCGAGGAGCGCGTCGAACCCGGTCGTGTTCTGCATCTCCTTGATGTCGACGCCGGCGTTGAAGCCCTTGCCCTCGGCGCGCAGCACGACGACCTTCGTCGCCAGGTCCGCGCTGGCCTCGTCGAGGGCCGCGGCCACGTCGAACCAGCCCTGCACGGTGAGGGCGTTGACCGGGGGAGCGCTCATGGTGACGAGGCGGATCCCGTCGTCACGGAGCTCGCTGGTGATGGGCATGGAGGCACCCTACCAAGCATTTGCTTGGTATGCTCCCGCCATGGCTCTCACCTTGGACCTGACCGGGCGCGTCGCGCTGGTGACCGGTGGTGCCCGCGGCATCGGCCGCGGCATCACGGAGGTCCTGCTGGCCGCCGGCGCGACCGTGGTGACCTGCGGCCGCTCCGAGGCCGAGCCGCCCGCGGGCGCGACGCACCGGCTGTGCGACGTCCGCGACGCCGAGTCCGTCGAGGTCCTGGTGAGCGGGATCGTCGCCGACCACGGCCGGCTCGACGTCGTGGTCAACAACGCCGGCGGCGCTCCCTTCGCACCGGCCGCGACCGCGTCGCCGCGGTTCCACGACAAGATCGTCGGGCTCAACCTGATGTCGTCGCTGCTCGTCAGCCAGGCCGCCAACCGGGTCATGCAGGAACAGCCCGGCGGCGGCTCGATCGTGAACATCTCCTCGGTGTCGGGCGTGCGCCCCTCTCCGGGGACGGCCGCGTACGGCGCCGCGAAGGCCGGTGTCGACTCGCTGACCACCTCGCTGGCCCAGGAGTGGGGCCCCCGGGTGCGGGTGAACGCGATCGACGTCGGCCTCGTCCGCACGGCCGACACCGCCGACCACTACGGGGGCGACGAGACCGTCGCCGCGATCGAGGCCACCATCCCCGCGGGGCGGATGGCCGATGTCGCCGAGATCGGACAGGTCGTCGCCTTCCTCGCGAGCGACCTGGCGTCGTACGTCTCGGGGGCGCGGGTCGCCTGCCACGGCGGCGGCGAGCAGCCCGTCTTCCTCTACATCGCCCAGAGCACCCAGAGCACCCAGAACAGCAAGAGCAACCAAGGAGAGTCCCAGTGAGCAAGCTTCTCGAAGGCCGCGTCGCGATCGTCACCGGCGCAGGCCGGGGGATCGGCCGGGCCCACGCCCTGGAGCTGGCCCGCCACGGGGCCAAGGTCGTCGTCAACGACTACGGCGTCTCCAACAACGGCGAGAAGACCGACTCGCCGGCGCACGAGGTCGTCGCCGAGATCGAGGCGATGGGGGGCGAGGCCGTGGTCAACGGTGCCGATGTCGCCGACTTCGAGCAGGCCGCCGCCCTGGTGCAGCAGGCCGTCGACACCTTCGGCGGCCTCGACATCCTCGTCAACAACGCCGGATTCGTCCGCGACCGGATGCTCGTCAACGCGACCGAGGACGAGTTCGACGCGGTCGTGCGGGTGCACCTCAAGGGCCACTTCGCCACGCTGCGCCACGCCGCGGCCTACTGGCGCGCCGAGTCGAAGGAGGGCCGCCAGCGGGCGGCGCGCGTCATCAACACGACGTCGGGCGCCGGGCTCCAGGGCTCCATCGGCCAGGTCGTCTACTCCGCCGCGAAGGGCGGCATCGCCACGATGACCCTCGTCGCCGCTGCCGAGCTGGGACGCGTCGGCGTCACTGTCAACGCGATCGCCCCGGTCGCCAAGACGCGGATGACCGAGGGGGCGTTCGACACCTCCGCGATGGCGCTGCCCGAGGACAACTCGCCGATCGTCGCCTGGCTCGCGTCGGAGGAGGCCGGCGACGTCACCGGACGGGTGATCGAGGTCGACGGCTCCGTCGTGACCGTCGAGAACGCCTGGTCGCACGGTCCGTCCCGGGACGCCGGCGGCCGCTGGGAGGCCGAGAAGGTCGGCCCCGCCCTGCGCGAGCTGCTCGCCGAGGCGCCCACTCCCGAGCCCGTGTACGGCGCCTGAGCGGCAGGTCGGTCAGCCGGCGTCCACCCGGGCGCCGCGTTCGCCGCTGTCGGTGAGGCGGGTCTCCTCGGCCGCCCGGGCCTCGAGCTCGGCACGCAGCTCGTTCCAGTGCGCGGGGGAGGAGGCGACGGACGCCGTACCTCCCTCGAGCCGGCCGATGGCCAGTCGGGCATAGATCTGCTGCGCCGTCGCGGTGCGCTCGGAGCGGCTGTTGCTCACGAAGGTCACCAGCCAGTGCAGCAGGGCGCTGAAGCGGTTCTTGAAGCCGGTCAGGTACAGCAGGTGGATCACCAGCCACATCAACCAGGCCAGCAAGCCGCTGAGGCGCAGCCTGCCGACGAGCGCGACGGCGCTGAACCTCGAGATGGTCGCCATCGAGCCCTTGTCGAAGTACTTGAAGGGCGCCGGCGGAGCCTTCTGCTCGACGCGACGGGTGATCGTCCGCGCGGCGTACTTGCCGCCCTGGATCGCGACCTGCGCGACGCCCGGGAGGTTGTCGAGGGCCATCATGTCGCCGATCACGAAGACCTCGGGGTAGCCCGGCAGCGTCAGATCGGGGTTGACGGCTACCCGGCCGGCGCGGTCGAGCTGGGCACCGGTCTGCTCGGCGAGGAGCCTGCCCAGCGGGGAGGCCTGGACGCCCGCGGCCCAGACCTTGGTGGCGGCCTCGATCCGGGTGGTCGTGCCGTCCTTGTGCTGCAGCTCGATGCCCAACTGGTCGACGCTCGTCACGATGCCGCCGAGCAGCACCTCGACGCCTCGCTTCTCCAGCGAGCGCTGGGCGACCGCGCCGAGCTTGGCGCCGAAGGGCGGGAGCACCTGCGGCGCCGCGTCGACCATGACCACCCGCGCCTGGCGGGGGTCGAAGCTGCGGAAGTCGTGGCGCAGCGTCTTGTGGGCGAGCTCGGCGATCTGGCCGGCCATCTCGACGCCGGTCGGGCCGGCGCCGACGACGACGAAGGTCAGGTAGCGCGCCAGCTCCTCCTTCGTCTCGGCGAGCTCGGCCAGCTCGAAGGCGCCGAAGATCCGGCCGCGAAGCTCCAGCGCGTCGTCGATCGTCTTCATGCCGGGGGCGAAGTCGGCGAAGTGGTCGTTGCCGAAGTACGACTGGCCGGCGCCGGCAGCGACCACCAGGGAGTCGTAGGAGAGCTGGTGCACGCGACCCTGGATGTCGGACGTGATCGTGCGCGCCTCGAGGTCGAGCGCGCTCACCTCGCCGAGGACGACCCGGGCGTTGGCCTGGCGCGCCAGCACCTCGCGGGTCGGCGGCGCGATCTCGCCCTGGGCCAGGATGCCCGTCGCCACCTGGTACAGCAGCGGCTGGAACAGGTGGTGGGTCGTCTTCGAGATGAGCGTGACGTCGACGTCGGCGTGCTTGAGCGCCTTGGTGGCGAAGAGACCGCCGAAGCCGGAGCCGACGACGACGACATGGTGACGGGAGCCCATAGCGCAGGAGTCTTGCCGTGACGCGGCGTCACGGCAAGACCCTCTGCCGGCCGTGAGCCCCTAGATGCGCTCGATGATCGTGCCAGTCGCCATCGCCCCGCCCGCGCACATCGAGATCAGGGCGGTCGAGGCGTCGCGCCGCTCCAGCTCGTGCAGCGCGGTCGTGATCAGCCGGACGCCGGTGGCGCCGACCGGGTGGCCGAGCGCGATCGCACCGCCGTTGACGTTGACCTTGTCCAGGTCGACGCCGTGGACGCCGGCCCAGGAGAGTACGACGGACGCGAACGCCTCGTTGACCTCGAAGATGTCGAAGTCGCTGATCGCCATGCCGGTCCGGTCGAGGAGCCGCTGGGTGGCGTCGATCGGCCCGTCGAGGTGGTAGTACGGGTCGGAGCCGACGAGGCACTGGGCCTTGATCCGGGCACGCGGGGTGAGGCCGAGAGCCCGCGCCTTGTCCTCGTCCATGATCAGCAGCGCCGCGGCGCCGTCGGAGATCTGCGACGAGGTGCCGGCGGTGTGCAGGCCGTCGGGCAGCACGCTGCGCAGCGACGCGAGTCCCTCCGCCGTCGTGTCGCGCAGGCCCTGGTCGGTGTCGACGAGACGGGTCTCGCCGGTCGGGTTGCCCTCGTCGTCGAGCACCGGCGCCTCGATGGCGGCGATCTCGCGCTTGAAGCGGCCCTCGTCGACGGCGACACGGGCCTTGGCCTGCGAGGCGAGGCCGAGCACTTCGAGGTCGGCGCGCGAGATGCCGCGGTTGCGCGCGATCCGGTCGGCCGCCTCGAACTGGTTGGGCATGTCGATCGACCAGTCGGCGGGGCGCGGGTCGCCCATGCCGGGCGGCACGTTGGCGCCGAGCGGGATGCGCGACATCATCTCGACGCCGCAGGCGATGCCGACGTCGATCGTGCCCGCGGCGACCATGTCGTTGACCAGGTGGGTGGACTGCTGGCCCGAGC
The DNA here is from genome assembly GCF_057586415.1 of Nocardioides sp. SRI_004. Lineage (NCBI taxonomy): Bacteria > Bacillati > Actinomycetota > Actinomycetes > Propionibacteriales > Nocardioidaceae > Nocardioides > Nocardioides sp. SRI_004. The sequence continues at coordinate 62,565 of NZ_JBYCZV010000004.1, forward strand.
CGCACTGGGCGTCGAGCGCCGTGCCGGCGGTCGCGATCGGCAGGCCGGCGTAGAGCCATGCGCGGCGTACGGCGTCGTTGGACTGCTCGCCCGCCTGGGTGACGATGCCGCCGATGACCTGCTCGACCAGCGCGGGGTCGACACCGGCGCGGCGGAGCACCTCGGCCTGGATGAAGCCCAGCGTCTGGGACGGGTGGAGGCCGGCCAGCCAGCCCTTCCGCTTGCCCAGGGGAGTGCGGACGGCGTCGACGATCACAGGGTTGCCCATGGGCCCACGATAGCACCGAACTAGAACACGTTCTCGTTCTGTCCCGCTCGCGCGAGAAACGTTGAACGAAACCCTTTCGTAATCCCGCGATGCTTTGTACGGTGGGTCTAGAACGTGTTCCACCACCCCCATCTGCGAAAGGTTCGCCGTGACCGAGCTCCTCATTCCGGAGGGATGGGATCCCACCGATCCCGACATCAACGAAGTGGCCCTGCCGCACGACGAGTTCCGCGCGCTGCGGACCAACGAGCCGATCCGGTGGATCGAGCAGGTCCCCGAGGCGCGCGCCGGCTTCCTCGACACCGGGTACTGGGCGCTGACCCGGCACGCCGAGGTCCGCCAGGTCTCGAAGGACAACGAGAACTGGTCCGCGATGGAGAACGGCGTCATCATCCGCTTCGCCCCCGACATGACCCGCGACCAGGTCGAGGTCCAGCGGGCCATGCTGATCCACCACGACCCGCCGGACCACACCCAGATGCGCGGCATCGTGTCCCGCGGCTTCACCCCGCGCGTGATCGCCGCCCTCCGGACCGTCCTCGAGGAGCGCGCCCGCGAGATCGTCGCCGCTGCCGTGGCGAAGGGCTCCGGCGACTTCGTCGAGGACATCGCCGCCGAGCTGCCGCTGCAGGCGATCGCCGACTTCCTCGGCGTCCCGCAGGAGGACCGCAAGAAGCTCTTCGAGTGGTCCAACCAGATGATGGGGTACGACGACCCCGACATCGGCGCCGACCCGGCGGTCGCGTCCATGGAGATCCTCGTCTACTTCGACCAGCTCGCCAACGAGCGTCGCGCGAACCCGCAGGACGACATCGTCACGAAGCTGATCAGCGTGGGCGCCGACGACGACCACGGCGCGCTCACCAACGACGAGTTCGGGTTCTTCGTGATCCTGCTGACCGTCGCCGGCAACGAGACCACGCGCAACGCGACCAGCCACGGCATGCACGCCTTCTTCGAGCACCCCGACCAGTGGGAGCTGTGGAAGAAGGAGCGCCCGGAGACGGCCATCGACGAGATCGTCCGCTGGGCGACCCCCGTCACCGTCTTCCAGCGCACCGCGAAGAAGGACACCGAGCTCGCCGGCCAGGCGATCAAGAAGGGCGACCGCGTGGCCATGTTCTACGCGTCCGCCAACTTCGACGAGACCGTCTTCGAGGACCCGTTCTCCTTCAACATCCTGCGCGAGCACAACCCGCACGTCGCCTTCGGCGGCCACGGCGCGCACTACTGCCTCGGCGCCAACCTGGCGCGGCTGCAGATCAACCTGATCTTCAACGCGATCGCCGACCTCGCGCCCGACATCGAGCTGGTGGGCAAGCCGCGCCGCCTGCGCTCGGGCTGGCTCAACGCGATCAAGGAGATGCAGGTCAAATACGCCTGAGCGTCGTACTCCGGCGCTCTTCAGCGCAGGTTCAGGGTGGCTCCGTGAGAATGGGGCCGCCCTGAACTGCTTTCCCGGAGGTCGCATGCGTGTCCTGGTCGTCGACGACGAGCGGCGGCTCGCGCGATCACTCAAGCTCGGCCTCGAGGCCGAGGGCTTCGCGGTCGACGTGGCGCACGACGGCACCGACGGCCTGTGGCTGGCGCGCGAGAACGCGTACGACGCCATGGTGCTCGACCTGATGCTGCCCGGGATCAACGGTTACAAGGTCTGCGAGACCCTGCGGGCCGAGGAGAACTGGACACCGATCCTGATGCTCACCGCCAAGGACGGCGAGTGGGACCAGGTGGAGGGACTCGACACCGGCGCGGACGACTACCTGACCAAGCCCTTCTCCTTCCCGGTGCTCGTGGCGCGGCTGCGGGCGGTGGCCCGGCGGGGCGCGCGGGAACGGCCGACGGCGCTGGAGATCGGCGACCTCGTCGTCGACCCCGCGGCGCGGGAGGTGCGGCGTGGGGAGGTCGCGGTCAGCCTGACGGCGCGGGAGTTCGCCGTGCTGGCCTTCCTCGCCCGTCACAAGGGCGACGTCGTCTCGAAGCGCCAGATCCTCGACGCCGTCTGGGACGGCGACTTCGACGGCGACCCCAACATCGTGGAGGTCTACGTCCGGCACCTGCGCAACAAGGTGGACCGGCCGTTCGGGCGCGAGGCGATCCAGACCCTGCGCGGCGCCGGCTACCGGCTCGCGAGCGACGGGGGCTGACGTGCGTCGTTCCTCCGTCCGCACCCGGACGACGCTCGCGGCCACGGTGGTCGTCGGGGTCGCGCTGCTCATCGCGGCCGTCGCGCTCGTACTGACCGTCCGCTCGTCGCTGCACGGCGCGGCCGAGTCCACGGCCGAGCAGCAGGCGGCCGCGATCGCCGGCCAGGTCGACGACGGCGGGCTGCCGGCGCCGGGGGAGGCCGACGACGAGCCCGACGACGTCGTGTGGCAGGTCACCGATGCCGAGGGCCGGGTCCTCGCCGCGTCGGCGTCGTTGAACGGCGGCGCCATCCCGACCGAGGACGGGGAGAGAGCCCGCTTGTCCGGGGGCGAGCACCCCTACCTCGTCGTCACCGAGGACACGGCCGAGGGCGGGGAGGTCGCCGTGGCGGTGTCCCTCGAGGACGTCGACGAGACCACCGCCGCGTTGGCCCTGCCGCTCCTGCTCGGACTCCCGGTGCTCGTCCTCGTCGTCGGTGCGACGACCTGGCTCGTCGTCGGCCGGGCGTTGCGCCCGGTCGAGCGGATCCGCACCGAGGTCGAGCGGATCAGTGGCAGCAGCCTCGACCGCCGGGTCCCCGAACCGGCCGCGCGCGACGAGGTCGGCCGGCTGGCCCGCACCATGAACGCGATGCTCGGCCGGCTGCAGGACGCCAGCGAACGGCAGGGGCAGTTCGTCGGTGACGCCTCGCACGAGCTGCGCTCGCCCCTCGCCAGTCTGCGCCAGGCGGCCGAGGTCGCGCACGCCCATCCCCACGCGCTCCCGGAGGGCGAGCTCGCGGAGACCGTGCTGGTGGAGTCCGAGCGGATGCAGTCGCTCGTCGACCAGCTGCTCGCGCTCACCCGTGCGGGCGAGGGACCCGTCCGCACGCCGCGCACGGAGGTCGACGTCGACGACCTCGTCCTCGCGGAGGTACGACGCGTCGCCCGGTCGGGCCTGGCCACCGACACCACCGGCGTGGGACCCGGGCGCGTGCTCGGCGACCCCCTGGCGCTGGGCCGGGTGGTCCGCAACCTGGTCGACAACGCGGCGCGGCATGCGGCGGCGCGGATCGCGGTGTCGGTCGCGCAGCACGGGGAGACGGTCGTGCTGGCCGTGGACGACGACGGACCGGGCGTGCCGACCGCCGACCGTGAGCGGGTCTTCGAGCGGTTCGTCCGGCTCGACGAGGCCCGCGCCCGCGATGCCGGTGGCAGCGGTCTCGGACTGGCGATCGTGCGCGCCGTGGTCGCCGGCCACGGTGGCTCGGTGGCGGTCGAGTCGGGTGCGCTCGGGGGCGCGCGCTTCGTCGTACGACTGCCGTCGGGTGCTTCCTGAAGCCACCTTCAGGAGGGTTCAGGAAGGGTTCAGCGACCTCCCGGCAGGCTCGGAGCAGCAAGCCAGCCCGAGAAGGACCGAGAGGAAGATCTCCCATGAAGACCAGCACCCTGCGCCGCAAGCGCGTCGTCCTGCCCGCCCTCGCCACCGTCGCCGTCCTCGCTGTCGGCGGCACCGTCTGGGCGGCCTCGGCCGACGACGTGTCGGGCGACGAGCGCGACCGGGTCGCCACCGCGGCGACCGAGGCGGCCGGCGGCGGCGAGGCCGTCGAGGTCGAGAAGGCCGACGACCCGGGGGAGGCCTACGAGGTCGAGGTCCGGCTCGCCGACGGCAGCGAGGTCGACGTGACCCTGGACTCCGAGCTCGGCGTCGTCACCGTCGACAAGGACGACCGGGACGACCGGGACGACCGGGACGACCGGGACGAGGCCGACGACCGGGACGACGTGGGCGAGCGGCCCGACGCCGACGACCGGGTCCTCAGCGCTGCCGAGCGCGCGTCCGCGGAGACGGCGGCCCTCGCGGCGGTCGGCAGCGGCACGGTGGTCGACGTCGACCCGAGCGACGACCCGGGGGTGGCCTACGAGGCCGAGGTCCGCGACGCCAAGGGTGTCGAGTGGGACGTCGACCTGGCCGCCGACTTCTCCGTCGTGGCGAAGCGCGCCGACCGCTGAACCCGACGCCGGACCTCACACCCAACCGGCCGAAGTTGCAGTAGCGTTCCGTCGTGGACGCAGGCCGACAGGAGGACGCGATGAGCGACGTCAACGTGGAGCAGTTCCAGGGGTTCTCCGAGAACCACTACCAGCACGGGATGCACACGCTCGCGTGGATCTCCCTGTGGACGATCATCGTGCTCGGCGTGGGTGCCGGCGTCTTCGGCTTCATCTGGGGCGTCACGCACTGAACGCGGCGTTGGTGCGCCCGACGAGGTCGTCGACGACGGCGGCCACGCTGCCGCCGTTGCGCTCGTACGCCGCCCGCTGCCGGACGGATCCCCCCTCCGACAGCACCCGGGCCACCGCGTCCTGGACCAGCTCCGCGTCGCCGGCGTCCTCCAACGGCTCGGTCACCGTCGCGAGCAGGTGCTCCAGCACCTCCCGTGCCGGCCGCAGCTCACCGGTCACGGGGTCGAGCAGGCGCTCGGCCAGGCCGTAGCGCGCGGCGCGCCATCGGGCCGCGCGCAGCAGCTCCGCCCGCCAGGCGATGCCCTCGACAGGGCGCTCCGCGGCATGGGAGACCAGCGCGCGGACCAGGGCGGCGACGAGCACCGCGTCGTCGGGATCGGTGCACACGTCGGTGATCCGGACCTCCACCGTCGGGTGCGAGCGCGCGAGCCGGGCGTCGTAGTAGAGCATGCCCTCGTCGAGCGCGGCACCCGAGGCGATGATCCTGCGGCTCACGTCGCGGTAGGCAGCCACCGAGCCGAACCGCTCGACGGGCCCCGCGCTGGGCCACTGCGACCACGAGTGCGAGCGCCACGAGGCGTAGCGGGTGTCGCGGCCGTGGTGGAAGGGCGAGTTGGCACTGATCGCCAGCAGGACCGGGAGCCAGGGCGTGATCCCGTCGATCACCGTCACGCCCTCCTCGTCGGAGGCGACGTGGACGTGCACGTGCATGCCGCACGTCCCTCCCGGCCGCGCGACCTCGCCGTAGGTCTCGACCATGGCGAGATAGCGGTCGTCCCTCGTCGTCCTCGGCGGGCCGCCCGGCAGGGGTACGGCGCCGGTGGCGGCGGTCAGCAGCCCCACGCCGGCCGCGGCGGACGCGGCGGCGCGCCGTCCGGCGATCACGTCGCGGCGCAGGTCCGCCAGGTCGACCGCCGGCCGGGTCCGCGTCTCGAGCTGGTGCCGGAACAGCTCGTGGTCGAGCTGGTCGTGGGCCGCGATGCCGTGCTCGGCGGCGTACTTCAGGACCTGTTGGGAGCGTGGCGCGGCGGTCCGGGTCTGCGGGTCGACCAGCAGCAGCTCCTCCTCGACCCCCACGGTGCGCACCATGGCGGGGAGGTACCCGGGGCGTCGATGCGCAGCCGCGGCGCTCAGGCGTCGCGGGCGAGCTCCTCGAGGACGGCCTGGAAGTCCGCCTCGACCACGATCGCAAGTGCGCCGTCGTCGTCGATCCGCGTCAGCTGCTGGTAGGCCGTGCCGTCCCACCAGTAGACGTGGGGGCTGAGCGGGCCGGGGGAGTCGCTGAAGCCGGCGGACGCGAAGCCGGCCATCGCCTGCAGGCTGGGCAGCACCGAGATGTCGCGGACCAGGTGCCACACGACCTGCTGGCGGTTGGGCACGCTGAGCAGCCACCCGTGGCGCCCGGCCTCCTCACCGGCGACCTCGGCCGCGAGCGAGGGCATGAGCAGCGCGCGACTCGCGGTGTGGACGGAGGACCCGAGCAGTACGTCGAACCAGCCGCCGTCGGGGAGGTCGATCCGCTCGTGGCGCTCGACCGGCTCGCGGCGCAGGGTCTCCCGCCCCCACGTGCGCAGGAGGTCCGCGCCGCCGAACGCCTCGGCGCGCTCCTCGTTGTAGACGACGACCGCGTCGGGCAGGTCGAGGGCGATCATCTCGACCAGGCCGGGGGCGAACTCCTGGTGCGGGAAGCCGGTCAGGTCCGGGATCCCGTCGCGCTCGTAGAGGCGTGCGTAGGTGCGCTGCCGCGCCTGCTCGGGGGTGAGCCCGTCGAACGGGTCGGGCGCGTCCATGCTGGCCAGCACCCGGCCGACGTGCTGGTCGACGACGTCCGCCCAGGCGGAGCGGCCGCGATCGTCCTGGTGGCAGGCGGCCGCGACGTTCCACAGGCCGAACTGGCGCCCCGAGTCGTCGACGACGTGGTCGACGTACACCGTGACCTCGATGCCGCGGCGGGCGAAGGCATCGCGCACGAGTGCCCGGACCCGTTGGGCGTCCTCGGCGCCGAGGAAGGTGAGCGCCTCGTCGGGGTCGGCCGGCCGGGCGGGGGTCCGGTCGCCGTCGTCCCGCCGACGGCGCCTGAAGAGTGCCACGGCGCGTCGGTCCGGGACGTCAGTCGCGCGCGGTGAGGATGATCGGGTCGCCGTCGGTGATCGCGACGGTGTGCTCGGCGTGGGCGCCACGCGAGCCGTCGGCGCTGCGGATGGTCCAGCCGTCGGGGTCGAAGACGATCTCGTCGGTGGTGTGGAGGAACCACGGCTCGATGGCGATGACCAGGCCGGGACGCAGCTTGAGTCCGCGGCCGGCGCGACCGTCGTTGGCGACGTGCGGCTCGCCGTGCATCGTGCGGCCGACGCCGTGGCCGCCGAACTGGAGGTTGACCTTGAGGCCGGCCTCGTGGGCGACGCTGCCGATCGCGAAGGAGATGTCGCCGAGCTTGTTGCCCGGCCGCGCGGCCGCGATGCCTGCGGCGAGGGCCCGCTCGGTGACCTCGATGAGGCGGACGTCCTCCTCGCGCGGCGTGCCGACGATGACCGAGAGCGCGGAGTCGGAGACCCAGCCGTCGACGGAGGCGGCGAAGTCGACCGAGAGCAGGTCGCCGTCCTGGAGGACGTAGTCGAAGGGCAGGCCGTGCAGCACCGCGTCGTTGACCGAGGTGCACAGCACCTTTCCGAACGGGCTCGCACCGAACGACGGGTGGTAGTCGATGTAGCAGGACTCGGCGCCGGCGTCCTTGATCATCTGGTGCGCCAGCTCGTCGAGCTCGAGCAGGTTGACCCCGACGGCGGCCTTCTCGGCGAGGGCCTTGATCACGGAGGCGACGAAGCGTCCGGCGGGACGCATCTGCTCGATCTGGGTCGGGGTGCGCAGCTCGATCACAGGGCGAGCCTACTGACCCGGCGAGGCGTCACCGGCATCGACCACGACGGCGCTGTGGCTGGAGGCGTCGTTGGCGTCGAAGACGATGCCGTCGAGGTGCTCACCGGAGTAGACGCGGACCGAGCCGGTGAGCGACTTCGACTCCCCGGGCGCGAGGTCGACGCCGTAGCTCGACGTCCCCGGATCGCTCACGTCCGCGCTGTCCCACTGGCCGTCGACGACCGACTTGACGGTGATGTCGTCCAGGGAGATCGAGCGGTGTCCGTTGTTGGTGGCGTCGAACGTGAAGGTGCACTCGTCGGGCTCCGTGCCGCACTCCAGCGAGGTGACCGTGACGACGAGGTCGCCGCCATCGGTCTCGAACTCCTCACCGATCTCGGCGCTCGGGTCGGGCGGCTCCACGAAGTCGAGCAGGTCGCCGAGGTAGCGCCAGAACAGGAAGGAGATCACCGCCGAGAGGACGAGCGCGACGCCGGACAGCGCGATGCCCGCGCCGGCCATCGCAGTGCCCCGCCCGACGCGGCGGCCCTTCCGCACACCCGCGATGCCGAGTGGGATGCCGACCAGCGTGCCGACGACGCCGACCAGGTTGAGGATCGGGATCAGCGCGATGGTCAGGGCGACGATGCCGATCACGAGGGCGGCGACCGCGAGCCCGTTGGACGGCGGCCTCGCCGGGGTCGGCTGGAACGGCCCGGGAGGGATCGGTCCGGGCGGCGGCGGGTACGACGAGGTGGGGTCGTTCACGCCCAGAAGCCTCTCCGCGGCGCCCGCTGTCGAAACGGCAGTGAACGCCGCGGAGGAGGGACCTCCCGGCTGGTGCTCAGTTGGTGGGCTTCTCCGAGCCGACGACCCACATCGCGAAGAACTGCGACCCACCGCCGTAGGCGTGGCCGAGGGCCTTGCGGGCGCCCTCGACCTGGTGCTCGCCGGCCGCACCGCGCACCTGCAGGGCCGCCTCGCCGAAGCGGAGCATGCCGGAGGCGCCGATCGGGTTGGAGGACAGCACGCCGCCCGAGCAGTTGACCGGGATCCGGCCGGTCATGGCCGTCTCGCCGGCCTCGGTGAGCTTCCAGCCCTCACCCTCGGCGGCGAAGCCGAGGTTCTCCAGCCACATCGGCTCGAACCACGAGAACGGGACGTAGATCTCCGCGGCGTCGATCTCGTCGATGGGCGAGGTGATGCCGGCCTGCTTCCACAGCGCGGCCGCCGCGTCGCGGCCCGCCTGCGGGTTGACCTGGTCGCGCTCGGCGGCCGTGGTGGCCTCCGACCGCATCACGGTGCCGTGGATCCACGCGGGGTTCGGCGAGGACTTCGCCGTGTCCTCGTCGACGATGACCAGTGCGCAGGCGCCGTCGCTCGACGGGCAGGTCTCGTCGTACCGGATCGGGTCCCAGAGCATCTGCGAGGCCAGCACCGACTCGACCGTCGTGCCCTCGTTGTGCAGGTGCGCGTAGGGGTTCTTGAGCGCGTTGTTGCGGTCCTTGGCCGCGACGATCGCACCCACGTGGGTGGGCGCCTGCGAGCGGCGGATGTAGGAGCGCACGTGCGGCGCGAAGTAGCCGCCGGCACCCGCGTGGACGGGCATGTTGAACGGCAGCGGGACCGACAGCGCCCACATGGCGTTGGACTCCGACTGCTTCTCGTAGGCGACGGTCAGCACCCGCTTGTGGACCCCCGCCTGCACCAGCGACGACGCGACGATGGCGGTCGAGCCGCCGACCGAGCCCGCGGTGTGGACGCGCAGCAGGGGCTTGCCAGCGGCGCCGAGCGCCTCGGCGAGGAACAGCTCGGGCATCATCACGCCCTCGAACAGGTCGGGCGCCTTGCCGACGACGATCGCGTCGATGTCGTCGAGCGTCAGGTTGGCGTCGAGGAGCGCGCGGTCGATCGCCTCGCGGCACAGGCCCGCCATGGAGACGTCCTCGCGCTTCGCGCGGTGGTGCGTCTGGCCGACGCCGATGATCGCTGCAGGCTGCTTGCCCATCAGTTCCGTGCTCCTTCGGTGCTGGCTGCCAGGGTGCAGACGAGGTTCTGCTGCAGGGCGGGGCCGCTGGTGGCGTGGGCGAGGGCCTTGTCGGCCTCGCCGGACCAGATCCGCTGCGCGGCCTCGCCGACGCGGATGCCGCCGCCCGAGAACATCGGGTTGCTCGCCAGCGCGCCGCCGGACGGGTTGATGACGACGTCGTCGCCGAGGCCGAGCTCCTTGCGCAGGATGAGCTCCTGGTGGCTGAACGGCGCGTGCAGCTCGGCCACCTCGACGCCGCCGAGGTCGAGTGCGGCGCCGGCCCGCTGGGCGGAGGGGGACCGGGTCAGGTCGCGCACGCCCATGCCCATCGGGTCGACGTTGTGGGCGATCCCGGTGAGCCAGGCGGGCCGCTCGCGGACGTCGCGGGCCCGGTCGCCGGCGGCCAGCACCAGGGCCGCCACGCCGTCGGTCACCGGGGCGCAGTCGTGCTTGCGCAGCGGGTCGGCGTACATCGGGCGGGTGAGCAGCTCCTCGACCGACGAGCCGCCCTTGCGGATGGCGTGCTCGTTCTTCTCCGCGTCGGTGAGCGAGCGGTTCGCCACCTCGGCCATCGCCCGCTCGTCCCAGGCACCCGCGTCGATGCCCGCCCGGGCCTGGAGGCCGGCGAGGGACACGGTGTCGGGCCACAGGGGCGTCATCGTGTAGGGCTCGAGCTGGAGCGCGAGGGTACGCCGCAGGACGCCCGCCGAGCTCTTGCCGAAGGCGTAGACGAGGGCGGTGTCGACCTCGCCGGTCTGGATCTTGATCCACGCCTCGTACATGGCCCAGGCGAGGTCCATCTCGACGTGCGACTCGTTGACCGGCGGGATGACGCCGATCGCGTCGACGGCCTGGACGAACGAGAACGAGCGTCCGGCCAGGTAGTCGGAGGAGCCGGAGCACCAGAACCCGACGTCCTTGCGGGTCCAGCCGGTCTGCTCGTAGAGCTCCTTGAAGACCGGCACCAGGAGCTCGACGCAGGTCGGCGACCCGTCGAACTGGGGCATCTGTCGCTGGGCGAACCCGACGACGGCGACGTCACGCATCTGTCGTTGTCCCTCTCTAGAGGTGGTGCTTGTAGGTGTCGAAGTCGGCGTCCGGGTCGCCGGTCGGCGCGAAGTGGTCGATGTTCTCCAGGGAGTACGCCCACTCGTCCTTCGGCTTCCAGACCGCCTTGACCCGCATGCCCATCCGGACCTCCTCGGCGGGCACGCCGAGGATGAGGTGGAGAACCGCGATGTCGGCGCCGTCGAGGAGGACGTACGCCGAGACGTACGGCGGGGTGATCTTCTGGCCGAGGAAGGGCACGTTGACGATGCAGAAGGTCGTGATGGTGCCGGTCTGCGACAGCTCGACCTCCTCCACGGTCGGCGTGCCGTCGGAGGGGCAGGCGCTCCGCGGCGGGACGTACACCTTCTGGCAGGTGGGGCAGCGCTGGCCCATGATCCGGCCCTCGTTGAGCCCGCGGTAGAACAGCGACTCCTCGGGCGAGGCGGCGTAGTTGTAGTCGAGCGACACCTTGGTGACGACGCCGGTGACCGGCTCATCGGAGGCGACCGGGGGGACGGGGGCGTCGGCCTCGCCGGGGGCGAGGGGCTCGAAGCACGCGATGTCGTTGATGTGGCCGACCCGCTCGGCGGCCCAGCGCACGCGCACCCGCATGCCGGTGGTGACCTCCGCGGGCGAGGACACGTCCAGCGCGTGCAGGAGCGGCACGTCGGCGCCGTCGAGGGTGACCAGGGCGAACGCGAACGGCCGGTCGAACGGCTGGTCCTTCACGGGCTCCGGCACCCAGGTCCACGAGGTGACCGTGCCGACGGAGGAGACCTCCACGAACTCGGTCGTCGGCTCGTGGGTCACGGGGTCGAACTCGAGCGGCGGTACGACGACCTGGCCGGTCGAGGTGCGGCCGCCGACGACGACGCCGTCGCGGAGCCCGGAGAGGAAGCGACCGACGACGGGGCCGGTGGAACGCGTGTAGTCGAAGGCGACCGTCACCGGCGCCTGCAAGGTACGGCTCATGGGCCAAAGTGAAACATGTTCTGCTCGAAAGTGAAACATGTTCTAGAAATGAATCCGGTCGATCCGCCATGATGCGGAGCATGAAACTTGGCTTGCAGCTGGGCTACTGGGGCGCACAGCCCCCGCAGGGCGTCGGTGAGCTCGTCGCCGCGGCGGAGGACGCCGGCTTCGACGCGATCTTCACCGCGGAGGCCTGGGGCAGCGACGCCTTCACGCCGCTCGCCTGGTGGGGCCGGGAGACCTCGCGGGTCCGGCTCGGCACCTCGATCGTCCAGATGTCCGGCCGTACGCCGACCTCGATCGCCATGCACGCGCTGACCCTCGACCACCTCACCGGCGGCCGGGTCATCCTCGGGATGGGCGTCAGCGGCCCGCAGGTCGTCGAGGGCTGGTACGGCCAGCCCTTCGAGAAGCCGCTCGCGCGCACCCGCGAGGTCGTCTCGATCATCCGCAAGGTGCTGGCCCGCGAGGCGCCGGTCACCAACGACGGACCGCACCACCCGCTGCCCTACCGCGGTCCCGGCTCGGTCGGGCTGGGCAAGCCGCTGAAGCCGATCGTGCACCCGCTGCGCGCCGACCTGCCGATCTGGCTCGGGGCCGAGGGGCCGAAGAATGTCGCCCAGACCGCGGAGATCGCCGACGGCTGGATCCCGATCTTCTACACGCCCAGGAGTGCCGGGATGTACCAGCCGTGGCTCGACGAGGGCTTCGCGCGACCCGGCGCCCGTCGTACCCGCGCCGACTTCGAGATCTCCGCGACCTGCCACCTGCAGGTGGTGGAGAACGCCGAGCAGAAGCAGATGGTCGTCGATGCCATGAAGCCGTTCGTGTCGCTCTACATGGGCGGCATGGGGGCCAAGGAGCAGAACTTCCACAACCAGGTCTTCACGCGCATGGGCTACGGCGAGCTCGCGGCCCAGGTGCAGGAGCTCTACCTGTCGGGGGAGAAGGACAAGGCGACCGCGCTCATCCCCGACGAGCTCGTCGACGACATGCACATCATCGGCACCGCCTCCGAGGTGAGGGAGCGGGTCGCGCAGTGGGAGGAGACCGGCGTGACCACGCTGCTGCTCTCGTGCCGCAGCGCCGCCGAGGTGCGTCAGGTGGCCGAGGTCCTCGCCTGAGCTTGGATCCCCGCTGAGCCGGTTGTCCGGAACGCTGGCCGCTGTCGGCGGTGCCGACTAGCGTTCCGGGCATGAGGCGGGAGCCGCACGAGAACGTCGCCACGGTGCTGGTCGATCCTGCGCTGCTGCGCGACCTCGAGATCGAGCTGATGGAGCTGGACCTGTGGGTCTGGCCGGTCCGGACCGCGCCGATCTGTGTCGACGGTCCGCGCACCGCCTTCCAGGTGCGGCGCCGCCTGGTCGAGGCGCAGCGGGGCGCCTGGGACTGCGCTGCCGGGTGGACGCCGGTCTGGATCAGCTTCGGCGAGCGCTGGGCCTCGGGCGGCGACCCGCTGCCGTGGGCCGCCCACCGCGCCCTGTGGGACGTGCTGGACGCGCACGCCGAGCAGGTCCGGTTCCAGCGCCGGCTCGGTGGGGTGCGGCCGCTCGTCGCGCCGGTCGAGAAGGCTGCGGGCTGAAGCTGCGGGTTGCTTGCCCTGAAATAGAACACGTTCTAATGTTGCGCTCGTGACCGACACGCTGCGCACCCCTGCCCACAACGGCCACCTCATGGTCGCCGCCCTCAAGCGGCATGCGAACCGCCCGATCGTCCACCTGGGCGACGTGACCCTCACGGGCAAGGAGACGGCGGACCGGATCTCCCAGTACATCCAGGCGTTCGAGTCCCTCGGCGCCGGGCGTGGTACGCCGGGGGCGCTGCTCGCGCTCAACCGGCCCGAGGTCCTCTTCATCCTCGGCGCCGGCCAGACGCAGGGCTTCCAGCGGACCTCGCTGCACCCGCTCGGCTCGGCCGACGACCACGCCTACGTGATCAACGACGCGGGCATCACCACGCTCGTCATCGACCCCTACTTCGCCGCCCGTGCGGTCGAGCTGCTGGGCAAGTGCCCCGGCCTCAAGCAGGTCCTCACCATCGGCCCGGTCCCCGAGGAGCTCGCCGAGGTGGGCACGGACCTGACCGCGGTCGCGGCCACCTTCGAGCCGCGGACCCTGACGGCGGCCGTGCTGGAGCCCGACCACATCACCTCGATCACCTACACCGGCGGCACGACCGGCAAGCCGAAGGGCGTGATCGGCACCGCCCGCGCCTTCTCGACGATGTCGCAGGTCCAGATGTCGGAGTGGGAGTGGCCGGCCGAGCCGCGCTTCCTCATGTGCACGCCCCTGTCGCACGCCGGCGCGGCCTTCTTCGTGCCGGTCGTGCTCAAGGGCGGCACCCTGTTCGTCTCCTCGCGCTTCGACCCGGCCGAGGTGCTGCAGACGATCGAGGAGAAGCGGATCAACTCGCTGATGCTCGTGCCGACGATGCTCTACGCGCTGATGGACCACCCTGACTCCCGCACCCGTGACCTGTCGTCGCTGGAGACCGTCTACTACGGCGCGTCCGCGATCAACCCGGTCCGGCTCAAGGAGGCGATCGAGCGGTTCGGGCCGATCTTCGCGCAGTACTACGGCCAGTCCGAGGCGCCGATGGTGATCAGCTATTTCCCGAAGGGCGACCACGTCGACGCCGACGGTCGCCCGGTCGAGTCCCGGCTCACCTCCTGCGGCCGGCCCTCGGCGTACCTCCGGACCGCGCTGCTGGACGAGGCGGGCAACCCGGTGCCGCAGGGCGAGCCGGGGGAGATCTGCGTGGCCGGCCCGCTGCTGTCGGCGGGCTACTGGCAGCTTCCCGAGGCCACGGCCGAGACCTTCCGCGACGGCTGGATGCACACCGGCGACGTGGCGCGCGAGGACGAGGACGGCTTCTGGTACATCGTCGACCGCACCAAGGACATGATCGTCACGGGCGGCTTCAACGTCTTCCCCCGCGAGGTGGAGGACGTCATCGCCGAGCACCCGGCGATCGCCCAGGTCGGCGTGATCGGTACGCCGCACGAGAAGTTCGGCGAGGCGGTCACCGCGGTCGTGGTCCTGCGCGAGGGGCACGAGCTCACCGAGGAGGTCGTCGCCGAGATCCAGGCGGCCGTGAAGGAGCGCAAGGGCTCGGTGCAGTCCCCGAAGGACGTCATCGCGGTCGACGCGCTGCCCCTGACCGCGTTGGGCAAGCCCGACAAGAAGGCGCTGCGCGCGCGCTTCTGGACGGGCGAGCGCTCCGTCGGCTGAGGTCCGCCGCCGGCGCGCCGGTACCGTTGCGGCATGCCGGACCTCGTCGTCGGGTTCGACCTCGACCTGACCCTCATCGACACCGCTCCGGGCTTCCAACAGGTGCTCCGGGCCCTCGGCGCCGAGCTCGAGGTGGAGTTCCCGGTCGAGGAGATGACCCGTCGGCTGGGGCCCCCGCTCGACATGCTGCTCGCGCCGTACCTGCCGCCGGAGCGCATCCCGGCCGCCGGCGAGCGCTTCCGCGCGCTCTACCCCGACCACGCGATCACCACCGTGCCGGTCCTCCCCGGCGCGCACGAGGCCATCGCCGCCGTACGACGGCTCGGAGGCCGGGTGGTCGTGGTCACCGGCAAGTACGCGCCCAACGCCCAGCTCCACATCGACCACACCGGGCTCGACGTCGACGTGCTCGAGGGGTGGGTCTGGGGCGTCGGCAAGGCCGACGTGCTGCGCCGCGAGGCCGCCTCGGTCTACGTCGGCGACCACGTGCACGACGTGGAGGGCGCCCTGGCCGCCGGCGTCACCGGCGTGTCCGTGCTGACCGGCGGATGCACGGCGGGGGAGCTGCGGGCGGCCGGCACGCACGCCGTGCTCGACAGCCTCGAGGACTTCCCCGACTGGCTCTCAGGCCATCTCAGCCTTCGCACTGGCTGAGGATCCAGGCCGTCACCGCCTGGCTGTCCTCGGCCAGCGCGGCCGACAGCGCCGACAGCTCGCCGGGGTCCGCCGCCTCCGGATCCGCGAGGAGCTCCTGCGCGGACCGGAAGCCGTCGGCGAGTCCGTTGAGCGCGGCGTCGACGTCGTCGGGCGCGTCGTCCTCGAGCGCCTCGAGCTCGCCGACCAGGTCGTCGACGGCCGTGGCGTCCTCGGGGGAGTCCTTGCCGTCGTACAGGGCGGTCTGCGCGTCGGTGATCCGCTGTGCCGTGTCCTCGTAGCGGTCGCAGTCGACGGTGACGTCGCTCAGCGGGGCCGACGGGTCGGCCTCTGGCGGGTCGGTGTCGTCACTGCACCCGGAGGCCACCGCCAGCGCGACCAGCAGGCCCAGCAGGAGAGCCGCGGGTCGGCGCGTGGCGGTGGCGGGTTCTACACGAGCCACTGGCACTCCGGGTATGGGTGGATGTTGTTGCCGTACGGCGAGAGGAAGTAGGCGATGATGTCCAGCCCGAAGCTCGGCAGCGAGAACCCGAGCAGGTTGATGTCGGGCGTGATCAGCCAGGCGGGCGTGTTCGTGCCGTCGCCGGTCGGCTGGGGCAGCGTGAACGTGTTGCCCGGGGTCGTGTAGCCCGGAGCCGGCCGCACGTCGAAGGAGACCCCGCAGTCCGCGATCCCGAAGTGGATGATCGGGAGGTGGAAGGCGCGCGCCTGCACGTTCTCGTTGATGTGCCACTGCGGGACCACGTTGCCGAACGGGATCCGCAGGTGCGGGATCTTCACGATCGACAAGGTGTCCGACCCGAGCGGGTCGGGCCAGTCGATGAAGACCGAGAACTCGTCCTCGAGCTCGACCGTCAGGTCGCTGTCCTGGCCGAACGTGAAGCTGCCGAAGCTACCGTCGAGGCCGGTCGTGAAGCCCAGCCGGAGGTTCACGTCCGAGAAGGCCGTGAGGCCCAGGGTGACCCGGTTGATCTTCAGGTCGACCGCCAGGCTGCCCCGGTTCTGGAAGAACCCGGTCTTGCCGTCCTCACCGCTGCCCCAGTCGAGCGAGATGTCCTTCTGCACCCGCCCGGCCGCCTCGAG
Organism: Nocardioides sp. SRI_004; assembly: GCF_057586415.1. Classification (NCBI taxonomy): domain Bacteria; kingdom Bacillati; phylum Actinomycetota; class Actinomycetes; order Propionibacteriales; family Nocardioidaceae; genus Nocardioides; species Nocardioides sp. SRI_004. Next base: position 79,080 of record NZ_JBYCZV010000004.1, read on the forward strand.
GGCGAACTCGGCGGTCGCCGGGCTCGACGTGATGTGCAGGCGAGCTCCGACGAGGTCGGCGGTGACCAGCTGGCCGAGGTCGGTCACCGTCAGCGTCACCGCGGCCGACGCGTCCACCGGGTCCGTGATGCGGGCCGACGCGAACGCGTCGATGTCGAGGCCGGGCTTCTCGGCCTCCATCGTGAACACCGGGGCGTCGACGGTGGTGCCGCCGCCCGCGGTGGTCTTCTTGCCGATGGTCAGGTCGACCGTCTTCGGCACGTCGTGCAGGTGCACCGACGCCGCGAAGTCGGCGTCGCCGACGTGCTTGTACGACGCCGTGATGTCGTCGATCCCGCGGCTCATCGCGACGTTGACGGTCTTGGTGTCGGCGCCGAACGAGGCGTCGACGCCGATCGTCTCCGGGATCGCGCTGATCGACAGCTGTGCCTCGTCGGTGTTGTCGTAGCGCGCGTTCGCGAGGAGCGCGCCGAGCGGCTGGCTCGTGACGTAGTCGATGCCGATGGTCCGGCTGCCGTCCGGCTCGGTTCGGGTCGTCATCGGCCCGAAGGTGAAGTCGACCGGCTCCGCCGTCGGCACGCCCTGCTGCAGCTGCAGGCTGAGCGGCTTGGGGGTGAGCGCCGTCAGCACCGCGTCGACGACGAGCTTGTCGATCGTCGGGTGGTAGCCCGTGACGGTGTAGATGCCGGTCGTCGAGTCGAGGTCGAGCCCGGTCGGCAGGCCGGTCAGGTAGACCTTCGCCCGCACCGCCTTGTCGGCGCCGCTCGCGCCGTCGCGGACCGCCACGCCGTGCACCTGGTTGGGCACCGGCGTCGCCGCGAGGGCCGCCTTCTTGCCGGCCGCCACCGACAGCGTCAGGTCGGGGTTCGTGCTGCCCGTGTAGGTGATGTGGCCACCCTCGCTGCGCAGGGTGATCTCGGACGGGAGCTTGGTGAACCCACCGGTGGCCTGGAGGTCGCCCTGGGCCGTGTGGACCTCGCCGGCGAAGGAGAACGCGCCCTTGTCGCCCATGTCGAGGCCCGCCTCGAAGCCGCCGCCGTTGCCGGTGTCGGCCAGCTTCGTGAACGCCGCGCGGCGCAGGTTGCTGATCCGCAGGCTCGCGTCCAGGTCGCCGGAGGCCTCGTCGTAGTAACCGCTGAGGTGGTCGCCGGCGAGGGTCTGGTAGTCCTCGTGGTTGGTGACATGCGCCGTGATCGACCCGATGCCGCCCTCCGGCGCCTCGAACAGGACGTTGCCGTTCGCCCAGCTGGCGTTCCACTTCGCCGGGATCGACGTGATCGTCAGGCCCGCGTCGAAGTCGCGGTCCATGTCGAGGGTCTTCGCCGTCAGGTGGGCGGCGGCGGAGGCGCTGGTGATCGCCGCCGAGGCGTCCCAGTCGAGGATCGCGTTCTTGCCGTCGAACAGGACCTCGGCGTGGTCGGGGATGTCGACGACCTCGGCGGTGACGGTGTCGCCGTCCATCCGCTCGACGCCGGCGTAGACCTTGTCGATGGTGTCGCTGGCGTCGTACACGATCCGGTTGCCGTCGAGGGCGACGCCGACCTCCTTCGGCACGCCGTGGACCTGGTAGACGGCGTGGTCCACCTCGGCCGGCTTGCTGGTGTCGGGCGTGGTGGTGTCCGTCGCCTGGACGAAGCCGATCTCGTCGCTGGCCTTGTAGGTGACGTCCTGGCGGGTGCCCTGGCGGACCAGGTCGATGCGGACGTCGGTCGGGAGCTTGTCGACCGTCGCGGTGAACCGGCGGTTGCTGTCCGTGGTGCCTGAGTCGACGGCCTGGTCGATCACGGCGTCGACCTTCGTCGGGGTCGGCGTGGACACGGTGATCGTGTCCTGGCTCCGGGTGCTGCCGTGGGTCATCCGGGCGCCGACGTCGAGTGTGGTCGGGAACGGGCTCATCTGGACGGATCCCGTGAGCGGGTCCTGCTCGGTGGCCGGGACGCCCGGCGCGCCGGCGACGAGCGACTTCACGCCGAAGGTGATCGCCTGGGTGGCGCCGGGGTGGTTGGTGCTGACGTTGGCGGCGACCTCGATGTCGCCCGTGATCGCCTTGACGATGTTCTTCAGGGTCAGCTTCGCGGTGCTGTTCCAGCCCAGGGTCGAGCCGCGCCCGTCGATGCCGACGGCGACGCGCTTCTTCACGACGGGCGTGTCGTAGACGGCGAACACGTGGGCCGGCAGGGGACCGCCGGTGGTGTTGAGCCGCTGCACCCAGAACCGGGCGCCGACGTCGACGAGGTTGGTCATCGGGTTCAGCTGCGCGAGCACGTCGGGCAGCTTGTCGCCGGTCACGTCCGCCGGGACCGGGACGCCGATCGGCACGGACACGCTGCAGGACAGCTCCATGGTCGACGACTCGGCGCAGATCTTGTAGAAGAGCGGCGACAGGAGGTTGACCACGGGCAACGTGAACAGGGTGCCCTGCACCTTGCTGACCTCCTGGAGGAGCGCGTCGAGCGCGTCCAGGACCAGCGGTACGGCGGGCAGCGCGGTCAGCTCGTCGAGGAAGGCCCCCGGCGCGCCGGCCGTGATGTTGCTCGACGTCCGCGTCGTCGGGGCGGCGACGCTCACGCGCGGCTGCTTCGCGGAGGTCAGGCTCGGCTCCTCGGCGAGGTCGCCGGCGACCTCGTCCAGTGCCTGGCCGGTGAGGTCACGCTTCACCGGGGGCAGGTCGGCGGGCGCCGGTGGCGCGGGCTCGTTGAGCTCCTCGCGCAGCTCCCGCGTGCCCTCCTTGCCGAAGATCACCAGCGCGACCCCCGCGAGGTAGGTCTCCCGTTCCTGTGCGGTCGGCGACTCGTGCGACGACGCGAGGATGTCCTCGAGGAGGCAGGCGCTGAGCCACAGCTGCGTCGGCTCCGGCAGCGAGTGGAAGCCCTCGGCGAGGATGTCCGCCGGCACGGCCTTGAGCGCGACGAAGTCCTTGCGCCACGCGTTGTCGCGGAAGCGGGCGGACCAGAGGTCGACGAAGCGGTCGCGGTTCTCCGCGGTCGCGCCGTCGGTCCCGGGTGGGCTCGCGCACCGCACGGTCGAGGAGGAGCCCGGGTCTCCGGGCTCGGCGAAGGCGGACGTCGGGCTGACGAGAACCGTCAGCATCGCCGTCGCGGAGAGGGCAGCACAAAGCATCCGAGCGCGCACGAGTTCACCTGCCAATGGGGGGGTTTGGGAGCAGAGCAGGAAGTGGCGATGATCACTATCTTCCTGTCGGGGGCCGCGCGCCACGGAATGGCGAAGTCTTTACCTTTCCTGCTCGCGTCGCGGGTCCAGCCGGTGCCACACGTGCTCCGGGACCCGGTCCAGCAACGCGCCCATCGCCTGCAAGGTGGCGTCGACGTCGGCGGGGGTGTGCCCGCCCGGCCGGATCACCAGCAGGGAGTCGCCCGCGATCCGCCACGCCAGGGTCGGGTGGTGGCGCATGACGTCACGGACGTCGGAGAGCAGGACGTCGCGCGCGAACTCCGGTGACGGCGAGTGCACGGTGAAGAAGTCGTCGAAGGGCGGGTCGCCGATGGCGATGTCACGGCCCGTGAGCGCGTCCACCCAGCGCCGCAGCGTGGTGGTGGGACCGACCGCGAGGTCCGGCGCGGTGACACCGAGGTTGAGGGCGATCACCGAGCAGTCGTGGGAGCGTCGCTCGTCACCGCTGCCGGTCACGTAGTGGTAGTCGAACGCCGTGAACGCCCGGCCGTCGTACCGGCCGAGGATGACGTTGACGGCCCGCTGGCCGTGGCCCCGACCGAAGGGGGCGCCGTGGAAGCGGCCCACGAGGGCCGGGTCCTGGGGCCGGTACTCCCACTCCCGTGCCTGCGCGTACGCCGCCAGCCCCGCGCGTCGCTCCACGGCCCGCCGGTGCGCCTGCACGAGCAGCACCGGCACCAGCACGAGGACGCCGAGGGTCACCGCGCCGAGGAACCCGAACAGGATCAGGGGGAGGACGACGTCCATGCCGCCCTCCTTCCCGCTGCCGGGCCCGCCCGAACCACGGGACCCACGCTAGCGGCCCTTGAACTCCGGCTTCCGCTTCTCGAGGAACGCCCGCGGGCCCTCCTTGGCGTCCTCGGACGAGAACACGGCGGCGCCGATCCTGGCGTCGTCGGCCCAGCAGTCCTCCTCGTGCTTGCCCTCGGAGTCGCGCATCGTCTTGAGGATCGCCTGGACCGCGAGCGGGCCGTTGGCGGCGATCATGTCGGCGAGCTCGTGCGCCTTCGCGAGCGCCTCGCCGTCGGGGACCACGTGGCCGATCAGGCCGAGCTCCTTCGCCTCGGGGGCGCCGAGGGTGCGACCGGTGAGGAGCAGCTCGGCCGCGACGGTGTAGGGGACCTGGCGGGGGAGCCGGACGGCGGAGCCGCCCATCGGGTACAGCGACCAGCGGGCCTCGGCCACGCCGAACCTCGCCGACTCGCCCGCCACCCGGATGTCGGTGCCCTGCAGGATCTCGGTGCCGCCGGCGATGGCGGGGCCCTCGACCGCGGCGATGAGCGGCTTGGTCAGCCGGAAGCCCTTGAGCAGGCCCTTGATCACGGTGGGGTCGTAGCTGCCGTCCTCGAAGCTCTCCGACGGCGGCTTCTCGTCGGCCTTCTTGAGGTCCATGCCCGCGCAGAAGTAGCCACCGGCACCGGTGAGGATGCAGACCCGGATCTCCGGGTCCTCGTTCACCCGGTCCCAGGCGTCCTCCATGATCCGCAGCATCTCGCTGGACAGCGCGTTGCGTCGCTCGGGGCGGTTCATGGTGACGATCAGCTTGTGCCCGTCCTGCTCGACGAGGCAGTCGGGGGTGGTGCGCACGGGGGCGTCGGTCGCGGACATGTGAACCACGCTAGCGAAAAAGTGAAACGTGTTCTAGTCTCGCGTCGTGGCCCTGAACATCGCCGATCTCTTCGAACACGCCGTCGACGCCGTCCCGGAGAAGCCTGCCGTGCAGGTGGGGGACCGCGTCATCTCCTTCGCCGAGCTGGAGGCGGAGTCCAACAAGCTCGCCCACTACCTGCAGGCCCAGGGCATCGGCACCGGTGACCACGTCGGCCTCTACGCCAAGAACAGCATCGAGCACGTCATCGCCCTCATCGCGATCCTCAAGGTGCGGGCGGTGGCGATCAACGTCAACTACCGCTACGTCGCGGGCGAGCTCGAGTACCTCTTCGACAACGCCGACCTGGTCGGCCTGGTCCACGACCGGGTCTACGCCCCGCTGGTCGCCGAGGTGACGCCCAAGGTCGCGCCGATGAAGGCGATCATCGCGGTGCCGAACCCGCTCGAGCCCGACGACGCCAGCGACCTCGCGCCCTTCGGCGGGGTCACCCTCGAGGAGGCCGTGGCCGGCCAGTCGGACGCCCGCGACTTCGGCGAGCGCAGCCCCGACGACATCCACATCATCTACACCGGCGGCACCACCGGCTTCCCGAAGGGCGTCATGTGGCGCCACGAGGACTTCTGGCGCGTGCTGGGCGGTGGCATCGACTTCATGACGGCCGAGCCGCTCGAGGAGTACGACCAGTCGAAGAAGGCGCTCCAGGACAGCCTCGTCACCCTGCCGCTCAGCCCGCTCATGCACGGCGGTGCGCAGGCGTCGCTGCTCATGCACCTGTTCGCCGGCCAGGTCACCATCCTCGAGCCGAAGTTCGACCCGGTGCGCACCTGGGAGCTCGTCGACGAGCACGGCGTGCAGATGCTCTTCATGACCGGTGACGCCATGGCCGTCCCGCTCATCGACGCCTACGAGGCCGGCGGCTTCGACGGCCAGACCCTGTTCGCCATCGCCTCCAGCGCCGCGATCTTCTCGAAGTCGGTGAAGGAGCGCTGGATGAAGCACTTCCCGAATGCGGTCTTCACCGACTCCGTGGGCTCCTCGGAGACCGGCTTCCAGGGCACCGGCCTGCAGGACGCGAGCGCCCTGTCCACCGACGGGCCGGTCGTCTCGATCCCGCCCACGACGGTCATCCTCGGCGACGACAACCAGATCCTCGACCCGGTGAAGGACGTCGGGAGGATCGGCCGCACGGCCCGCTCCGGCAACGTCCCGGTCGGCTACTACAAGGACCCCGAGAAGTCGGCGAAGACCTTCATCGAGATCGACGGCGTCCGCTACTCGATCCCCGGCGACAACGCCCGGATCGAGGAGGGCAACCGGATCACCCTGCTCGGCCGTGGCTCGAACTGCATCAACACCGGCGGGGAGAAGGTCTACCCCGAGGAGGTCGAGCAGGCGATCAAGGCCCACCCCGGCGTGTACGACGTCCTGGTGGTCGGCCTCCCCGACGAGAAGTACGGCCAGACCGTGGCCGCCGTCGTCGAGGAGCGTCCCGGCCACACCGTCGAGCTCGAGGAGCTGCGCACCTTCCTGCGCGCCCACCTCTCGGGCTACAAGCTGCCGCGCGCGCTGACGATCGTGCCCGAGATCCCGCGCAACGCGACCGGCAAGGCGCAGTACCCCAAGGCGAAGGAGATGGCCCTCGCCGCCCGCCAGTCCGGCACCGAGTCCGACACCACCGCAGGAGCGAACGCCTGATGCGCACCCCCCTCTGTGATGCCTTCGGCATCGAGTACCCGATCTTCGCCTTCACCCCGTCCGAGCACGTCGCGGCGGCCGTGTCGCGCGCCGGTGGCCTCGGCGTCCTCGGCTGCGTCCGTTTCAACGACCCCGACGAGCTCGACCGGGTGCTCACCTGGATGGACGAGAACACCGACGGCAAGCCCTACGGCGTCGACGTCGTGATGCCGATGAAGGTGCCCACCGAGGGGACCTCGGCCGACCTGTCGTCGTACATCCCCGAGGAGCACAAGAAGTTCGTCGACGAGACGCTGCTCAAGCTCGGCGTGCCGCCGCTCCCGGAGGGCGAGGGCCGCGAGGGCGTGCTCGGCTGGCTGCACTCGATGGCCCGCTCGCACGTCGACGTCGCCCTGCAGCACCGCCCGGTGCTCATCGCGAACGCCCTCGGCACGCCGCCCAACGACGTGATCGCCGAGTGCCAGGCCGCGGGCCTCAAGGTCGCCGCGCTCGCCGGGGCGCCCAAGCACGCGCAGAGCCATGTCGCCAACGGCGTCGACATCATCATCGCCCAGGGCTACGAGGCCGGCGGCCACACCGGCGAGATCGCCAGCATGGTGCTCACGCCCGACATCGTCGACGCGGTGGGCCCGGACGTCCCGGTGCTCGGTGCCGGCGGCATCGGCTCGGGCCGCCAGATCGCGGCGTCGCTCGCGCTCGGCTCGCAGGGCGTGTGGACCGGCTCCATCTGGCTCGGCACCGAGGAGTACCGCAACCTGGCCTCCAACCAGGGTTGGGAGACGGCCTTCCTGCGCGCCACCTCGTCCGACACGGTGCGCACGCGCATCTACACCGGCAAGCCGGCTCGCCTGCTCAAGACGAAGTGGACCGAGGCCTGGGCCGAGGAGGGCGCTCCGGCTCCGTTGCCGATGCCCCTGCAGAACCTGCTCGTGGCCGACGCGCACAACCGGATCAACGCCTCCGGCGACCCGGACGTCATCTCGATGCCCGTCGGCCAGATCGTCGGCCGGATGAACGAGGTGCGCCCCGTCGCCGAGGTCATGGCCGACCTCGTGGCGGAGTTCGAGGACACGGTGAAGAAGCTGGACGGGATCGCAGGAATCTGACGGAGCGAGGATCTTTTCGTTGTACCGGACGCACCAGTACGACGTGACCGACTCCTCCCTCCTCCCGTGGGGCTTCGACGACATCGCTGCGTTCGGCGCCCGCCCGCACCTAGCGCGCCACCGGCTGCACGAGCAGCCGCTGTTCACCGATGACGCCCTGGCCGACCTGCTCGACCGGCTGCCGAGGTCGATCGTCCACCCCTACACGATGGGCGACGACCCGGCCCGGCCGGACGACTGGCGGCCGGGCGCCGAGACCGACCTGCCCGGCAAGGAGCTGCTCGAGGTGGTCGCCCGCGGCCACCTGTGGCTCAACCTGGTCGGCGTCCACCGCCACGATGCCGAGATCGCGCGCCTCGTCGACGAGCTCTATGCGGGGATCCGCGAGCTGGTGCCCGGGTTCGCCCCCGTCCGCACCTCGGCCACGCTGCTGCTGTCCTCGCCGGCGGCGATGGTCTACTACCACGCCGACAACCAGCCGAACCTGCTGTGGCACCTGCGGGGGCGCAAGCGGGCATTTGTGTACCCGCGTGCCCAGCGGTTCGTGAGCGACCAGAACCTCGAGCGACTGGTCGCCGGGGAGACCGAGGAGGAGCTACCCTTCGAGCTCGCGTACGACGAGCATGCGGCCGTCCTCGACCTGGAGCCCGGTCAGGTCGCGTGGTGGCCCCAGAACAGCCCGCACCGTGTCGAGAACGTCGGCGGCATGAACGTCTCCCTGTCAACGGAGCACTGGACGGCCGCGTCGGTCCGCCGCGAGCACCTCTGGACGGCCAACTACTACCTGCGCAACCGGCTCGGCCGGGTCCCGCGCTCGACCCGCGAGGACGGCCTGCTCCCGGCGGCGAAGGTGGCCGCGATGCGGCTGGGTCGGCGCGCTGGCGTGCTCGAGCCGGGCCGGCAGCGCGGCCTGCCTCCCAGCTTCACCGTCGACCCCGACGTCCCCTCGGGGGTCGGCCCGCTCGGCTGAGCAGGCGTGGCCCCACTAGGTTGGCGTCATGACCCGTAACGTCCTGATCGCCGGAGCCGGACCCGGGGTGAGCGGCTCGCTCGCCCGCCTGTACGCCGCCGAGGGCGCGACGGTCGGCCTGCTGGGCGCGGACCAGGGAGTGCTGGCCACGCTGGCGGACCAGGTCGAGGCGGCCGGTGGGTCCGCCGAGACCGCCGTGGCCGACCTCACCGACGACGTCGCGACCCGGGCGGCCGTGACCCGGATGGCGGAGAAGCTCGGGCACGTCGACGTCCTGCACTTCAACCCCTCGGCGTACCGGGAGAAGGACCCGCTGTCGTTGTCGCCCGACGAGCTGCTCGAGGACGTCCGGCTCGGGGTCGGGGCGCTGCTGACCTTCCTCCAGGCGGCGCGACCGTTCATGGGACCGGGTGGCCGGCTGAGTGCCACGGGCAGCATGGCGGCGGACAAGCCGTGGTTCGGGGCGGCATCGCTCGGCGTGCAGAAGGCCGGCCTCCAGAACCTCGTGCGCAGCATCGACGCCGCGCTCGCGGGCGACGGGATCCGTGCGGTGTCCGTGACCGTGCGCGGGATGCTCGCCAAGGAGGGTCCGTTCGCGCCCGACAACGTCGCGAAGGCGCTGCGGGCCGCGATCGACCAGGACGAGTCCGACTGGCGTCCGGAGATCGCCTACGAGGGCTGAGCCGTCGCTCAGGGCTCCGGGACGCTACGGGCGACGCGGAGCAGGTCGTCGGCCGGCAGCAACGTCATCGTGGAGCACACGTCCGTGACGATGCCGGGCAGGGGCGACCAGCTGACGCAGCGGTGGTAGTCGTTCTCGGTGATGGTCGCCTCGTGGCCGCCGACGTCGGCGTGTGACACCGCGTCGCCCATCTCGCAGCAGCCGGTGGACGACCGGACGTCGACATCGAGGAAGCCGTCGCGGCCACGGACGTACTGGCGGCTCACGCGGAAGTCGCCCTCCGGTGTGAATCCTGAGTAGAGATCCAGCATCGGGTCGCGGTCCCGTGGCGCGAAGCCGCTCGGCAGCCATCCCGGGGTGGGCTCGTAGTCGTGCTCGAGATGGCCGATGTCCTCGCCCGACTGCTCGTCGACGAGGCGACGCTGACCCAGCGGCTCGCTGAGGTGCATGGTCATCGCCCGGTAGTCCGCGCCGGGCGTGCTGGTGACGAACCCGCACGAGATCGACTCGTCGCCCTCGATCGGGACCCGGTAGACGTAGGTGGCGATCCGGACGGCGCTCGACGTCTGCTCGACGATCCGCGCCCGGGGCTCGAGCATCGAGCACTCGGGCTGCTCCGCGCTCTCACCCGCGAACACGTAGACGGTCACGGCCTTCGGGTCGTCCGGGTCGAGGGCCGCGGCCGCAGGCGAGATCAGGCCGACCTCGTAGGTGACTCCGTCGCGGGTGATCGACCGGGGTGAGGGCAGCTCGTCGGCCGAGGCACCTGCGCCCCCGTCGCCGCCCGTCAGGGCGAGGGCGAGTCCCGTGGAGGCCGCCGCGAGGGTCGCGAGGCCCGCACTGGCGAGCGCCCAGCGTCGCCTGCGGAGCGGTGCTGCGGTGTCCGCCGGACCCGATCCGTCCTCGTCGGGCTGCCCGCCCTGCTGTACGTCGTCCATGTGCTCCCGATCCCTGCAGCGACCCGCCCTCCGCGGGTCAGCCGCCATGGTGCAGCAACGCCGCGGCTCCCGTGACCGGTTTTCGGCAAACCGTCATTCGGAACGGTCGACGTGACCGTCGTCACCGTGTCAGGGTGGGCCCGACCCGGCGGCGGGAGGCGCGCCGGACGCGACATGGGGGTCGAGATGGCAGACCAGACGGTTCACGACGCTCCGCCGGCGGGGCGTTCCCAGCACGCTGTACGGCGGCTGCTGCTCGCCGGTGCCGCCGCGGCGCTGGTCGTCAGCGGCGCGGTGGTCACGGCCGGGTCGTCCCAGGCCGAGCTGCCGCTCGGCGGCGTACCCGAGGCGACCTGCGCGGCCGGCGACCTCACCGAGACCGCCGAGCAGGGCCGCGTCCCGAAGGCCGACTACGAGTCCGGACGCGCGGCCCGGGGCTACCGCTGCAACACCGTGCAGGTCGGCCACCACGGCAAGCGCTCCGTGCTCGGCTCGGGCGGCTTCAAGGTGCAGCGGTACACCGATGTCACCGGCCGCACCTGCGCCTACTACGACTCGGCGCTGATGGTCGGCCTCAACGTCCCCGGCCTGCTCACCGGAGGTGCCGGGCTCGGCGTCGTCGTGCTCGACATGACCGATCCCGCCAAGCCGGTGAGGACGGCCAACCTGATCACCCCGGCGATGCTGCAGCCGCACGAGTCGCTGCTCGTCAACCAGAAGCGGGGCCTGCTCGCGGCCGTGATGGGCACGCTGGCCACGGCGCCCGGCGTCCTCGACGTGTACGACGTCAGCCGCGACTGCCGCAAGCCGCGCCTCATGTCCACGACGCTCTCCGGCGTGATGGGCCACGAGAGCGGGTTCGCCCCGGACGGCAAGACCTTCTGGACCGCCGGCGCGGCCGGCTTCACCCTCACCGCGGTCGACCTCACGGACCCGCGCCGCCCGCGGACGCTGAAGACGAAGACGGGCGTGGTCTACCACGGCCTGCGCCTGTCCGGCGACGGCCGCACCATGTACGTCGCGAACATCGGCAGCCCCAGCGGCCGCGACGCGAACTTCCTCGACGGTGCCGGCCTGGACATCCTCGACGTGTCGGACGTCCAGGACCGCCGCGCCAACCCGCAGATCCGCACGCTCTCGCGGCTCACGTGGGAGGAGTCGTCGATCCCGCAGGTGGCGGAGCCCTTCGTCCGCGGCGCGCGGCGCTACGTCCTCGAGGTCGACGAGTTCAGCGACCTGTTCGGCGACATCACGAAGTTCAACTCCGCCACCAGCCCGGTCGGTGCGGCCCGGATCATCGACGTGACCGACCCGCGGGCGCCGGTCGTCGTGTCCAACGTGCGCCTCGACGTGCACGACCCGGCGATCCGCGCCGACGTCATGAAGGACCCCGGGGCGTCGTCGATCGTGCGCAGCTACACCGGGCACTACTGCTCGGTGCCGACGCGCTCGAACCCCCGGATCGCGGCCTGCTCGATGATCGGCTCCGGGCTCCGGCTCTTCGACATCTCCGACCTGGCCCACCCGCGCGAGGTCGGCTACTTCAACCAGCCGGGTCCCGACGGCGCCTCGGCGATGTCGCAGCCGGCGTGGGACATCGCCCGCCGGCAGGTCTGGTACACCGACACCGACGAGGGCTTCTTCGCGGTGGGTCTGCGGGGCCGCGCGGCAGCCCTGCTGCCCTGATTCTGAGCAGCCGTACTCAACCGCACGGAGCTCCCAGCCTCGACGATCGGGCTCATGAACACCACCCAGCGCCGTACCCCCGTCCGCACCGTCCTCCTCGCCGTCCTCCTCGCCGTCACCGGCACGGCCCTGACCGCCTGCGGCAACTCCGTCGACGCGCAGATCGTCGGTTGGGCGGGCATCGGCGTCGACGACGAGGGCCGGGCGGTGGCCGTCGTCCGGGTCTGCGACGGCGAGGTCGACACGATCGAGCTGCTGGGCGATCGCACCGGCCTCGATGACGACGAGCCGAACCCGGTCCTGGGCACGTGGCGGGCCGACCGTGGACGGACGGGCACCGTGGAGCTGACCCTCGACGGCCGTCAGGACGGCTGGACCGGCCCCGAGGCGCCCGAGCTCGAGGACGGCCGGACCTATGTCCTGAACGCGTCCGACTCGGGCGCCGACGCCGAGGCGAGCCAGGTCTCGTTCACGCCCGACCAGCTGCGCGACCTCGACGCCGACCAGGTCGTCGTCGCCGACGGCTCCGTCGAGGACCGCTCGACCCTCGACCACTGCGACGACGAGTAGCCCCCGCGTCAGCGGTACGACGTCCCGCGGGACGCGCGCAGCCATGCGGTCCCGGGCGCCGGCACCCCGCCGGCGGCCAGCGCGCGCTTGAGCACCTTGTTGGTGGCGGTCCGCGGGAGGTCGGCCACGACCTGCACGTAGCGCGGCCAGGCCTTCGACGAGAGGTCGTCCTGGTCGGCCAGGAACTCCTCGAGCTCGGTGGGCGTGAGCGACCCACGCAGGACGAGTGCCGCGGCGACCTGGTCGCCGACCTTCTCGTCGGGCACGGCGTACACGGCCGCCTCGGCGACGGCGGGGTGTCGGAGCAGGATCCGCTCGATCGGTGCCGCGGCGAGGTTCTCGCCGTCGACTCGTAGCCAGTCCCCGGTCCGGCCGGCGAAGTAGACCCAGCCGTCGGCGTCGCGGTAGGCGAGGTCGCCGGACCAGTACATCCCGCCGCGCATCCGCTCGGCCTCGGCGTCGTCGTCGTTGTAGTAGCCGGCGAAGGCACCGCGACCGGTGGTGTTGACCAGCTCGCCGATCGCCTCGTCCGGGTTGGTGAGGCGCCCGGTCGCGTCGAAGACGGCATCAGGCGTCTCCTCGGCGGTCTCGCTGGACAGCACCTTGATCCCGTCGAGCGGCAGGCCGAGGCTCCCGGCGGGCATCCCCGGGCGGCGCTGCACGATGACGGCGTTCTCGGTGGACGAGTACGAGTCGACGACCTCGCACCCGAACCGCTCCGCGAAGGCCGCGATGTCGCCCTCGTTGGCCTCGTTGCCGAACACCAGGCGCAGCGGGTTGTCGGCGTCGTCGGGCCGCTCGGGGGTGGCCAGGACGTAGGTCAGCGGCTTGCCCACGTAGTTGGCGTAGGTCGCGCCGAAGTCGCGTACGTCGGGAAGGAAGCCGCTCGCCGAGAACGGTGCGACCGCGAACGCAGCCCCGGTCGTGAGGGCCGGCGCCCACCCGGCCATGACCGCGTTGGAGTGGAACAGGGGCATCGCGATGTAGTGGACGTCGTCCGGGGTCAGCCCGAGCCGGCCGACGAGGTGGGTGCCGGGACCGGTGATCTTCTCGTGGGTCACCCGGACGGCCTTGGGCGAGCCACTGGTGCCGCTGGTGAAGATCAGCATGAAGAGGCTGTCCGGCGCCGGATCGGCGACCGGCGGCGCGACGGTCTCCCTGCTGCGCAGCGCGCCCAGCGCCACGTCGAGGGAGTCGACGACCAGCTGGCAGTCGGCCCTGGCGGCGTCGGCCTCGAGGGCCTCGCCGCGGCGGGTCGAGTTCAGCCCGACGAGCACGTGGCCGCCGAGGCCGGCCGCCGCGAGGTGCAGCGCGAAGGCCGGCCCGTTCGGCAGCAGCACGCCGACGTGCGGGGGTCGCGCTGGGTCGAGCCGCGACCCGAGCTCCGCTGCGAGGCGGGCCGCGGCGGCGACGTACTCACGCCACGACAGGGAGGCGACGGATCCTGCCTCCCGCCAGCGCAGTGCCGGACGGTCGTCCTCGGCGCGGGCGAGAAGCAGGTCCCGGACGGTCACGCGAAGGAGCGGCCGATGGCGAGAGCCTGCTCGGTGGCGCCCCCGAAGAGGAACTCGAACCGCTTGCCGCTGGTGAAGTAGCGGTGCGCCTCGCCGTCGAGGTCGATCCCGACGCCGCCGTGCACGTGGACGGTGGTGTGGGCGATCCGGTGGCCCGCGTCGGCGGCCCAGAGCTTCGCGGTCGCGACCTCGGTCTCGGCCGGGAGACCCTCCTGCAGGCGCCAGATCGCCTGCCAGAGCGTCAGGCGCTGGCCGAGGACGTCGATGAAGCCGTCGGCGAGGCGCTGCGACACCGCCTGGAAGGTGCCGATCGGGCGGCCGAACTGCTCGCGGGTCTTGGCGTACTCCGACGTCAGGCGCAGGGCGCCCTCGGTGACGCCCAGCTGCTCGGCCGCCGACAGCGCGACCAGGAGCTGGTTCAGGCGGGACGTCGTCTCGGCCCCACCGATCCGGGTGCTCGCGGCGTTCGTGAGCGTGACCAGCGCGGCGACGTCGCCGTCGCTGGTCTTCTGCGCCTGCCGCTCGACACCGGTCGCCGTCGCGTCGACGAGGTACACGCCCGGGCCGTCGGGCCCGGTCGCGGTGACGAGCAGCGCGTCGGCGGCCATGCCGGCGCGCACGAGGGTCTTGGTGCCGGTGAGCGCGCCTTCGGCGTCCGCCGTGGCGGTCGGCGAGGCGGGCAGGTGCGCCCGCTCCTCGGCGACGGCGGCGGCGTACAGCAGCGACGGGTCGACCGCGTCGCCGAGGACGCTGATGCAGGCGGCGTGGACCGCCAGCGGCACCGGCGCGACGCGCCTGCCGCACTCGACCAGCACGCGCGCGAGCATGATCAGGTCGAGCTCGGTCCAGTCGAAGGCATCGCCGAGCGTGGCCCAGAGCTCGCGGTCGAACCGGTCGCCGCCGGCCTCGACCTCCTTGAGCCGCTCGTTGGTGGTCTTGTCGGCGAGGATCTGCGCCGCCAGCTCGGCGGCCTCGTCCTGCTCGGGGGTGAAGAGAAAGTCCATGTCAGCTCCTCAGGCTCGCTTGGCGGCAGGCAGGCCGAGGCCGACGTAGCCGATGATGTCGCGCTGGATCTCGTTGGTGCCGCCACCGAAGGTCATCACCAGGGACGACCGGTGGAAGCGCTCGAGGCGCCCGGCGAGGGCGGCGCCGGGGGAGTCGCCGGTGATGCCGGCGTGCGGCCCGACGATCTCCATCAGCGAGCGGTAGACCTCCGTCGCCAGCTCGGAGCCGTAGATCTTGGTGGCCGACGCCTCGGCCGGCGACAGCGCGACGCCGTGGTCGGCGTCGGCGGCGAGCTTCCAGTTGATGAGCGACAGCGCCTCGACCCGGGCGTGCGCCCGGCCGAGGGCGATCTGCACCCACTCGGTGTCGATGACGCGGCGGCCGTCGGGGTTGCGGGTCTCGGCGGCCCAGTCCTTCACGAGCTGGAGCGAGTGGACCAGGGGAGCGGCCGAGGTGAGCGCCACCCGCTCGTGGTTGAGCTGGTTGGTCATCAGCGCCCAGCCGCCGCCGCGCTCGCTGACCAGGTTGGAGGCCGGGACGCGGACGTCGGAGTAGTAGGTCGCGGAGGTGCCGACACCGGCCACCGTGTGCACCGGCGTGTACGACACGCCCGGCGCGTCGGCCGGGACGAGGATCATCGAGAGGCCCTTGTGGCGCGGGGCGTCGGGCTCGGTGCGGCAGGCCATCCAGAGCCAGTCGGCGTACTGGATGAGGGAGGTCCACATCTTCTGGCCGTTGATCACCCACTCGTCGCCCTCGAGGGTCGCCTTCGTCTTCAGCGATGCGAGGTCGGTGCCGGAGCCCGGCTCGGAGTAGCCGATCGAGAAGTGCAGCTCGCCGGCGAGGATCTTCGGGAGGAAGTACTCCTTCTGCTCGTCGCTGCCGAAGCGCATGATCGTCGGGCCGACGGTGTTGAGCGTCAGGTAGGGGATCGGCACGCCGGCGATGGCGGCGACGTCGGTGAAGATCAGCTGCTCCACCATGGAGCGCGCCTGGCCGCCGTACTCCTTCGGCCAGCCGATGCCGAGCCAGCCGTCCTTGCCGATCTGGCGGATGACGTCCTTGTAGACGCCGGCCTCGCCGAACTCGCCGGTGGCCGAGGCCAGCCCGGCGCGGATCTCGGGGGTGACGAGCTCGGCGAAGTACGCGCGCAGCTCCTCGCGCAGCGCTACCTGCTGCGGCTCCAGGTCGATGTGCATCGGCTCTCCTGTGACGATGATTTCAGGCGGGTCGGGCCGCCTGGTTGTTGTCACCCTAACGCCAAAACTGTAACGTGTTCTACATGAGCGACAGCCGACTTCTCGATCAGGGCACCGCGCCGATCCGCTTCGCGCGTGGGTGGCACTGCCTGGGACTGGCCTCGGACTTCTCCGACGGCAAGCCGCACGCCGTCCACGGCTTCGGCACCAAGCTCGTGGTGTGGGCCGACAGCTCGGGTGAGCTCAACGTGCTGGACGGCTACTGCCGCCACATGGGCGGCGACCTGACCCAGGGCGAGGTCAAGGGCGACAACGTCGCGTGCCCCTTCCACGACTGGCGCTGGGGTGGCGACGGCAAGTGCAAGGAGATCCCGTACGCGCGCCGGGTGCCGCTGCGGGCGCGGACCCAGCGCTACGAGACCGTCGTGCGCAACGGCCAGCTGCTCATCTGGCACGACCCCGAGGGCTCGGCCGCCGACCACGACATCCTGCCGCCCGAGCTGCCGGACGTGATGACCGACAAGTACACGCCGTGGTCGTGGCACACCCGGGAGATCAACGGCTCCCACTGCCGTGAGCTCATCGACAACGTCGCGGACATGGCGCACTTCTACTACGTGCACTTCGCCTTCCCGACCAGCTTCCGCAACATCTTCGACGGCCACACCGCGACCCAGTTCATGGAGTCGAAGGGCCGCCCCGACACGATGGGCGGCGGGTACGGCGACGAGAACTCGACGCTCAAATCGGAGGCCACCTACTACGGGCCGTCGTACATGATCAACTGGCTCGAGGTCGACTACAAGGGCTTCATCACCGAGGTCATCCTCATCAACTGCCACATCCCGACCGGCCCCGACTCGTTCACGCTCCAGTACGGCATCAGCGTGCGCAAGCCGGAGGGCCTGGACGAGAAGACGTGCAACTACATCGCCGAGCGCTACACCGAGTCCTTCGGCGACGGCTTCCTCCAGGACGTCGCCATCTGGGAGAACAAGGTCGCCGTGCAGAACCCGCTGCTGTGCGAGGAGGACGGCCCGGTCTACCAGCTGCGCCGCTGGTACGAGCAGTTCTACGTCGACGTCGCCGACATCAAGCCCGAGATGGTCGACCGCTTCGAGTTCGAGGTCGACACCACCAAGGCCAACGAGTACTGGCACGCCGAGGTCGCCGAGAACCTCGCCAAGCGTGCGGCCGACGAGGCCGCCGCGCCCGCGGACGCCTGACCGGCGGCTGACATGGCTTCCTTCGTCCCGACCAGCGAGGAGACCCTCGCCGACCTCCGGCGCTACACCGAGGAGCGCCTCGTCGAGGTGGCGTGCATGGACTGCCTGGCCCGGGTCCGGGTCAAGAAGAACAGCGACCACCACACCTCCGTGCAGTGGACTGGACAGTCGAGGTCCGATTGTCAAGAGTTCCAGCGACGAGGCGAAGCGCCCGCTGGGCGGGACATGCACAAGCCGTGCCCTCGTCTGATGGCTAGCATCGATGGGGCCGTTCGGGACGGGGTCGTCCCGGTCGGAGCGCACGACGGGTACTGAGCCCCGCCAAATGTCGTCTTTCTACAGGGGAGTTCCGTGGACATCGAGTCCTTCGTCCTGGATGTCGTCGGTGTGGTCGAGGAGACCGCCGACGCCAAGTCGATCAGCTTCGCCGTGCCGGCCGGCGCGGAGGACACGTTCGACTACAAGCCGGGCCAGTTCCTGACCGTCGCCGTCCCGAGCGACCAGACCGGGATCGCCGCCCGCTGCTACTCCCTGTCCAGCAGCCCGCACGACGGTGGCCCGCTCACCGTCACCGTCAAGCGCACCGCCGACGGCTACGCGTCGAACTGGATCTGCGACAACCTGTCGGTGGGTGACACGCTCCGGGTCCTCCCGCCGTCGGGCATCTTCACGCCCGCCTCGCTCGACGCCGACCTGCTGCTCTTCGCCGGTGGCTCGGGCGTGACCCCGATCATGTCGATCACCCGCACGGCGCTCGCGCACGGCTCCGGCAGGATCGTCGTCTTCTACGCCAACCGTGACGAGAAGTCGGTCATCTTCGCCGACGAGCTCACCCGGCTCGCCCAGGAGTTCCCCGACCGCCTGCAGGTCATCCACTGGCTCGAGTCCGTCCAGGGCCTGCCGACCGAGGCCCAGATGAAGGCCTTCTCGTCTCAGTACGGCGGCTACGACTCCTTCGTGTGCGGCCCGGCGCCCTTCATGAAGATGGTCACCACCGTCCTCAAGGAGCTCGAGGTCCCGCGCAGCCTGCGCCACCAGGAGAAGTTCGTCTCGCTCGGCGGCAACCCGTTCGGCGACATCGCCGAGGTGCAGGCGGCCGAGGAGGAGATCGCCCTCGCCGAGTCGGACGAGGACGGCTCCGCCGCCGACGTGTTCGCGGACGGCCCGACCGGGCCGGTCAAGGTCGAGGTCGAGCTCGACGGCGAGGAGTTCACGTTCGACGACTGGGACCCGCGCACCAAGCTGCTCGACTTCCTCGAGTCGAAGGGCGTCAAGGCGCCGTACTCGTGCCGCGAGGGCGAGTGCTCCGCCTGTGCCATCCGGCTGCTCGAGGGCGACGTCAAGATGATCTACAACGACGTGCTCGACAAGGACGACCTGGACGACGGCATCCGGCTCGGCTGCCAGTCGGTCCCGCTCACCGACCACGTCAAGGTCACGTACAGCTGAACTGGCGCGAGCGCGTCGCCAGATCGAAGGCGGCGCGCAGACCCTTCGGACCCACGCTTGCCTCCGATGCGGCTTCGCCGCGGTGGCGCCACGCTGCCGCGCGCGCAGTCGGGATGGGTGCGTGGTTGCGGCTGTCGGGCGGCAAGACAGCCCTGCGGGAGGTCGGATGGCGGCTGCCATGCCGGGTACCTCCGCGGAATGCCGACCGTCGAGCGCACGATCACCGTCGAGAGGCCGGTCCAGGCCATCTGGACCTACCTCACCGACTTCACCACCACCGAGCAGTGGGACCCGCCCACCGTCTCCACCGTCTGCACCTCGGGTGACGGCGGCGTCGGGACGACGTACCACAACGTGAGCCGCCTGCTCGGCCGCGAGGTGGCGGTCGACTACGAGGTGGTGCAGTACGAGCCGTACCGGGTCTTCGAGCTGACGGGGACCGCGAACGGGATGGACCTTCGCGACACGATCAGCTTCGCGTCCGGCCCGGAGACGACGACGGTCACCTACCGCTCGGAGTTCAGGCCGAAGGGCGCGGCGAAGCTGGCGACGCCTCTCCTCGCGGGCGGCATCGAGCTGCTCGGGACCCGGGTGGCGGCCAGTCTCGAGGAGCACCTGCTCGCCCTCTGAGCCCGCCGCCGCGCTCAGCCCAGCTTCGCCGCCAGGCGGGTGGCCGTCATGTGCGCGATGGACTCGATGGAGATCATCGGGTTGACGCCCGAGGCGGTCGGGAAGCAGGACGCGTCGGCGACGTACAGGCCCTGGACGTCCCACGTCTGGCCGTCGGGGTCGACGGCCGAGCCGGCGGCGGAGCCGCCCATCCGGGCGGTGCCCATGATGTGCAGCGCCGCGAGCGCCATCGTCGCCGGAGCCGCCCCTGCCGCGCGGAGATCGGCCTCGAAGGTCGCGACGGACCCACGCCGGCCGGGCTCGTAGCTGACGGTGCGGTGGTGGGTGGAGGCGATCCAGTCAGCGCCGGCGGACTCGGCGATGCGGGCCGCGCCGACCAGGCCCTGCACGAGGTGGTCGGTGTCGCGCGGGGAGAGCTGGTAGCGGACGACGGGCTCGCCGTCGCGGCCGATCCGGACGGTCCCGCCGGGGTCGCG
The DNA here is from genome assembly GCF_057586415.1 of Nocardioides sp. SRI_004. Lineage (NCBI taxonomy): Bacteria > Bacillati > Actinomycetota > Actinomycetes > Propionibacteriales > Nocardioidaceae > Nocardioides > Nocardioides sp. SRI_004. The sequence goes on from NZ_JBYCZV010000004.1 coordinate 99,030, forward strand.
GTCGCGCACGATCACGGCGACCCCGAGCGTGTGCTTGAGCTCCTCCATCCGGCGGCGGAAGTCGTCGGCGCCGCGCCAGTTCACGAAGCCGGTGCCGAAGGCAGGGGTCAGGGGAGCGGTCTCGTAGAGCACCCCGTAGCCGGTGCCGTCGAGGTCGGTGAGCGCGTCGACGTAGCGGCTCTGCATGGCGCCGACCCAGCCGTCGACCGGCTCGTCCATCCGGCCCCACACCGCCGTGGCGGGGTGCAGGCGCAGGTAGCGGCCGATGTTGGGGTTGGCCAGGCCACTGCGCTGCAGGAGCGCCGGTGTCTGGATGGCACCGGCCGCCACGACGACGGCACGGGCGCGCACCCTGACCCGGTGGCCCTCGGCCGTGCTGCCGACGACGCCGGTCGCGCGGCCGAAGCTGGTGCTCACCGTGCGCACCGAGACGCCGGTGAGGATCCGGGCACCGGCGGCAGCGGCGTCGGCGAGCCAGGTCTTGGCGGTCGACTGCTTGGCGCCGAGCCGGCAGCCCATCCCGCACCGCCCGCACTCGACGTCCTGGTCGCACCCGTCGACGTTGCGGGGCATCGCCGCGACGTCCCAGCCGAGGCCGCGGGCGCCCCGCTCGAGGATCGCGTCGCGCGGCGCGGCCTTGTCGTGGTCGGTGTTGACGCCGAGCCGGGCGCAGACGGCGTCCATCGAGGCGTCGTACTCGGGGCCGGAGAACTGCGTCGCACCGTGGGACGCCCACTCCGCGCGGACGTGGTCGGGGGTGCGGAAGGACGTCGTGTAGTTGACGACCGTGCCGCCGCCGAGTCCGCGCCCGGCGACCAGCTGGACCTGGCCCTCGGCCGTGGCCTGCGGTGCCAGCGCGTAGAGCTCGAGGAAGCCGGTCTCCTCGCCGCCGTCGAAGTGGCGCTCGTCGTGGAACCCGCCCGCTTCGAGTACGACGACGTCGAGCCCGGCCGCGGCGAGCACGCCCGCCGCCGTACCCCCGCCGGCGCCGCTGCCCACGACGACGACGTCGCACGACAGGTCGGTGTCGCGGGCGACGGGCAACGGGGTGATCGTCGCCGGCGGCGGGTCCGCGCGGACGCCGAGCGGACCGGGGAACCCGATGCCCTCCCACAGGGCCGGGCCGCCGGTCATGTAGTAGGGGAGCAGGGAGGCGCCCTTGAGTCCCTGGAAGAGGGCCCGCTTGGCGCCGACGCGCGAGTCGGAGAGCGACAGGAGGACGGCCTCGCGCTCGGCCTGGCTGAGCTGCGAGAACAGTCGCGGTCGCCCGGTCAGCGCGAGGCCGAGGGCACGGGTGTCCCACGCGTCGAGCAGGGCCTTGAGCTGGCGCACCTCGCCGGCGCGGGGGTTGGCCTCCGCGATCCGGAGCGCGAGCTCGTGGGAGCCGACCTCGGTGGGCGACGGGACGCCGTCGCCGCCGGTCGCGAAGGTGTCGGCGATGAGGCCCATCGCCCGGACCTGCCTCGGGGTGAACGCCATGGGCTGACACTAGGACCTCGGAATGGAGCGCCGCGAGGACTTGCCTGATAGCCTCGTCGTGTTGAAGGGGACCGATTCGTCGGCCCTGTCTTGACGCCGGGCCATCTCGCCGGCGTCCGGTTCACTGTTGTAGCTCCACCTGGTCATTCCACGAGGCGCGTTCAGTTGGCTTCAGCCCGCGCGTCCAATCCGGTTCGCGTGGCTTCCGGGATGACACACAAGGAGCAGAAAAATGGCACAGGGCACCGTGAAGTGGTTCAACGACACCAAGGGCTTCGGCTTCATCGCGCAGGACGGCGGCGGCGCCGACGTGTTCGTTCACCACACCGGTATCGCCGGCAGCGGCTTCAAGTCGCTCGCCGAGGAGCAGCGCGTCGAGTTCGACGTGACGCAGGGCCAGAAGGGCCTGCAGGCGGAGAACGTCCGCGCGATCTGATCTCCCAGATCACCTCGATCAGCTGATCGGCCTGTCGGGGCCGGGTGGCACAGTTCGTCGCATGACGAGCGTGCTGCCCGGCCCCGACGGCGTTCTGCGCTGTGCGTGGGCGACCTCCGCCCCGGAGTTCCCCGCCTACCACGACACGGAGTGGGGCTTCCCGGTCGTGGACGACCAGCGCCTCTTCGAGAAGGTCAGCCTCGAGGGCTTCCAGTCCGGCCTCAGCTGGCGCACCATCCTGGTGAAGCGCCCGGCCTTCCGCGCGGCGTTCGCCGACTTCGACCCGTCCGTCGTCGCAGGCTATGACGAGGAGGACGTCGCCCGCCTGCTCGCCGACGCGGGGATCGTCCGCCACCGCGGCAAGATCGAGGCGGTGGTCAACAACGCCGGCCGCGCGCTGGACCTCGTGGCGGAGCGCGGCTCGCTCGCCGCCTACTTCTGGTCCTTCGAGCCCGACCTCGCCGAGCTGGGGGAGCCGCAGACACTTACCACCTCGCCCGCCGCGATCGCGATGTCGAAGGACCTCAAGAAGCGCGGGTGGAGGTTCGTCGGGCCGACGACGGCGTTCGCGTTCATGCAGGCCATGGGGCTGGTCAACGACCACGCCGAGGGCTGCGTGACCCGCGACGAGGTGGCGAAGGCGCGGGCGGGGTTCACGCCCCCGGCGTGACGGGCGGCGCCTCGACCACCCAGATCGTGTTGCCGTCCGCGTCGCTGACGGAGAACATCAGCGGCACCGGGCCCTCCCCGCCCATGAGCTCGCCGACCGCGACGCCCGCCTGCTCGAGCCGGTCGCGCTCGCCCCGGACATCGGTGGCCTCCACCCCGACGGCGCCGCCGCCGGGCGCCGAGCCGTCCCAGGCGACATTGAGCGCCAGCACCGCGACCGAGCCGGGCGGAGCGACCTCGACCCAGCGCCCGGCGGTGTCGCCCTCGCCGAAGCCGACATCGGAGCGCAGCTCCCAGCCCAGGGTGTCGGTGTAGAACCCGACCGCGGCGTCCTGGTCGGCGACGGTGAACATGGCGGTGGCGAGCGAGGTCACGGAGGTCACGCGGCGAGCGTGCCACAACCGCCGGGTCGCTGAGTAGGGTCGTCGTTCTCGTCGTCCTACGGGACCCGGTTGTCGCTCCCACGGTGGCGGAGCCGCGATGTCATACGTTGCGAGCCCCCGGGCGACCGATTCGCATGACGTCCCGGAGATTCCTGCTGGTCTGGGGCGGGATGTCATACGGAGCGGCCGCCGGGGCGACCCTTTCGTATGACGTCCCGCCCCAGCTCCGGCTCAACTGGACGAACGGTCGAGCGGCCAGAGCAGCGCCAGCGTGTCCGGCACGAACTCCTCCCGCTCGACCATCGCGCGCAGCTCGGCCACCGGGACCCATGCGCCCCAGGCGACCTCCTCGGCCTGCCAGGTGATCGGGCCGTCGTACACGCAGGTGAAGCAGAACGCGTGGTACGACGTGTGGTCGTCGGCGTAGTCCGCCTCGCCCAGCGGCTCCAGCGGGACCCCGGTGACGCCGAGCTCCTCCTCGGCCTCGCGGACCGCGGCGTCGTACGGCGCCTCGCCGACCTGCAGCACCCCGCCCGCGGCGAAGTCGTGGCGGCCGGGGAAGACGTCCTTGGTGTCGGTGCGCCGGTGCACGTAGACGTCACCGACGCTGTTGCGCACCACGACCGCGGTCGCCGCGTGGCGGAGGTTGCGCGCACGCATCTCGCGGCGGGTGACCACCTCGCCGGAGGGGCGGCCCGACTCGTCGTACAGGGGGACGAGCTCGTCGCCGGGGCTGCTCACCAGCCGCGCTCGCGCCACTCCGCGAGGTGCGGCCGCTCGTTGCCGAGGGTCGAGTCGTTGCCGTGGCCGGGGTAGAACCAGGTGTCGTCCGGGAGGGTGCCGAACAGCTTGGTCTCGACGTCGTCGATGAGCGTCGCGAAGGCGGCGGCGTCGCCGAAGGTGTTGCCGACCCCGCCCGGGAAGAGCGAGTCGCCGGTGAACAGGTGGCCGTGGCCCTCGGGGTCGCGGTAGAGCAGGCAGATCGAGCCGGGGGTGTGGCCGGTGATCCGGATGATCTCGAGCGTGCAGTCGCCCACGGTGACGGTGTCGCCGTCGACGACCCGGCGGTCGATCGGGACCGTGGTCTGCTCGATGATCGCGTCCGCGTCGGGCTCGCCGGCGACGGTGGTGGCCCCGGTCAGCTTCACGAGCTCGGCGAGGCCGCGGTGGTGGTCCCAGTGCTGGTGGGTGGTGGCGATCGTGGCGATCGCGCCGTCGGCGACCTGGAAGAGGGTCTCCGGCTGGTCCGCCGCGTCGATCAGGAGGTTCTCGCCCGTCGAGCGGCAGGTGAGGAGGTAGCAGTTGTTCGACATCTTCTCGTCGACCGCCAGCTTGGTGATCGTCAGCGCCGGCAGCTCGCGTACGTCGGGTGCGCCTCCCGGCGTCACCTCTCCGGTGTAGGTCATCGTCCCTCCATCGTCGGCAGCGTCCCGTTCGTGCTGGACAGTACCGACCCCGGGTCGCGGCCCGTCGCCCACCACGCGAGCGCACCGAGCGGGCCGCTCACCGTCGGCGACGTCGCGTCGGTCTCGCCGAAGGTCCACCGGGCCGGTTCGTCGGTGGCGACGGCGTGGAAGCCGGGACCGCGGTACTGCCGTGCGTCGTTGCTGAGGAAGGACATCGCGTTGTCCGGTGGCCAGTCGGAGGCGGTGTAGCCCGCGTCCAGGTCGGCGTGGTGGATCTCGACCTCCCGCAGCCGGAGGAAGGGTACGGCGCGTCCGGGCACCACGCGGCCGCCCGGGGTCCGCTCGAAGGTCGCGTCCTTCGGCAGGCCGTCGGCGACGGCGACCACGTCGGCGAACGCGGCGACGGCCGTGCGCAAGCGCTCCCGGACGGCCGCCGGTGAGGTGCCCGCGACGGCCACGAGGTCGTCGATGTCCTGGTCGCGCGCCTCGTCGGAGCGGTACATCGTCGTCGGCACGCCGTCCCGGAACCCGCGGAGCACGCCGGCCAGCGCCTCCGCGTTGAGCGCGAGGTGGGCGATCACGTGGGCGCGCGACCAGCCCGTGCAGTGGCTGGGCCCGGACCAGGCGCTGTCGGGGAGGCGGTCGACCGTGTGCAGCAGCCGCTGCGTCGCGGCCTGGACGTGGAGGGTCACGTCCCCATCATGCCGCTGAAATGTGGTTGTCGGCGGTGGGTGAGAGGGTGGATCCCTGCGTGGCGGCTTGCCTCCACGCCGTACCATGGCGAACACTTGTTCGATTCCGTCAAGACCAGCAAGGGACCCGGTAGTGCAGGATCAGCTGATCATCCGTGGGGCGCGCGAGCACAACCTCAAGGACGTGTCGATCGACCTCCCGCGGGACTCGCTCATCGTGTTCACGGGCCTCTCCGGCTCGGGCAAGTCGAGCCTCGCGTTCGACACGATCTTCGCCGAGGGCCAGCGCCGCTACGTCGAGTCGCTGTCGGCGTACGCCCGGCAGTTCCTCGGCCAGATGGACAAGCCCGACGTCGACTTCATCGAGGGCCTCTCGCCGGCCGTCTCGATCGACCAGAAGTCCACGTCGAAGAACCCCCGCTCGACCGTCGGCACGATCACCGAGGTCTACGACTACCTGCGCCTGCTCTACGCCCGCGCGGGCCGGCCGCACTGCCCGACCTGTGGCGCGCCGATCGAGCGGCAGACGCCCCAGCAGATCGTCGACCGGATGATGGCGCTCGAGGAGGGCACCCGCTTCCAGGTCCTCGCGCCGGTCGTGCGCGGGCGCAAGGGCGAGTTCGTCGAGCTGTTCCGACAGCTCCAGACGCAGGGCTTCTCCCGCGCCCGTGTCGACGGCGAGACCCACAGCCTCGACAACCCGCCGACGCTCGACAAGAAGTACAAGCACACCATCGACGTCGTGGTCGACCGGCTCGCGGTCAAGGAGACGGCCAAGCGCCGGCTCACCGACTCGGTCGAGACCGCGCTCGGGCTGGCCGGGGGCCTCGTCGTCTTCGACATGGTCGACAGCGGCCAGGAGCTGAAGTTCTCCGAGAAGATGGCGTGCCCCAACGAGCACCCGATCGAGACCGACGACCTCGAGCCGCGCTCGTTCTCGTTCAACTCGCCCTTCGGTGCCTGCCCGTCCTGCACCGGCCTCGGCACCCGGATGGAGGTCGACCCCGAGCTGGTCGTGCCCGACCCGACCGCGACGCTGGCCGAGGGCGCCCTGCAGCCGTGGAGCCACGCCCACGTCGCCGACTACTTCGGCCGCCTGCTGATCGCGCTCGGCGAGGAGCTCGGCTTCGACGTCGACACCCCGTGGGAGCAGCTGCCCCCGCGGGCGCAGAAGTCGATCCTCGAGGGCCACCCGACCAAGGTCCACGTCGTCACCCGCAACCGCTACGGCCGCGAGCGGTCCTACTACGCCGACTTCGAGGGCGTGCGGACGTACGTCGAGCGCCGGCACCGCGAGGCGGAGAGCGACACCAGCCGCGAGCGCTTCGAGGGCTTCATGCGCGAGGTCCCGTGCCCCGTGTGCCACGGCAGCCGGCTCAAGCCGGTGTCGATGGCGGTCACCCTCGGCCCCAAGGACGGCCCCAACGGCGGTGGCAAGAACATCGCCGAGGTGTGCGCGCTGCCGATCAACGAGGCAGCGGCCTACCTCAGGGACCTCGACCTGTCGGCCCGCGAGCGCCAGATCGGTGAGCGCGTGCTCAAGGAGATCCAGGAGCGGCTCAACTTCCTCCTGGACGTGGGCCTCGACTACCTCTCGCTCGACCGGCCGTCCGGCTCGCTGTCCGGCGGCGAGGCGCAGCGGATCCGGCTCGCCACCCAGATCGGTGCCGGCCTCGTCGGCGTGCTCTACGTGCTCGACGAGCCGTCGATCGGGCTGCACCAGCGCGACAACCAGAAGCTGATCGAGACCCTGGTCCGGCTCAAGGACCTCGGCAACACGCTCATCGTCGTCGAGCACGACGAGGACACCATCCGCGTCGCCGACTGGGTCGTCGACATCGGCCCGGGGGCCGGCGAGCACGGGGGACAGGTCGTCCACTCGGGCACGGTCAAGGGCCTCCTCGAGCACCCCGACTCGATGACCGGGCAGTACCTCTCCGGTCGCCGCGAGATCCCGGTCCCGGCCGTGCGCCGTCCGCGGACCGTCGGCCGCGAGCTCAAGGTGCACGGCGCCCGCGAGCACAACCTGAAGAACGTCGACGTGAGCTTCCCGCTCGGCGTCTTCTGTGCGGTCACCGGCGTCTCGGGCTCCGGGAAGTCGACGCTGGTCAACGACATCCTCTACACCTCGCTGGCCAAGCAGATCTACAACGCCCGCGCGATCCCCGGACGGCACCAGAAGATCACCGGTCTCGAGCACGTCGACAAGGTGATCCACGTCGACCAGTCGCCGATCGGCCGCACCCCGCGGTCCAACCCGGCGACGTACACGGGGGTGTTCGACCACGTCCGCAAGCTGTTCGCGCAGACGCCCGAGGCGAAGATGCGCGGCTACCAGCAGGGCCGGTTCTCGTTCAACGTCAAGGGCGGCCGCTGCGAGGCGTGCGCCGGTGACGGCACGATCAAGATCGAGATGAACTTCCTGCCCGACGTCTACGTCCCGTGCGAGGTGTGCCACGGCGCCCGCTACAACCGCGAGACGCTCGAGGTCCACTACAAGGGCAAGACCATCGCCGAGATCCTCGACATGCCGATCGAGGAGGCGCTGGAGTTCTTCGCGGCCGTGCCGGCCATCGCGCGGCACATGAAGACCCTGGTCGAGGTCGGCCTGGGCTATGTCCGGCTCGGCCAGCCGGCGACCACCCTGTCCGGCGGCGAGGCCCAGCGGGTCAAGCTCGCCGCGGAGTTGCAGAAGCGGTCCACGGGGCGCACGGTCTATGTGCTCGACGAGCCCACCACCGGCCTGCACTTCGAGGACATCCGCAAGCTGCTCGGCGTGCTGTCCAGCCTGGTCGACAAGGGCAACACAGTGCTGGTGATCGAGCACAACCTCGACGTCATCAAGACCGCCGACTGGCTCATCGACATGGGGCCCGAGGGAGGCTCGCGCGGTGGCACGGTCGTCGCCGAGGGCACCCCCGAGGACGTCGTCGCCGTGGCGGCCAGCCACACCGGACAGTTCCTCAAGCCGCTGCTCGACGGCCGCGGGGCGAAGCAGCCCGGCGCGCCGAAGCGGGCGCCCAAGGCGGAGGTCCCGGCCAAGAAGGCAGCCGTGAGGAAGGCGCCGGCGAAGAAGGCAGCGGCGAAGAAGACCACGACGCGGACGCCACGGAAGGCCGCGGCGAGCTCATAGGGTCCCCTCAGGAAGGGCCCGTAGCCTGAGCGCCATGACGGCCCCCCTGAGCAGGCGACGCGCACTCACCGGAGCAGCGACCCTCGGCGTCGGCGTCCCCCTTCTCGCTGCGTGCGGCGACGACGGGGAGGCGACGGCGAACGACCCCGCCAGCAGCGACCCCACCAGCGCACCGACCTCGGCGGCGACCACCGAGACCGCCGACGGGGCCACCAGCCAGGCTCCCGCGGCCGGCGGGCTCGTCGCGACCGCGGACGTGCCGGTGGGCGGCGGCGTCGTGCTCAAGGACGACGAGCTGGTGGTCACCCAGCCGGCCGAGGGCGAGTTCAAGGCGTTCACCGCGATCTGCACCCACCAGGGCTGCCTTGTGGGCTCCGTCTCCGACGGCACGATCCACTGCCCGTGCCACAGCAGCACGTTCTCCGCCGCGGACGGCTCGGTCGAGGGCGGGCCGGCCACGGCGCCGCTCGCGGAGGTCGCGGTCAAGGTCGACGGCGACCAGGTGGTGAAGGCGTGACGGGGCCGGTCGTCCACCGCCGCATCGTCTTCTCGGGCCTCGGGGCCCTCGGCGTCGCGGTCGCACTCGCGGGCTGCGCCGGGAGCGGCGACGACGGCGGATCGACGCCCACCGTCGACGCGGGTGCCGAGCTGGCCTCGACCAGCGAGGTGCCGGTCGGTGGTGGGATCATCCTCACCGAGCAGAAGCTGGTGATCACCCAGCCGACCGAGGGCGAGTTCAAGGCGTTCACTGCGGTGTGCACCCACCAGGGCCTGCTGGTCACGTCCGTCGAGGACGGGACGATCAAGTGCGCCAACCACGGCTCGTCGTACTCCGCGGAGACCGGTGAGGTCGAGGGCGGTCCCGCCCCGTCCGCACTGGCGTCGGTCGAGATCGACGTTCAGGGCGACAAGATCCTCGCTGCCTGATCCGCCCGGAGCGCCTCGTCGCGCCACCGCTCGTCGCGGACGGCCGGTCGTCGGTCGAGCCGTTCGTCGAGCAGGCGCCGCGCCTCGTCGTACCGTCCGGCGCGGAGCAGTGCGGCGATCCGGGCCTCCTCGACGATCTCGCGCTGCGCGTCGGACCCACCGAGCCGCCAGACCTGCGGGGCGAGGGCGGCCAGCCGGTCCGCGCCCTCGCTCCAGCGTCCGCCCGCCATCAGCCGCAGTGCGCGGGCGAGCGGCGCGACGACCTCGCGGTGGGTGGCGCCGTCGTGGCCGTCGCACCAGCGGGCCAGCCGGTCGAGCCCGGCGGCGTCGTCGACCGCCAGGAGGGTGACCGCGGCGTGCATGCCGAGGAAGGCCGTCGACGGCTGCTCGAGGACGGCGGTCCCGGTGAGCGCGACGACCTCGTCCAGCGGAGGTACGACGGCGCCGCCCGGCGTCAGTGCCCAGCGGACCAGCAGCGATCCGGTGTCCACCAGCGCCCGGCAGCCGACGGCGTGGCGCGGCTGGAGCTGCTCGTCGTAGCGGCGGCGTACGGCGGCGACGTCGCCGAGGGAGAGCTCGTGGAGCGCGGCGTGCCACGAGAAGTGGGTGAGGCTGTCGGTGGCCGCACCGTCGCCGAGCACCCACGAGTCCATCCAGGCCAGTCCCGCGGCGTGGTCGCCCGTCTCGTAGTGCGCGTGGGCGCGGGCGTGCGCCGCATGGCCGCCGGAGGGCTCCACCGCGAGGGACCGGCAGGCGAGGTCCATCGCGTCGTCGAAGCGGCGCTGCTCCTGCCGCACGAACGCCATCAGCCCGTTGATCCACGCATCGTCGCCGTAGGCCGGTGCTGCGGCCTCGACGATCCGCCACGCCTGCTCGGGCAGGTCGGTGACGCCCGCGAAGGCGATCGTCGGCATCGCGACGGAGAGCAGCACCGCGTCCCTCGGGTACGACGCCAGGTGGGCCACCAGCGGGCCGGGGTCGCCCTGGAGGTGCCGGTCGACGGCGTGCACGTGGCTGCGCTCGCGCTCCGTCGCGCGCTGCGCGTGCAGCCTGGCGTCGGCGAGGCGGGCCCGGACGTCGACCTGCACGCACATCTCGTGCCCGAGCAGCGCCAGCGTCGCGTGCCCGAGGGCGAAGGTCGGGTCGAGTGCGATCGCGGTGGCGAACCGGGTGGCGGCGCCGGAGCGCAGGCGCAGCAGGTCGCGGACACCGTCGACGTAGGCATCGGCAGCGGGCCGGCTGGTGGTCAGGGGGTAACCGTAGGAGTCGCGACAACCCATAACCACAGTAAACCACCTGACATTCCCTAGTAAGGCGTTGTCGGCGCCGATCCGTAGGGTGGAGGGCGTGCCCGACCCGTTGAGCTACCGGCCCAAGCCGGGGGAGATCCCGACGGAGCCGGGGGTCTACCGGTTCCGCGACGCGAAGGGCCGGGTCATCTACGTCGGCAAGGCGAAGAGCCTGCGGGCCCGCCTGTCGTCGTACTTCCAGGACATCGGCAACCTGCACCCGCGCACCGCCACGATGGTCACCACGGCCGCGTCGGTCGAGTGGACGGTCGTGAAGACCGAGGTCGAGGCGCTGCAGCTGGAGTACTCCTGGATCAAGGAGTTCGACCCGCGCTTCAACGTGAAGTACCGCGACGACAAGTCCTACCCGTGGCTCGCCGTCACGGTCTCGGACGAGTTCCCCCGGGTGATGGTCGGTCGCGGGGCCAAGCGCCGCGGCACCCGTTACTTCGGGCCCTACAGCCACGCGTGGGCGATCCGCGAGACCGTCGACATCCTGCTCCGCGTCTTTCCGATGCGCTCGTGCACCAACGGCGTGTTCAAGCGGTCCAGCCAGATCGGCCGGCCCTGCCTGCTCGGCTACATCGACAAGTGCTCGGCGCCGTGCGTCGGCAACATCTCGCCCGAGGACCACCGGGCGATCGTCGACGACTTCTGCGAGTTCATGGCCGGGCGGACGCGACCGTTCATGAAGCGCATCGAGCAGGAGATGTACGCCGCCAGCGACGCGCTGGACTTCGAGAAGGCGGCGCGCCTGCGCGACGACCTGGGCGCGATGCAGAAGGCCCTCGAGAAGCAGGCCGTCGTGTTCGGCGACGGCTCGGACGCCGACGTGATCGCGATCGCCGAGGACCCGCTCGAGGTCGCCGTGCAGGTGTTCTACGTCCGCGGCGGGCGGATCCGCGGCCAGCGCGGGTGGGTGGCCGACCGCACGGACGACGGCGACACCTCCTCGCTGGTCGAGCACTTCCTGCTGCAGCTCTACGCCGGCGTCGCCGCCGAGGACGCCCGCGACGCCGTACCCCGCGAGATCCTGGTCCCGCAGCTGCCACCCGAGGCGGCGACGTGGGAGCAGCTGCTCTCCGACCTGCGGGGCTCGCGGGTGGAGATCCGGGTGCCCCAGCGCGGCGACAAGAGGACGCTGCAGGAGACGGTGGCGCGCAACGCGACGGAGTCCCTGGCGTTGCACAAGACCAAGCGGGCGAGCGACCTGACCACCCGCAACCTGGCGCTCGCCGAGATCGCCGAGGCGCTCGACCTCGAGGAGGCGCCGCTGCGGATCGAGTGCTACGACGTCTCGCACATCCAGGGCACCGAGATCGTCGCGTCGATGGTCGTCTTCGAGGACGGCCTGGCTCGCAAGGGGGAGTACCGCCGCTTCGTGATCCGCGACCAGGAAGGCTCCGACGACGTCGCGGCGATGCACGAGGTGATCACCCGCCGCTTCCGCCGGCTGCTCGACGAGCAGGCCCGCTCGGAGCTGAAGCCCGGCGACCCGGAGACCGGCAGCGGCCCGATGCTGGTCGATCCGGACACCGGCCGCCCCCGGAAGTTCGCCTACGCGCCCGGGCTGGTGGTCGTCGACGGCGGTGCGCCCCAGGTCGCCGCGGCGCAGCGCGCCCTCGACGAGCTCGGCATCGACGACATCCCGGTCTGCGGCCTCGCGAAGCGCCTGGAGGAGGTGTGGCTGCCCGGCGAGGAGGACCCGGTGATCCTGCCGCGCACCTCCGAGGGGCTCTACCTGCTGCAGCGGGTCCGCGACGAGGCCCACCGCTTCGCGATCACCCACCACCGCAACCGGCGGTCGAAGTCGATGGTCGAGTCCGTCCTCGACGGCGTGCCGGGCCTCGGCGAGGTCCGGCGCCGGACCCTGCTGCGCCACTTCGGGTCGCTGCGCAAGCTGCGGGCGGCGACGGTCGAGGAGATCGCCGCCGTGCCGGGGGTGGGCCCGCGCACCGCGAGCGCGATCAAGGACGCGCTGGACCGCGAGGACACCGGTGCCGCGGCCCAGAAGGCGGGCCGGGCGAAGACTGCACCACAATGACGTCCATGAGTGAGAGCACGCCCGGCCAGCTCGTGGTGGTGACCGGCATGACCGGCGCCGGCCGCAGCACCGCCGCGAAGGAGCTCGAGGACCTCGGCTTCTTCGTGGTCGACAACCTGCCACCGAGCCTGCTGGCCGACGTCGTACGCCTCGTCGACGAGAGCCACGGACCGGCCCAGCCCGTGGCCGTGGTCGTCGACGTCCGCTCGGGTGAGTTCTTCCAGAGCCTGCGCAGCGTCCTCGCCCACGGTGCGACCGGTCGCGACACGACCCTCGTCTTCCTCGACGCCGTCGACGAGGTGCTCGTCCGGCGGCAGGAGGCCGCCCGGCGGCCGCACCCGCTGCAGCACGGCGGTCGCCTCCTCGACGGCCTCCAGCGCGAGCGCGTCGTGCTCGGCGACCTCCGTTCCGAGGCCGACCTCGTCATCGACACCAGCAACCTCAACGTGCACCAGCTGACCGACCGGATCGCCGACGCCTTCGGCAACGAGGAGGCCACCCGGCTGCGGGTCAGCGTGATCAGCTTCGGCTTCAAGTACGGCATCCCGGTCGACGCGGACTATGTCGCCGACATGCGCTTCCTGCCCAATCCGCACTGGGTCCCCGAGCTGCGCCCGCGCACCGGCCAGGACGGCGAGGTGTCGTCGTACGTTCTGGGCCGGCCGGGGGCCGAGGAGTTCCTGGATGCCTACGTGCCCCTCCTCACCGGTGTCGCCGAGGGCTACCTGCGCGAGGGCAAGCGCTTCATGCGCGTGGCCATCGGCTGCACCGGCGGCAAGCACCGCAGCGTGGCGATGACCGAGGAGATCACCCGCCGCCTGCGCGACCAGGGCTTCGTCGCCCGCGCGATCCACCGCGACCTCGGCCGTGAGTGACCAGCGCGCCCAGGCAGTGGTGGCGCTCGGGGGAGGCCACGGCCTGCACGCGTCGCTCAGCGCCCTCCGGCACCTGCTCGACGACCTGACCGTCGACACGCTCACCGCGGTCGTCACGGTGGCCGACAACGGCGGCTCGTCGGGCCGGCTGCGCGGCGAGTTCGGCGTCCTGCCGCCGGGCGACCTGCGGATGGCCCTCGCCGCCCTCTGCGGTGACGACGAGTGGGGCGACACCTGGGCCCGCGTCCTCCAGCACCGCTTCGAGGGTGACGGGGAGATGCGCGGCCACGTCGTCGGCAACCTGCTGATCGTCGGTCTCTGGGAGCTCCTCGGTGACCACGTCGACGCGCTCGACTGGGTCGGTCGGCTCCTCGGCGCCCGCGGTCGGGTGCTGCCGATGGCGCTCACCCCGATGGACATCACCGCCGAGGTGCGCGGTCTGGTGCCTGGTGACCCCGATGCCCTGACGTCGGTGCGCGGCCAGGTGGAGGTCGCCACGACCGACGGGGTGATCGACTCGATCGCCCTCGACCCGGCCGCGCCCGAGGTGAGCCCGGCGGTGATCGACGCGATCACCGGCGCCGACTGGGCCGTGCTGGGGCCGGGCTCCTGGTTCACCTCCGTGCTGCCGCACCTGCTGGTGCCGGCGCTGCGCGAGGCCCTCGTCCGCACGGACGCGCGCCTGGTCGTCGTGCTCAACCTCGACGAGCAGGAGGGGGAGACGCCCGGCTTCGGGCCGGCCGACCACCTGCGGGTCCTCGCCGAGCACGCACCCGACCTACACATCCACACCGTGCTCGCCGACACCGGCTCGGTCGGGGGAGACCTGCACGAGCTGGAGGAGATGGTCCACGCCCTCGGCGCCCGGCTGGTCGTCGACGACGTCGCCGCCGATGACGGTACGCCGCGCCACGACCCCGTGAAGCTGGCGGCGGCGTACTCCCGGATCTTCGGCGGGCGCTGAGCTCTCCGGAGTCATGACGATCACGTCGTCGTCGCCGTCGGGGGTTGTTGACCAACGTGGCAGGATCGGGCGCATGGCGATGACGGCACAGGTGAAGGCGGAACTGGCCAGTACCCCGGTCACCAAGGCGTGTTGTCGCAAGGCGGAGGTCGCCTCGACCCTGCGCTTCGCGGGCGGGCTGCACATCGTCGGCGGCCGGATCGTGGTCGAGGCAGAGCTCGACACGGGTGCGGCCGCTCGCCGCCTGCGCAAGGACATCTCCGAGATCTACGGCCAGTCCTCCGACGTCGTGATGGTGCAGGGCAACGGCCTGCGCAAGGGCAGCCGCTACATCGTGCGCGTCGCCAAGGACGGCGAGGCGCTGGCCCGCCAGACCGGGTTGCTCGACCAGCGCGGCCGTCCGGTCCGCGGCCTGCCGCCCGCGGTCGTGTCCGGTGGTGCCTGTGACGCGGTCGCCGCCTGGCGTGGGGCCTTCCTCGCGCACGGCTCGCTCACCGAGCCCGGCCGTTCGTCCTCCCTCGAGGTGACCTGCCCCGGCTCCGAGGCGGCGCTCGCGCTGGTCGGCGTGGCCCGCCGGCTCGGCATCCAGGCCAAGGCCCGCGAGGTGCGTGGCGTCGACCGCGTGGTGATCCGCGACGGCGACGCCATCGGGCAGCTCCTCACCCGGCTCGGTGCCCACGAGACGCTGATGGCGTGGGAGGAGCGACGGATGCGTCGCGAGGTCCGCGCGACCGCCAACCGGCTCGCCAACTTCGACGACGCCAACCTGCGCCGCTCCGCGCGCGCCGCCGTCACTGCCGGTGCGCGGGTCGAGCGGGCGATGGAGATCCTCGGCGAGGAGGTGCCCGACCACCTGCGGATGGCGGGGGAGCTGCGTCTCCAGCACAAGCAGGCCTCGCTCGAGGAGCTCGGGCAGCTGCACGACCCGGTGCTCACCAAGGACGCGATCGCGGGCCGGATTCGTCGGCTCCTCGCGATGGCCGACAAGCGTGCCGAGGACCTCGGCATCCCCGACACCGAGGCGTCCTTGACGCCGGAGATGCTGGCCGGCGACGCCTGAGGCGCCGGGCGGACGACGGAGTCCGCGACCGCGGTGGTGGCGCTGCCCCCTGCCCGGAATGTTGTTTTGTGTGGCTTTGTGTTGTTACCTGCCCGTATCGCGGACGGGGGGCGGCGCCGAACAGGGCGCCGAGGCTAGGGTCGTCAGTGGACGCATGATCTGCGTCACACCCTGACTCACCCAGCTGACACAAGAGGAGCAACAACGGTGACTGTCCGCGTAGGCATCAACGGATTCGGCCGGATCGGCCGCAACTTCTTCCGCGCAGTGCGAGCCAGCGGGGCAGACATCGAGATCGTCGGTGTCAACGACCTCACCGACAACGCCACGCTCGCGCACCTGCTGAAGTACGACTCCATCCTCGGCCCGCTCGACGCCGACGTCTCCTCGACGGAGGACGCGATCGTCGTCGGCGGCACGAAGATCAAGGCGTTCGCCGAGCGCGACCCGGCCGCCCTCGCCTGGGGCGACCTGGGTGTCGACGTCGTCGTGGAGTCGACCGGCTTCTTCACCGACGCCACCAAGGCGCGGGCTCACGTCGACGGCGGCGGGGCCAAGAAGGTGATTATCTCCGCGCCCGCCTCCAACGAGGACATCACGATCGTGATGGGCGTCAACCACGAGCTCTACGACGCCGCCGCCCACACGGTGATCTCCAACGCGTCGTGCACCACCAACTGCCTCGGCCCGATGGCGAAGGCGCTCAACGACGGCCTCGGCATCGAGCGTGGCCTGATGACGACGGTGCACGCCTACACCGCCGACCAGAACCTGCAGGACAACATCCACAAGGACCTGCGCCGCGCGCGGGCCGCCGCGCTCAACATCATCCCGACCTCGACGGGCGCCGCGAAGGCGATCGGCCTGGTCCTGCCCGAGCTCAAGGGCAAGCTCGACGGCTACGCCCTGCGCGTGCCCACCCCGACCGGCTCCCTGACCGACCTGTCCTTCGAGGCCTCGCGCGAGACCTCGGTCGAGGAGGTCAACGAGATCGTGAAGGCAGCCGCCGACGGCCGCTACCTCGTCTACTCCACCGACCCGATCGTCTCGTCCGACATCGTCACCAACCCGGCGTCGTGCATCTTCGACGCGCCGCTCACCAAGGTGATCGGCAACCAGGTCAAGGTCGCCGGCTGGTACGACAACGAGTGGGGCTACTCCAACCGCCTCGCCGACCTGATCACCCACGTCGGCGCGTCGCTCTGAACGCCACTAGGCTCTGACGCTTGTGACGGAGTTCAAGGGACTTGGCGAGGTCAGCGGCAAGCGCGTCCTCGTCCGATCGGACCTCAACGTGCCGCTGGACGGCACGACGATCACCGACGACGGGCGCATCCGTGCGAGCGTCCCCACCATCAAGGCGCTGGCCGACGCCGGTGCCCGGGTGGTGGTGACGGCGCACCTGGGCCGACCGAAGGGTGAGCCGGACCCGGCGTACTCGCTGGCCCCGGTGGCCGCGCGCCTCGCCGAGCTCCTCGGCGCCCCGGTCGCCTTCGCGACCGACACCGTGGGTGCCTCGGCGCAGGAGACGGTGGCGGCCCTGGGCGACGGCCAGGTCGCGCTGCTCGAGAACGTCCGCTTCAACGCGGGCGAGACGAGCAAGGACGACGCCGAGCGCGGCGCCTTCGCCGACCAGCTCGCGGCGCTCGCCGACGCGTTCGTGTCCGACGGCTTCGGCGTCGTGCACCGCAAGCAGGCCAGTGTGTACGACGTCGCGCAGCGGCTGCCGCACGCCATGGGCGGCCTCGTCGCCACCGAGATCGACGTCCTGCGCCGGTTGACCGTCGACCCGCAGCGTCCCTACGTCGTCGTCCTCGGCGGCTCGAAGGTCTCCGACAAGCTCGGCGTGATCGACAACCTGCTCGGCAAGGCCGACAAGCTGCTCATCGGCGGCGGCATGGTCTTCACCTTCCTCAAGGCGGACGGCCTCGAGGTCGGCAAGAGCCTGCTCGAGGAGGACCAGCTCGACACCGTGCGGTCCTACCAGGCCCGCGCGAAGGAGCTCGGCGTCGAGATCGTGCTCCCGACCGACATCGTCGTAGCCGACAGCTTCGGCGACGAGGCCTCGGCCCGGGTCGTCGCGGCCACCGACATCCCGGCGGACGCCCTCGGCCTCGACATCGGCCCCGAGTCCGGCAAGGCGTTCGCCGCGGCCCTCGCCGACGCCCGCACGGTGTTCTGGAACGGCCCGATGGGCGTCTTCGAGCAGCCTGCCTTCGCCGAGGGCACCCGTGCGGTCGCCGAGGCGCTCACCCATGTCGACGGCCTCTCGGTCGTCGGTGGCGGCGACTCCGCGGCCGCCGTCCGCACCCTCGGCTTCGACGAGTCGGCCTTCGGCCACATCTCGACCGGCGGTGGCGCCAGCCTCGAGTACCTCGAGGGCAAGGAACTGCCCGGCATCACGGTTCTGGAGGACTGATGGCTTCGACGAGCTCGACCGCAGGCGCGGGGCGCACCCCGCTCATGGCGGGCAACTGGAAGATGAACCTCAACCACGCCGAGGCGGTGGTGCTGGTCCAGAAGCTCGCGTGGACGCTGTCCGACAAGCGGCACGACTACGGCAAGGTCGAGGTCGCGGTGATCCCGCCGTTCACCGACATCCGCTCGGTGCAGACCCTCGTCGACGGTGACCGCCTCTCGATCCGGTACGGTGCCCAGGACGTCTCCGAGCACGCGGGCGGCGCCTACACCGGTGAGATCTCGGCAGCGATGCTCGCGAAGCTCGGCTGCTCCTACGTCGTGGTCGGCCACTCCGAGCGGCGGCAGTACCACGCCGAGACCGACGCGGTCGTCAACGCCAAGGCGAAGGCGGCGCTGGGGGAGAAGATCACCCCGATCGTGTGCGTCGGCGAGGGCCTCGAGGTCCGCCAGGCCGGCGAGCACGTTCCCTACACGATGGCGCAGGTCGAGGGCTCCCTCGCCGGGCTGTCGAAGAAGCAGGTCGCCGGTCTCGTGATCGCCTACGAGCCGGTCTGGGCCATCGGCACCGGCGAGGTGGCGACGCCGGACGACGCCCAGGAGGTCTGCGAGGCCATCCGCGGCCAGGTCCGGGAGTCGTACGGCGACGAGGCCGCCGACTCCGTGCGCATCCTCTACGGCGGCTCGGTGAAGGCCGCGAACGTCGCCGGCATCATGGCCAAGACCGATGTCGACGGTGCCCTCGTGGGCGGCGCCAGCCTCCAGGCCGACGAGTTCGGCGGCATCTGCCGGTTCTACGACATGCCGGTGCTGGGCTAGCACCGGGTCTGACGTAGGATTCCCGCGTGTTGTCGACGCTTCTCACTGTGCTGCTCGTGATCACGAGCCTGTTGCTCATCCTTCTGGTGTTGCTGCACAAGGGTCGTGGCGGCGGACTCTCGGACATGTTCGGTGGCGGTGTGTCGAGCTCGCTCGGCGGCTCCTCCGTTGCCGAGCGCAACCTCGACCGGTTCACGGTCGGCATCGGCGTCATCTGGTTCGCGTGCGTCATCGCACTCGGCCTGCTGCTCGCCTATCAGAACTGATCGACTCCAACCGACCCTGGCTCCGGGTCGATGGAAATGCTTGAGGAGAGAATCCGTTGGCTGGTGGTGGGAACGCGATCCGCGGTAGTCGCGTCGGTGCAGGCCCGATGGGCGAGGCCGAGCGTGGTGAGGCGGCGCCGCGTCAGGCGGTGACCTACTTCTGTGCGAACAGCCACCGCTCGGTGATCACCTTCTCGGTCGAGGCGACCGTGCCGGACTCGTGGGACTGCCCGAAGTGCGGCCTCCCTGCGGGCCTGGACTCGGACAACGCGCCGCCGGCGCCGAAGATCGAGCCCTACAAGACGCACCTCGCCTACGTGAAGGAGCGCCGCTCCGACAAGGAGGCCGAGGTCATCCTCGACGAGGCGATCCAGCTGCTGCGCTCGCGCCGCAAGTCGGGCGAGATCATCTTCTGATCCCTCACCACGGCACCGCCTGGACCACGAGGTTCCGGCGGTAGTGGAAGCCACCGCCCGGCCGGGTCACCCGGTCGGTGCAGGTGACGAGGACCAGTCGGCGAGCGATGCCCTGCTGGAACAGGCTCCTCGGCAGGCGGCGGCGGTCGACGGAGTCGACCCGCACGATCCGCCACTGGCGCACGGCGCCGGTGGTGTCCGTGGTCGCGACCCGGTCGCCCACCCGCGCGCGGCGCAGTCCGTGGAAGGCGCCGGCGCGGTCGCGGGCGTCGGAGACGTGGCCGGCGAGCAGCGTGGTGCCGACGAGCGACGACAGCGGCACGCTGCCGTCCCACACCCCGGCGCTGCTGCGTCGGTGCGGCGCGGGGAGCACCGATCCGCGGAAGCGGACGGAGGAGAGCCCCGCCGCGATCCGTGCCGACGGTACGACGACCCGCGCCGCGTGCCGCGGAGCGGGGGTCCGCGATCCCGCGGTCCAGCGGGCACCCGTGTCGACCTGCGGGTGCTCGGGCACCGTGGGCTGCCGCGGACCGGCGAGCGAGGTCTCGGTGACCAGGCCCGCCGGCGTCCACGGCGCCCCCGTCGACGTGGGTGAGGCCAGCAGTCGCTCGCGGTAGGTGTAGCAGCCGCCGCGACGGATCCGCGTCCGCCCGACCTGCACGGTGCCATCGCCCCGGGTCGAGAAGGCACCGCGCGCCGCGACCGGAGCACCGGTCCACCGGGCCTGCCGGCATCGGTGGCGGTCGTCAGGTGCCACCGGGCCGAGCAGCATCCACTCGCCGCGCAGGTCGCCGTCGCGGCTGCCCGTGACGGTCACCGCGTCGACGATCAGGTCGCCCACCCGGGACCGCTGTCGGTTCACCCGGGTGGAGAGCTGCGGCGTGCTCAGGGCCGCGGTGCGTGCCGTCGCGACGACGGTGCGGGAGCCCGCGGAGCTGGCGACCCGCTGGAACCGGGCGCCGAGCCGGTAGCGGAGGTAGCGGTGCTCGGGAACGTCGGTGTAGCGGACGCGGACGACCACCTCGCTCGCGCTGTCGCGGCGCCATGCCGCCCGCACCGGAACGGTGCCGGTGCGGACCACCTGGCTCGCGCTGCCGTCGGCGAAGGTCGCGCCGGAGAGCTCGATCCGCGCTACGACGCCCGGCGTCCAGCGGCCACTGGCCGACAGCAGCCCGACGCCGGTGAGCGTCCCGGTCGGGCCGTCCGTGGAGAGCCGTGGCGTGCGAGCGGCGTACCCGGTCGGCGGTGGGGCGAAGCGGTGCGCGTCGGCGAGCAGCGACCTCGCCCGGCGCAGGACCCGGTCACGCAGCGCGGGAGCCTCGCGCCCCAGCTCGGCCATCCGCCGGCTCATCCGCTCCGGCTCGGCGTTCAGGCCGCGCAGCCGCCCGATCGCCCACCACAGGGCGGTGGCGAGCGCTCCGTCGGTGCGGGCACGGTCGAGGTGGCGGGAGAGCAGGTAGGCCGTCACGGGATCGGTGACGCGGGTGGGCGATCCGGCGCCGGAGGGCCACCGGCGCGTGCCCGTGTCGAGGCAGATGCCGAACGGGCCGCCGGGGATTCGGGCGACGCCGAGCTCGTGGCCGGACCGCGTGACGTAGCCGGAGAAGCCCGGCGACGAGGCGTGGCCGGGCCCGAGCCGCTCGGCACGGGCGGGCGGCAGGGCGAGGCAGAGGAGGACGAGGGCGCCGAGCAGGGCGCGCACGGCAGCACGGGGCATGGAGGTCATGCCCGAGATCCTGCGGGCGGGGCTCGACCCTCCGCCGCAGCCCGGAGGGGCGCTGTGGAGGAGTCCTCCGCCCACGCGGCCTGGGGAG
Organism: Nocardioides sp. SRI_004; assembly: GCF_057586415.1. NCBI lineage: Bacteria > Bacillati > Actinomycetota > Actinomycetes > Propionibacteriales > Nocardioidaceae > Nocardioides > Nocardioides sp. SRI_004. The sequence goes on from NZ_JBYCZV010000004.1 coordinate 120,120, forward strand.
GGCTGACGGACCCTCCCGGGGCGGGAGGGACGAGTGGGTCAGAGCAGCGAGGCGGCGGCGCTGTCGAGGAACCAGACCGTCTCGGCCGTCCCGCGGACGCCGCGCGCCGGCGTCTCCCGGAGCGCACCCGCCTCGTCCTCGGGTGTGAGCTCGGCCAGGCCGCGTCGTACGGCGTCGGCCTTGCCCTCCCCGCTCACGAGGAACCAGACCGCCTGCGCCCGGTTGAGCGCCTCGAAGGTCAGCGACACGCGGTCGGGCGGGGGCTTGGGGGAGTCGTGGACCCCGATCGCGATGGCGTCGACCGCGTCCAGGCCGGCGTGGCCGGGGAACAGCGACGCGATGTGGCCGTCCGGGCCGACGCCGAGCATCAGCACGTCGAAGTCGCCGCTGCCCGTCGAACGGATCGTCGCGGCGTAGGCGTCGGCCGCCTCCTCCGCCGTCGCCACCTCGTCGGACGCCGGGACGGCGTGGACCCGGCGGGCGCCGACCTCGTCGAGGAAGGCCGCGCGGGCCTGGCCGACGTTGCGGTCGGGGGAGTCGGACGGCACGAACCGCTCGTCGCCGAAGTAGAACTGCACGGCACCCCAGTCCACCCCGGACGCGTCCGCGAGCCGGGCGACCTCCCGGTGGATCGCCTCGGCGATCGTGCCGCCGGTGAGCCCGACGTCGGGGACGTGGCCGGCGGCCTGCGAGTCCGCGATCCGGTTGAGCAGCTCGCCGGCGACCGCCGTCGCGAGCGTCGCGGCGTCGGCGTGGACCTCGACGAGGGGAGCAGGTCGGTCGAGGGTCATGCGCGGTGCTCCCGGTAGTAGCGGATCAGGGACTGCGTGGACGGGTCCTGCCCGGCGAGCACCGTCTCGTCGCCGTGGATCGCGGGCGCGACCTGGAGCGCGAGCTGCTTGCCGAGCTCGACGCCCCACTGGTCGAAGCTGTCGATGCCCCACACCACGCCCTGGGTGAAGGTGATGTGCTCGTAGAGCGCGATCAGCTGGCCGAGCACGGCAGGCGTCAGCGACGGCGCCATGATCGAGGTGGTCGGCCGGTTGCCCGGGAACACACGCGCGGGCACGAGTGCCTCGGCCGTGCCCTCGGCGCGGACCTCGTCGGCCGTCTTGCCGAACGCGAGCGCCTTGGTCTGGGCGAAGAAGTTGGCCAGGAGGAGCTCGTGGACGTCGGTGTCGCCGTCGACCAGCGGGTAGGCGGGCTCGGCGAATGCGATGAAGTCCGCCGGGATGAGCCGCGTGCCCTGGTGGATCAGCTGGTAGAACGCGTGCTGGCCGTTGGTGCCGGGCTCGCCCCAGAAGACCTCGCCGGTGTCGGTGGTGACCGGCGTGCCGTCCCAGCGCACCCCCTTGCCGTTGGACTCCATCGTCAGCTGCTGGAGGTACGCCGGGAAGCGGTGCAGCAGCTGCGCGTAGGGCAGCACGGCGTGGGTCTGGGCGTCGAGGAAGTTGACGTACCAGATGTTCAGCAGGCCCATCAGCGCCGGCACGTTCTGCTCCAGGGGAGCGGTCCGGAAGTGCTCGTCCATGGCGTGGAAGCCGGCGAGGAACTCCTCGAACCGCTCCGGACCGATGGCGACCACAAGCGAGGTGCCGATGGCGGAGTCCACCGAGTAGCGCCCGCCCACCCAGTCCCAGAAGCCGAAGGCGTTGGCCGGGTCGATGCCGAAGGCGGCGACCTTGTCGAGCGCCGTCGACACCGCGACGAAGTGCTTGGCGACGGCAGCGGCCGCGGCCTCGTCGCCCGCCTCGATGGCTCCGGCGGCGCGGAGCGCGTCGAGCAGCCACGCGCGACACAGCCGCGCGTTGGTCAGCGTCTCGAGGGTGCCGAAGGTCTTGCTCGAGACCACGAACAGCGTCGACGCGGGGTCGAGGCCGGCCAGCGTGCGGGCGGCATCGGTCGGGTCGATGTTGCTGATGAAGCGGCACTCGAGGCCGTCCTGGACGTACGGCGCGAGGGCCTCGTAGGCCATGACCGGACCGAGGTCGGAACCCCCGATGCCGATGTTGACCACCGTCCGGATCCGCTCGCCGGTGACTCCGGTCCACGCGCCGGAGCGCACGTCGGCGGCGAAGGAGTACACCCGCGCGAGGACGTCGTGGACGTCGTCGACGACGTCGTGGCCCTCGACCTCGAGGTCGGCGTCGGCCGGCTGCCGCAGGGCGGTGTGCAGGACGGCGCGGTCCTCGGTGACGTTGATGTGGTCACCGCGCAGCATGGCGTCGCGCCGCGCCTCGAGCCCGACCTCGCGGCCGAGCTCCACGAGGGCGCCCAAGATGGTGTCGTCGACCAGGTTCTTCGACAGGTCGACATGGAGCTCGGCAGCGTCGTGCGTGAACCGGGACGCGCGATCGGCGTCCTCGGCGAACCAGCGCCGCAGGTCCGGGGTGAAGCCGTCGGCGAGCTTGGTGAGCGTCGTCCAGGCGGCTGTGGAACGGGGGTCGACCGGCGCCGCACACATGGGCTCAGGCCTGGGTGGGACCAGCGACGGCGGCCATCTGTGCCTTGACCGTGTCGATCAGCTCGGTCCAGGAGACCTTGAACTTGTCGACACCCTCGGTCTCCAGCGTCACGAACACGTCGTCGATGTCGATGCCGACCGCGGTGAGCTGGTCGAAGACGGCCTGCGCCTCGGCGGCCTTGCCGCTGACCTCGTCACCCGTGACCTCGCCGTGGTCGGCGAACGCCTGCAGGGTCTTCTCCGGCATCGTGTTGACGGTGTCGGCGACGACCAGGTCGCTGACGTAGAGCGTGTCCGGGTAGGCCGGGTTCTTGACGCCGGTCGATGCCCACAGCGGGCGCTGGGCGTGGGCGCCGGCCGCCGCGAGCGCCTGCCAGCGCTCCGAGGCCACGACCTCCTCGAAGGCGGCGTAGGCGAGGCGGGCGTTGGCGACGGCGGCCTTGCCGCGCAGCGCCAGGGCCTCGTCGGAGCCCACCTTCTCGAGGCGGGCGTCGATCTCGGTGTCCACGCGGGACACGAAGAAGGACGCGACCGAGCGGATGGTCGACAGGTCGATGCCCGCATCCTGCGCCTTCTCCAGGCCCGCGAGGTAGGCGTCCATCACGGCGCGGTAGCGCTCGACGGAGAAGATCAGGGTGACGTTGACGCTGATGCCCGCCGCGATGACCTCGGTGATGGCCGGCAGGCCCTCGAGGGTCGCGGGGATCTTGATCAGGGCGTTGGGGCGGTCGACGGCAGCCCACAGCGCCTTCGCCGAGGCGATGGTGGCGTCGGTCTCGTTGGCCAGCGTGGGCTCGACCTCGATCGACACCCGGCCGTCGTCCTTCGTCGCCGCGGCGACGGGCGCGAGGATGTCGCAGGCGTTGCGCACGTCGTCGGTGGTGAGGGCGAAGATCACGCCGTCGGCGTCCGCGCCGTCGGCGACCAGGCCGCGGACCTGGTCGTCGTACCGCTCGCCGTTGGAGATCGCGCTCGCGAAGATGGTCGGGTTGGTCGTGACGCCCACCACCGAGGAGCTCGTCACGAGCTCGGCGAGGTTGCCGGTCTCGATCCGCTCGCGCGACAGGTCGTCGAGCCAGATGGACACCCCCGCGTCAGCAAGGGCCTTCAGTCGGTCAGTCATGTGTCCTCCTTGTGAGAGATGCGGGGTGCTGCGGGAACCGGTCAGGCTCCGGCAGCGGCGATGCTGTCCTTGGCGGCCTTCACCACGGCCTCGGGGGTGAACCCGAACTCGCGGAACAGGGTGCCGGCGTCGGCGCTGGCGCCGTAGTGGTCGATGCTCACGATCCGGCCGGCGTCGCCGACGTACTCGCGCCACCCGGTCTTCGTGCCGGCCTCGACGGAGACGCGGGCCTTGACGATCGGCGGGATGACCGTGTCGCGGTAGGCCTGGGTCTGCGCCTCGAACCACTCGAGGCAGGGGAGCGACACCACGCGGGCGCCGATGCCCTCGGCCGCGAGCTGCTCGCGCGCCGCGACGGCCAGCTGGACCTCCGAGCCCGTGGCCAGCAGTACGACGTCGGGCTCGCCGCCCTCGGAGTCGATCAGCACGTAGCCGCCCTTGGCGACGTCCTCGGTGGACGCGAAGCCCTCCGTGCCGCGGGGGAAGGTCGGGACGTTCTGGCGGCTCAGGATGAGGCCGGCCGGGCGGTCGCTGTTGCGCAGCACCTGCAGCCACGCGGCGGCGGTCTCGTTGGCGTCCGCAGGGCGGATGATGTCGAGCCCGGGGATGCCGCGCAGCGCCCAGAGGTGCTCGATCGGCTGGTGGGTCGGGCCGTCCTCGCCGAGCCCGACCGAGTCGTGGGTCCAGACGTAGGTGACCGGGACCTTCATGAGCGCGGCCACGCGGACGGCGCCGCGCATGTAGTCGGAGAAGGTGAGGAAGGTGCCGCCGAAGACGCGGGTGCCGCCGTGGACGGCGATGCCATTCATGATCGCGCCCATGCCGTGCTCGCGGATGCCGAAGTGGAGGACGCGGCCCTGGTAGGGGTCGCCCTGCCACTCCTCGACGGAGCGGTCGACGGGCAGGAACGACTTGGCGTCCTTGATGGTCGTGTTGTTGGAGCCGGCGAGGTCGGCCGAGCCGCCCCACAGCTCGGGCATGACCGGCGCGAGCGCGTTGATGACCTTGCCGGACGCGGCGCGGGTCGCGACGCCCTTGGGGTCGGCCTCGAACACCGGGAGCGCGGCCTCGATGCCGTCCGGCAGGCGCCGCTCCTTGAGCCGGTGCAGGAGGGCGGCACCCTCCGGGTTGGCGGCTGCCCAGGCGTTGAACTGCTCGTTCCACTCCGCCGCCCAGACCTTCCCGCGGGCGACGAGGCCGCGGGTGTGGGCGATCACGTCCTCGGGGACCTCGAAGTTCTTCTCCGGGTCGAAGCCGAGGACGACCTTGGTCGCGGCGACCTCGTCCGCGCCGAGCGCGGAGCCGTGCGCGGCCTCGGTGTTCTGCGCGCTGGGAGCGGGCCAGGCGATGACGGTCTTGAGGACGATCAGCGAGGGCTTGTCGGTGACCTCGTCGGCGGCCTTGATGGCGGCGTGGAGGGCGGGGACGTCCTCCTCGTAGTTGGTGAGGTCGGAGTGGTCGTTGCCGGTCCAGTCGACGGTCTGGACGTGCCAGCCGTAGGCCTCGTAGCGCTTCGCGACGTCCTCGTTGAACGCGATGTGGGTGTCGCCCTCGATCGAGATCCGGTTGGCGTCGTAGATGACGGTGAGGTTGCCGAGCTCCTGCGTGCCGGCGATGGACGACGCCTCGCCGCTCACGCCCTCCTCGAGGTCGCCGTCGGAGGCGATGACGTAGACGTGGTGGTCGAAGATCGACGGGCCGCCGTCGGCCGCCGGGTCGAGCAGGCCGCGCTCGCGCCGGGCGGCCATCGCCATCCCGACCGCGTTCGCCACGCCCTGGCCGAGCGGGCCGGTCGTGACCTCGACACCGGCGGTGTGGCCGTACTCCGGGTGGCCGGGGGTCTTGGAGTCCCACGTGCGCAGGCTCTCGAGGTCGCTGATCTCGAGGCCGAAACCGCCCAGGTAGAGCTGCGTGTACAGCGTGATCGAGCTGTGGCCGCAGCTCAGCACGAAGCGGTCGCGGGCGGTCCACGCCGGGTCGGCGGGGTCGTGGCGCATCACCTTCTGGAAGAGGAGGTACGCCGCCGGCGCGAGGCTCATCGCGGTGCCGGGGTGGCCGTTCCCGACCTTCTGCACGGCGTCCATGGCCAGCACTCGTGCGGTGTCGACGGCCTTGCGGTCGAGGTCGGTCCAGTCCAGCTCCGGGATCATGCTCCGAGCCTACCGAGCGCGGTGGCGCACACGACACCGGCTGGGTGCGGCGGACACGGGTACCTGCGGCTACACTCGGAGCGCTCTCAAGCCCTGCCCGCGAGGCCCTGCCACGAGGAACACCTGTCGTGACCTACGTCGACCCCACCAGCCCCGAGCTGCTGGCCGACGACGCAGGGACCCCGAAGACGCTGCGCGACGTGGTGATGGCCTACGTGGGTCTCACCAAGCCGCGCGTCATCGAGCTCCTTCTCCTCACCACCGTTCCGGTGATGTTCTTCGCCGCGCGGGGCGTTCCCGGGCTGGGCCTCGTCGTGGCCACCGTCATCGGCGGCACGCTGTCCGCCGGCTCGGCGTCGGTCTTCAACTGCGTCTACGACCGCGACATCGACGAGCAGATGCGGCGTACCCGCCGTCGCGCGCTGCCGCGGCACATCGTGACGCCGGCCGCGGCGCTGGTGTTCGGCACCGTGCTGGGCGTCCTGTCGACGGTGGTCCTGGCGATCTGGGTCAACCCGCTGTCGGCCGTGCTCTCGGTCAGCGCCAACGCCTTCTACGTCTTCGTCTACACGATGCTGCTCAAGCGGCGGACGACCCAGAACATCGTCTGGGGTGGCATCGCGGGCTGCTTCCCGGCGCTGATCGGCTGGACGGCCGTCACCGGCGAGCTGTCGTGGGTGCCGATCGTGCTCTTCATGGTCGTCTTCTTCTGGACGCCGCCGCACACGTGGGCGCTCGCGCTGCGCTACCGCGAGGACTACGCCCAGGTCGACGTCCCGATGCTGCCCGTCGTGAAGTCGGCGCGCTCGGTCGCCTTCCAGATCGTCGTCTACAGCTGGGTGATGGTCGCGACCTCGCTGGTGCTCTGGCCCGTCGCCGACACCGGACTGGTCTACCCGGTGGTCGCGGCGGTTCTCGGCGCCGTCTTCCTGGTCCAGGCGCACGGGCTGTACCGCCGGGCGAAGGACTCCGACGAGCTGAGCGTTCTCCAGCCGATGCGGCTGTTCCACTCGTCGAACCTCTACCTCAGCCTGCTGTTCGTCGCCGTCGCGATCGACCCGCTGCTGCACTGAGCCGCGCTGGCTGCTGGACCCGAGAGGGTTTGGCAAAGGTCGGGTCCGGGGATGACCTCCGGGCCGCTCGGGCCGCCGGGTGGTTCGTGACCGAAAGGCCCTCGCGTGTCCGGACAGCTGCCGCCGCCCCCTTCCTTCCCGCCCCAGGGTCCGCCGCCCCAGGGCCCGCCGCCCCAGGGCCCGCCGTCCCAGGGCCCGCCGCCCCAGGGCCCGCCGCCCTGCTGGGGGCCACCCCCGGGCCAACGGCCGCCCGGTGGCAACCGAGGGCTGCTGATCGGGGGTGCGATCGCCGCCGCGGTGGTGCTGGTGCTGGTCGTCGTCGGCGTGGCGATCGCGGTGTCGAGCGGCGACGACGACCCGGTGGCCGAGGACCGCGAGTCGGACACCACGGAGCAGACGGGCTCGACCGACGGACCGACCGACGCCCTGACCGACGCGGTGACGGAGCCCCCGACCGAGCCCTCGACGGAGGAGGCGTCCACCGAGCCCACCGCGGAGCTCGCCTTCACCTTCCCGGACCACTTCCGTGGCGTCCCGATCGAGGAGGCGGAGTCACAGCGCCAGGCGAAGCGGTCCGAGTACCGCTCCCAGGCGCTCTACCCCCGCGAGGGCGCCGACCTGATGCTGTTCCAGTGGTTCCCGGACGACGACCTGGACGACTGGACGACCTACCAGGCCACCGACGGCCAGTACCCCGTCACACCGGTCGGCGAGGGCAAGTGCTACCCCGGCACGGTCTCCGGTGACTACTGCGGCATCGAGGTGGCCGGCGGCGTGCTCACCCTCGTCGGCAACCACGAGAACGGCATCGAGGGCAACGAGGCGATCATCGAGGCCCTCCAGGAGATGGCGGCGCTGGTCGAGTGAGCTCGGCTCCTGCCGGTCAGGAGCTGCGTGACCAGCCGCGCGTCCGCGACGCCAGGAGCACCCAGGTGATGCCGGCGGACGTGATGCCGGCGCCGAGCATGTGGACGCCGACGAGCAGCTCCGGGAGGTCGGTGAAGTACTGCCAGAAGCCGATCGCGCCCTGCGAGAGCTCGATGAGCAGGAGCAGGCGAGCGGCGCGGTAGAGGGTCAGCAGGCCGAGCCGGCGCGCGCGCCACAGCGTGACGAGCGTCAGGGCGACGAGCACGTAGACCGCCCACGCGTGGACGTGCGACATCACCTGCGGGTCGAGTCCGGTCCGCTTCGACTCGAGGTCGCCCGAGTGCGGCCCGGATCCGGTGACGACGGTGCCGAGGTAGAGGACGACCCATCCGACGGCGAAGAGCGCGGCCGTGAGGCGGCGTACCGGCAGCGGCGCGGAGGACCGGGTGGGGCCGGTCAGGTGGTCGAGGAGCAGCACGCACACCCCGACGAGGGCCATCGACAGCAGCAGGTGGATCGACACGATCCACGGGTTGAGGTCCGTCAGGACGGTGACGCCGCCGACGAGGGCCTGCGCCGGGATGCCGAGCGCGACGATCGTCGTCAGCCGTACGGCGAGGGGGTGCTCCGCCGCGCGCTCGCGGGCCGCGACCCAGCAGGCCACCGCGATCACGACGAGCACGTAGGTCAGCATCCGGTTGCCGAACTCGATCGCGCCGTGGACGCCGAGGGCACCGTGGGGGAGGTACGACTCGTCGGTGCACTTCGGCCAGGTCGGGCAGCCGAGGCCGGAGTCGGTCAGCCGCACGGCGCCGCCGGTCACGGCGATCGCGATGTTGGCGACGAGGTTCGCCCACGCGAGCGGCACCAGCCGGTCGCCGAGGGCCTGCCGGAGCGTCGCGAGGCGGCCGGTGGTCGAGGTGGTCACGTTCACTCCCACTGGAAGGTGCGGGCGGTCAGGGCGGAGCCGACGACGGTCCAGGCGAGCAGCACCAGCAGGTCCCGTACGGCGACGGCGCCGTCGCAGGCGGACCGCATCGCCTCGCCCAGGGCGCCGGAGGGCAGCCACTGCACGAGGTCGCCGAGGCCGCCGTACGTGCTGGCGGGCAGGATGACCGCGCCACCGGCGAGGAGCAGCAGGTAGACGAGGTTGGCGGCGGCGAGCGTCGCCTCCGCGCGCAGCGTGCCGGCGATCAGCATGCCGAGGGAGGCGAAGGCGGCGGTTCCAGCGAGGGCCGCCAGCACCACCGCGAGCACGCCGGCGACGCCCGACGGGCCGTCCCAGCCGAGTGCGAGCCCGACGCCGCCGATCACCACGAACTGGATGACCTCGACGACGAGCAGTGCGGCGACCTTGCCGCCGAGGAGCGTCGTGCGGGACAGGGGAGCGGTGCCGAGGCGCTTGAGCACGCCGTAGCGGCGCTCGAAGCCGGTGGCGATCGCCAGCGAGGTGAAGGCGGTCGACATGACGGCGAGCGCGAGCACGCCGGGGGTGAGGACGTCGACGGGGCGGCCGTCGATGCCGAGGTCGATCCGGTCGGCGTTGCGGACCGCGCCGACCAGTACGACGACCGGGATCACGACCGCCAGCAGCAGCTGCTCGCCGTTGCGCAGCATCAGCCGCGCCTCCATGCCGGCCTGGGTCAGCAGCTGGCGGACCACGGGCGCGCCGCCGGGCGCGGGTGCGAAGGTGCCGCTCATGCGAAGTCCTCCCGACCGGTCAGCTCGAGGAAGACGTCCTCCAGGTTGCGCTGGCCCAGGGACAGCGACTCGGGGAGGACGTCGTGGTCGGCGCACCACGCAGCCACGGTGGCGAGCGTCGTACCGTCGGCAGGGCCGGAGACCTGCAGGCTCAGCGGGTCGAGGACGGTCAGCTCGGTGCTGTCGCCGAGGGCGCGGGCCAGCGCCTGAGGGGCGCCCTCGGGGAAGGGCTGGGTCACGACGAGCCGGATGGTGGCGACGGTGCCGCCGCGGGTCAGCTCGAGCGGCGAGCCGCTCGCGACCAGCCGGCCCTGGTCGAGGATGTGGACCTTGTCGGCGAGCCGCTCGGCCTCCTCGAGGTAGTGCGTGGTGAGCACGACGGTCACGCCGTCGGCGCGCAGCTCCTCCAGCAGCTCCCAGACGCCCCGGCGGATCTGGGGGTCCAGGCCGGCGGTGGGCTCGTCCACGAACACCAGCTCGGGCCGGCCGACCAGGGCCAGGGCGAGGCCGAGGCGCTGCTGCTGGCCACCCGAGAGCCGCCGGTACGGCGTCCGGCCGCACTCGTGCAGGGCGAGGCGCTCCATCAGCAGGTCGGTCGGAAGCGGGTTCGCGTGCAGCTTGGCGAAGTGTCGCAGCATCTCGTCGGCGCGCGCGCCACTCCACCCGCCGCCCGACTGCAGCATCACGCCGATCCGCGGGATCAGCTCGTGCCGCTGGCGCACCGGGTCGAGGCCGAGCACGCGGACGGTGCCGCCCTGCGCGCGGCGGTAGCCCTCGCAGGTCTCGAGCGTCGTGGTCTTCCCGGCGCCGTTGGGGCCGAGGACGGCGGTGATGGTGTGGGACTCGACCTCGAAGGACAGGCCGTCGACCGCCGTACGCTCGCCGTACCGCATCACCAGGCCGTCGACGAGCACAGCAGGACGGGCATCGGGCACCCGGCGAGTGTAGGACCAGGCCTCCCGCTCTACGCTGGCGGCCGTGACTGGTTGGTCCTACGGCGTGATCCTCGCCATCTCGGGCGTGGTCGCGGTGCTGCTGGTGGTCGACCTGGTCCGCGACCGGGCGGCGCAGGACGCGCACTACATCGGCCTCGGCGTGCTGCAGGTGGGCGCGCTCGCCCAGCTGGTCGGCGGGTGCGTCGCGCTGGCGCGGACCGACCGCGACGTCGAGGGCGCCGTCTTCGTCAGCTATCTCGTGACCGTGGCGCTGCTCCCGGTCGTCGGCGCCTTCTTCTCGCTCGCCGAGCGCTCCCGGGTCGGTACGACGATCCTGCTGCTCGCCGTCGCGACGGTCGCCGGGCTCGAGCTGCGCCTGTGGGACATCTGGGGAGGCACCGGTGGCTGAGCTCTCCAGCGGCTGGGGCCGCGCCCTGGTCTTCGTCTACGGCGTCTTCGCGGTCGCCGCGACCGGCCGGTCGGCGGTGCAGCTCGGCGAGGACGCCGGCAAGCTGCCGTACTGGCTCTCCCTGCTCGCCGCCGTGCTCTACCTGGTCGCCACCACGTGCCTGCTCGTGGGCGGCCGGACCGGCTGGGCGGTGGCCCGGGTCGCGGTCTCCGTCGAGCTGGTCGGCGTGCTCGCGGTGGGTGCCTGGAGCTACCTCGACACCGACCTGTTCCACGACAAGACGGTGTGGTCGCACTTCGGCCAGGGCTACGGCTTCCTGCCGCTCGTACTGCCCTTCGCCGGGCTGGCGTGGCTGCACCACACGAGGCCGGCCGCCGACTCCTGAGCCGGTAAGGGTCACCTTGCTTGAACGGGCCGGGGCATTATCGGCACACTTGTGTTGTGGAAATGCCGACCGAGAGCGACCAGCCGACGCGCCAGCGCGTCGCGCAGTCGATCCTGGTCAACGGCCCGTCCACCGCGGCGGCGCTCGCGGAGCGCCTCCGGCTCACCCCGGCCGCCGTCCGCCGCCACCTCGACCAGCTCCTCGCTGACGGGGCGGTCGAGCAGCGGGACCCGCGGCCGGTCGGCTCGCGCGGTCGTGGTCGCCCGGCCAAGGTGTTCGCCCTGACCGAGCACGGACGCGACCTCTTCGACCAGCAGTACGACGACCTCGCCACCGAGGCCCTGCGCTTCCTGGCCGAGACGGGCGGAGCCGAGGCGGTGAAGGCGTTCGCCGACCGGCGCGCCACCTTCATCGAGCGGCGCTTCCCCGAGGTCCAGGCCGCCCACCCGGAAGCCTCGCCGGCGCAGGTGCTGGCGATGGTCTTCTCCGACGAGGGCTACGCCGCCGCCGTCCGTGAATTGCCCGTCGTGGGGGAGCAGCTGTGCCAGCAGCACTGCCCGGTCTCCCACGTCGCCCACGAGTTCCCCCAGCTGTGCGAGGCCGAGACCGAGGCGATCAGCCGGGTCCTCGGCACCCACGTCCAGCGCCTGGCCACCATCGCCCACGGTGACGGGGTGTGCACCACGTGCATCCCCGACGCAGGCATCAACAAGAAGGAGCAGGTCTCATGACCTCGATCGAAGAGCTGAACCCCGAGCTCAAGGGAATCGGTCGCTACGACTTCGGCTGGTCCGACAAGAACGACGTCGGCGCCAACGCCAAGCGTGGCCTCAACGAGGACGTCGTCCGCGACATCTCCTCGAAGAAGAGCGAGCCGGGCTGGATGCTCGACCTGCGCCTGAAGGGCCTCAAGCTCTTCGACCGCAAGCCGATGCCGACCTGGGGCTCCGACCTCAGCGCGATCGACTTCGACAACATCAAGTACTTCGTGCGGTCCACGGAGAAGCAGGCCCAGAGCTGGGAGGACCTGCCCGAGGACATCAAGAACACCTACGACAAGCTCGGCATCCCGGAGGCGGAGAAGCAGCGCCTCGTCGCCGGTGTCGCCGCGCAGTACGAGTCGGAGGTCGTCTACCACCAGATCCGCGAGGACCTGGAGGAGCAGGGCGTCATCTTCCTCGACACCGACACCGCGCTGAAGGAGCACGAGGAGCTCTTCAAGGAGTACTTCGGCACCGTCATCCCGGTCGGCGACAACAAGTTCTCCGCGCTCAACACCTCGGTGTGGTCCGGCGGCTCGTTCATCTACGTCCCGAAGGGTGTCCACGTCGACATCCCGCTGCAGGCCTACTTCCGGATCAACACCGAGAACATGGGCCAGTTCGAGCGGACGCTGATCATCGTCGACGAGGACGCCTACGTGCACTACGTCGAGGGCTGCACCGCGCCGATCTACTCGTCCGACTCGCTGCACTCCGCGGTCGTCGAGATCATCGTGAAGAAGGGCGGCCGCTGCCGCTACACGACCATCCAGAACTGGTCGAACAACGTCTACAACCTCGTCACCAAGCGCGCGGTCTGCGAGGCCGGCGCGACGATGGAGTGGGTCGACGGCAACATCGGCTCCAAGGTCACGATGAAGTACCCCGCCGTCTACCTCATGGGCGAGCACGCAAAGGGCGAGACCCTGTCGATCGCGTTCGCGGGCGAGGGCCAGCACCAGGACGCGGGCGCCAAGATGGTGCACGCGGCCCCGCACACCTCGTCCAGCATCCTGAGCAAGTCGGTGGCGCGCGGCGGTGGCCGTACGTCGTACCGCGGCCTGATCCAGGTCAACGAGGGCGCCTACGGCTCGAAGTCCAACGTGCTGTGCGACGCGCTGCTGGTCGACCAGATCAGCCGCTCGGACACCTACCCCTACGTCGACATCCGCGAGGACGACGTGTCGATGGGCCACGAGGCGTCGGTCTCGAAGGTCTCCGACGACCAGCTGTTCTACCTCATGTCGCGTGGCATGGAGCAGGACGAGGCGATGGCGATGATCGTGCGCGGCTTCGTGGAGCCGATCGCGAAGGAGCTCCCGATGGAGTACGCCCTCGAGCTGAACCGACTGATCGAACTGCAGATGGAGGGTGCTGTCGGATGACGGCGGAAGTGCTGGAGAACGCGCTCGAGAAGGTCGAGTCGCACCTCCACCCCGAAGGTTCCTTCGACGTCGACGCCCACGAGGTGCCGACCGGTCGCGAGGAGATCTGGCGGTTCACCCCGCTCAAGCGGCTGCGCGACGTCCACAAGGACGCGGCGCTGGACGGCTCGTCGTTCAAGGTCGAGGCCGACCTCGCCGACGGCGTCACCGCGCAGAGCGTCGCGGCCGCCGACTCCCGCCGCGGGACGTCGGGCTTCATCCCGCTCGACCGGATCTCCGCGCGCGCCTGGGAGGCCGCGACCTCGGTCTACGAGGTCGACATCCCCGAGGACGCCGTCGTCGAGGGTGCCTCGACGATCCGGCTGACCGGCACGGGCACCGACCACGCGACCGCCGCCCACCTGCTGGTGCGCGCCGGCCGGTTCAGCAAGGCGACCGTGGTCGTCGTCTACTCCGGCTCCGCGACCTGGGCCGAGAACATCGAGGTCGTCGTCGAGGACGGCGCCGACCTGACGTTCGTGACGGTCCAGGACTGGGACGACGACGCCGTCCACGTCGTCAGCCAGCGGGCCCGGATCGGCCGCGACGCCGCGCTCAAGCACGTCGCCGTCACCTTCGGTGGCGACGTCGTCCGCAGCGACAGCACGGCCGACTACGCCGGTCCCGGCGGGTCCTACGAGGGCCTCGGCCTCTATTTCGCCGACGCCGGCCAGCACATCGAGCACCGGCTGTTCGTCGACCACACGGCGCCGCGCACGAAGTCGCACGTCGTCTACAAGGGCGCGCTCCAGGGCGAGAAGGCGCACACCGTGTGGATCGGCAACGTGCTGATCCGCAAGGTCGCCGAGGGCATCGAGACCTACGAGGAGAATCGCAACCTGGTCCTCTCCGACGGCTGCCAGGCCGACTCGGTCCCCAACCTCGAGATCGAGACCGGCGAGATCGAGGGCGCGGGCCACGCGTCGGCGACCGCCCGCTTCGACGACGAGCAGCTCTTCTACCTCCGCTCGCGCGGTGTCTCCGAGAAGGAGGCGCAGCGCCTGGTCGTGCACGGCTTCTTCAACGACGTGATCCGCAAGATCGACGTCCCGGAGATCGAGGAGAAGCTCCTCACCACCGTCGAGGCCGAGCTCGCGAAGAACGTCCTGCGCGAGGCCGCGCTGTGACGTTCGAACGAGTCGCAGCGCTCGCCGACGTACCGGACGACGAGGCCCTCGCGGTCACCGTCGACCGGTACGACGTCGCGATCGCCCGCGACGGCGACGAGGTCTTCGCCCTGCAGGACCTCTGCTCGCACGCTGCCGTGCAGCTGAGCGAGGGCGAGGTCGCCGACTGCACCGTCGAGTGCTGGCTGCACGGGTCGACCTTCGACCTGCGCACCGGCAAGCCCACCAGCCTCCCGGCGACCGAACCGGTCGCCACCTTCCCTGTCGAAGTGCGTGACGGCGAGATCTACGTCGACGTCACCACGACCCTGAATGGAGTCACCCCCGCATGAGCACCCTCGAGATCAAGAACCTGCAGGTGTCGGTCGACACCGAGGACGGCGCCAAGGAGATCCTCAAGGGCGTCACGCTGACCATCAAGGACGGCGAGACCCACGCGATCATGGGCCCCAACGGCTCGGGCAAGTCGACCACGGCGTACTCCATCGCGGGGCACCCGAAGTACACCGTCACCGGTGGCGAGGTCCTCCTCGACGGCGAGAACGTGCTCGAGATGAGCGTCGACGAGCGCGCCCGCGCCGGCCTGTTCCTCGCGATGCAGTACCCCGTCGAGGTCCCCGGCGTCTCGATGTCGAACTTCCTGCGCACCGCCAAGACCGCCCTCGACGGCGAGGCGCCCAAGCTGCGCACCTGGGTCAAGGACGTCAACGGCGCCCTGGACCGGATGAAGCTCGACACCCAGTTCTCCAGCCGCTCGGTCAACGAGGGCTTCTCCGGCGGTGAGAAGAAGCGCGCCGAGATCGCCCAGCTCGACCTGCTCGACCCGAAGTTCGCGATCCTCGACGAGATCGACTCCGGCCTCGACATCGACGCGCTCAAGGTCGTCTCGGACGGCATCAACGGCTACGCCGCGCGCGAGGGCAAGGGCCTGCTGCTGATCACGCACTACACCCGCATCCTGCGCTACGTGAAGCCCGACGTGGTCCACGTGTTCGTCGACGGCCGGATCGCCGAGTCCGGCGGTCCCGAGCTGGCCGACGAGCTCGAGGCCAGCGGCTACGAGCGGTTCACCACCGGCGCGGCGGTCTGACCATGTCCCTCGAAGGCCTGCTCCCCGAGCTGGCGGTCATCCGCAAGGACTTCCCGATCCTCGAGCGCACGCTCGCGGGCGGGTTGCCCCTGGTCTACCTCGACAGCGCGAACACCTCGCAGAAGCCGCAGGTGGTGATCGACACGATGGTCGACCACCTCGAGCGGCACAACGCGAACATCGCGCGGGCGATGCACCAGCTCGGCGCGGAGTCGACCGAGGCCTTCGAGGCGGCCCGCGACCGGGTGGCGGCCTTCATCGGCGCCCCCGACCGCGACGAGGTGATCTTCACCAAGAACGCCTCCGAGGCGCTCAACCTGGTCGCGAACACGCTGGCCTGGGCCGGCGAGCGGCAGGTGGGTCCGGGTGACGAGGTCGTCATCACCGAGATGGAGCACCACTCCAACATCGTTCCGTGGCAGCTGCTCACGCAGCGCACCGGCGCGACGCTGCGGTGGTTCGGCCTCACCGACGACGGTCGTCTCGACCTGTCGACGATCGACGAGATGATCAACGAGCGCACCAAGGTCGTCTCGCTGACCTGGGTGTCCAACATGCTCGGCACGATCAACCCGATCGCCGAGATCACCCGCAAGGCGCACGCTGTCGGCGCGATCGTCGTCGTCGACGCGTCGCAGGCCGCGCCGCAGCTGCCGATCGACATCGCGGCCATGCCCGCTGACGAGCGACCGGACCTGGTCGCCTTCACCGGACACAAGGTCGTCGGACCGACCGGTATCGGCGTGCTCTGGGGCGCCCGCGCCGTCCTCGACCAGCTGCCACCGTTCCTCGGCGGTGGCGAGATGATCGAGACGGTCCGGATGGAGGCGTCGACGTACGCCGGCATCCCGCACAAGTTCGAGGCCGGCACTCCGCCGATCGTCGAGGCGATCGGCCTCGGCGCCGCGGTCGACTACCTCGGCCACATCGGCATGGAGGCGATCCACCGCCACGAGCAGGCCATCACCGGCTACGCGCTGGAGGGCCTGCAGTCGGTCAAGGGCCTCACGGTCCTCGGACCGCTCGACGCGGCCTCCCGCGGTGGTGCGATCTCGTTCGAGCTCGACGGCGTGCACCCGCACGACATCGCGCAGGTGCTCGACAGCCGCGGCGTCGCCGTGCGGGCCGGCCACCACTGCGCGAAGCCCGCCCACGCGCGCTTCGGCGTGCAGAGCTCGACGCGGATGTCGTCGTACCTCTACACCGAGCCGCGGGAGATCGACGCCCTCGTCGAGGCGCTGGAATACACCCGCTCGTACTTCAAGTTGGACTGACGATGACCACCGCACACGGTCAGGACCTGGACGCGCTCTACCAGGAGATCATCCTCGACCACTACAAGAACCCCCACGGCAAGGGCCTGCGCGAGGCCCACGAGGCCGAGGTCCACCACGTCAACCCCACCTGCGGCGACGAGGTGACGCTGCGCGTCCACCTCCACGACGGTGTGGTCGAGGACGTGTCGTACGACGCCGTCGGCTGCTCGATCTCGCAGGCGTCCGCGTCGGTGCTCTACGACCTCGTGGTCGGCAAGAGCGTCGACGAGGCGATGGAGATCCACCAGGAGTTCCTGACCCTGATGCAGGGCAAGGGCACGGTCGAGCCGGACGAGGACGTCCTCGAGGACGGCATCGCCTTCGCCGGCGTGGCGAAGTTCCCCGCGCGCGTGAAGTGCGCGCTGCTGTCGTGGATGGCATGGAAGGACGCGACGGCCCAGGTCGTCGCCAGCGGAGCAGACGGAGACGAGAAGGCATGAGCGAGCACACCCACGACCACTCCCACGACGGGCACTCCCACGACGGGCACGACCACAGCCACCACGGCCACGGTCACGGCCACCACGACGACCTGCCGCACGTGCCCGAGGCCGCCGGCCTCGCCGAGTCGAGCACCAACGCCTCCACGAGCGTCGCCCTCGCGGACATCGAGGAGGCCATGAAGGACGTGGTCGACCCCGAGCTCGGCATCAACGTCGTCGACCTCGGCCTCGTCTACGGCATGCACGTCGACGAGGGCACCAACCTCGTCCTCGACATGACCCTCACGTCCGCGGCCTGCCCGCTGACCGACGTGATCACCGACCAGACCAACAGCGCCCTCGAGGGCCTGGTCAACGACGTCGCGATCAACTGGGTCTGGATGCCGCCGTGGGGCCCCGACAAGATCACGCCCGACGGCCGCGAGCAGCTGCGCGCGCTCGGCTTCAACGTCTGAGCCAGCCGGCCGCGAGGAACGAGCGGTCGGCGTGGGGCGAAGAGGTTGAGGGATCGTCCGGCTGAGCCTGCGAGGCCGGAACCGATCGTCTCGAAACCTGAGGCCAGTCGGCCGCGAGGGACGAGCGGTCGGCGTGGGGCGAAGAGGTTGAGAACCGATCGTCTCGAAACCTCAGGAGCAGCGGCCCGGCCGGCTCCCGTAGCGCCACGAGAAGCTGACCAGCACGTCGCCCTCGGGCCCCTGCCCGAACAGGCGCACCCGGTAGGTGCCGCGGTGGCGCGGCGGTGCGAGGTCGTAGCGCTGCGCCGTGACCCGGGTCGGCACCCGGCGCACCCGGCAGCCGTCGCGGCGCGGGTGCGCGAAGCTGGTCAGCGTCGCGCTCCAGCGCCAGCCGGGACGGCCGAACCAGAACCGGATCGGCCGGCTGCGCGCCACCTTCGGCAGGTCCGCCCGGGACGGCTCGATCCCGTCGCTGCACAGCGCCGAGCCGATCTCGCCCTCGCCCGAGCTCTCCGGCGGAGCCGTCCAGCAGAAGGTGGTCGCCCGGAGCCGCACCATCCTGCTCGGCAGCAGCAGCACGACGGGTGAGGGCGTCGCCGACCACGTGTACGACGGCGTGCCGGTGCTCGCTGTCGCGGACCCACCGTTCGGGAGGGACAGCGCGGCGAGCGCCAGCAGGACCAGCGCGACGACGACGCGACGGGGGAGCATCCCTGGATCGTAGGCTCGACCCGACCCGTGCGTGGGCGGAACGGGGACCGTCGGATCCGAGGACTGCCCGGCCCGGGCTCAGGCGAAGCGCTCGTCGGTGTAGGTCCGGAGGCTCTTCAGGAAGCGCCGGAAGACGGCGTTCATGACCGGCTTGCCCAGCGGCATGCCGAGGCGCGAGGGTCCGCGGACGTCGAGGGCGAGGGTCCAGGTGAGCCGGCAGCCGGTCGGGGTCGCGACGACGTCGTACCGCTCGGCGAAGGCCTTGACGGTGCGCGTGGACGCCTCGTTGAACCGGAAGGACATCATCCTCGGTGGCTCCCACGCGAGGAACTCCTCGTCGCCCACGAGCCCGCCGCGCATGGTGACCGTCCGGCGCGTTCCCGTGCCGCGCGGCTCCGGGGTGGTCCAGACCACCTTCGTGATGACGCTCGCCCAGCGCGGCCAGGCGTCGGCGTCGGCCAGCACCTCGAAGAGCTGCTCCGGCGTGACGGCGAGCTCGACGCTGTTGGCGTAGCGGTGGGGAGCGGTCTCGACGAAGTCGATCCCGACGCGCTCGCAGGGGTGCATCCGGGCCATGGCAGCAGACTAGAACACGTTCTCGTGAACGGACTGCCGGTACCGTCGGCGCGTGCCCGAGGTCCTCGTCCCAGTCGCCCGCTGGCCCCGGTGGCTCGCCAACTTCGAGGCGTCCCACGGACCCGCGACGATCGAGGTCGCTGCCGGCGGTCTGCGGGGGAGCGCTCCCGACGGGTCGCGGTTCGTGGCCCACCTCCCCTTCTCCACCGGGTACGACGGACCGCCCGATCCCGCTGCCTTCGCCGATGCGGTCGCCGCGCCAGCCGGCTGGGGAGTCCTGCTCGTGCGCAAGGGCGGCTTCGCGGCGGCCCGCATCGAGCGGGGCACGGTGGTCGCATCGAAGACGGGCCAGCGCCACGTCCAGGGCCGCACGAAGGCCGGAGGCCAGTCGCAGCAGCGGTTCGCGCGCCGCCGGGCGAACCAGGCGCGCGAGGCGTTCGAGGCAGCGGCCGACCACGCCGTCCGGGTGCTGGAGGGCGTCGAGGTGGTCGTCGCCGGCGGCGACCGGGCCGCGGTCGCCGAGGTGCTGGCCGACCGGAGGCTGGGGTCGGTGCGCGTGGTGGGCCCGTGGTTCGCCGTACCCGATCCGCGGCGGGCGGTGCTGGAGCAGGTCGTCCGGGACGCGGAGTCGCTGGTGGTCGACGTGGAGAACGCCGCCGGTCCGGGTGTCAGAGCTCCAGGGTCATGAACACGCTGTTGGGGTCGGGCGCGTAGCCCTCGAACGGCCCGCACTCGCGGAAGCCTCGGGTGGAGTAGAGGGTCCGGGCCGCGACGAAGTAGTCCTCCGCGCCGGTCTCCAGGCTGATCCGCGCGTGCCCGCGCTCGCGGGCCTCGGCCAGGACGTGGTCCAGCAGCAGGCCGGCCACGCCCCGGCGGCGGGCCGCCGTGGCGGTGCGCATCGACTTGATCTCGGCGTGCTCGCCCGAGATCGCCTTCAGGGCGACGCAGCCGAGCAGGGTGTCGCCGTCCCGCGCGGTCCAGAAGGTGATCGACGGGACCGTCAGCGCGTCGGGGTCGAGGGCGTGCACGCTCTCGGGCGGCGAGGTGGCGTACATGTCGGCGAGGTGCTCCTCGAGGAGCGCCAGCACGTCGGGACGGCGGGGGTCGTCGACCTGGATCTGCACGGGGCCATCCTGCCGCGGGGCGGAGGTCACCACGGCGCCGGGTCCTTCGTCCCCACCCCGTCGGCGCGGGCCCCTGCGGAAGGATTCGAGGTCTAGCCTCGGGACGTGGACGACAGCACGACGCCCGTCATCGAGATCCGCGACCTGGTGAAGACCTTCGGCAGCTTCCGCGCCCTCGACGAGCTGGACCTGTCGGTGGCGCCGGGGGAGGTGCACGGCTTCCTGGGCCCGAACGGGGCCGGGAAGTCCACGACGATCCGGGTGCTGCTCGGCCTCCTGCGCAGGGACTCCGGGGACGTGCGGCTGCTCGGCGGCGACCCGTGGGGCGACGCGGCGTCGCTGCACCGGCGCCTCGCCTACGTGCCCGGCGACGTCAGCCTCTGGCCGAACCTCAGCGGCGGCGAGACGCTCGACCTGCTGATCCGGATGCGCGGCGCCGACCCGCGCACGTCGCGCCGCGACGAGCTGGTCGAGCGGTTCGGGCTCGACCCGACCAAGCGCGGGCGCGCCTACTCCAAGGGCAACCGCCAGAAGGTGGCGCTCGTGGCGGCCTTCGCCACCGACCCGGACCTGTTGATCCTCGACGAGCCCACCTCGGGCCTCGATCCGCTCATGGAGCAGGTGTTCAACGACTGCGTGGCCGAGCAGACCGCCCGCGGCGCCACCGTTCTGCTCTCCAGCCACATCCTCAGCGAGGTCGAGCGCCTGGCCGACCGGGTGACGATCATCCGCGAGGGCCGGGTGGTGGAGACCGGCACCCTGGCCTCGCTGCGGCACCTGCAGCGGACCCGGCTGGTGGCGGGACTCTCCGGCGCCGTACCCGACCTGTCGGGGCGGCCCGGCGTCCACGACGTCACGGTGGACGGCGCCCAGCTCTCCTGCACCGTCGACGCCGACGCGCTGCCCGGCGTCCTTGCCGAGCTCACGGCTGCCGGCATCACCAGCCTGACCAGCAGCCCGCCGAGCCTCGAGGAGCTCTTCCTCGACGCCTACCGCGACCGCGCCGGCGCCGGGCGATGAGCACGACCGCGGGCTGGCGGCTGCTGCTGCGCCTGGCCCTGCGTCGCGACCGCGTTCCTGCCGGGGTCTGGATCGCCGTGCTGGTCATGATGAGCGTCGCCTCGGCCGCCGCGACGCCCAGCCTGTACGCCGACCAGGCCGCCCGGGTCCACGCCGCAGAGGCCCTCAACGCCAGCCCCGCCATCGTCGCGCTCTACGGCCCCGTGCTGGACGTGACGAGCGAGGGTGAGCTCGCCATGACCAAGATGACCGTCCTGTACGCCGTCTTCGTCGCCGTGCTGTTCGTCGTGGTCGTCCGCCGGCACACCCGGGTGGAGGAGGAGAGCGGCCGGACCGAGCTCGTCGGCGGCACGGCCGTCGGACGCAACGCGCCGCTCGCGGCGGTGGCCGTCGAGGCGCTGCTGCTCGCCGTCGCCCTCGGCGCGCTGACTGCGGTCGGCAACACCCTGAGCGGTCTCTCCGCGACGGGCTCGGTGGCGTTCGGAGGGCTCTGGGCCGGCACCGGCCTGGTCGCCGCCGGGATCGGCGCTGTCACCGCGCAGCTCTCCGCCGGCGCGCGCACCTGCGCGGGCTTCGCGGCCGGCGTGATCGGCGTGGCCTTCGTCCTCCGGGCCGCCGGCGACACCGGCCCGCAGTGGCTGAGCTGGCTCTCGCCGCTCGGGTGGAACACCCAGGTCGGCGCGTACGGCGACACCCGCTGGTGGCTGCTCGCGGCGTACCCCGTCCTGGCGCTCGTCCTCGGTGCGGTCGCGGTCGCGCTCCGGGCGCGCCGCGACCTCGGCTCCGGCCTGCTCGCCGCCCGCCCGGGACCGGCGACGGGCTCACCCCGGCTGGCCGACGCCTTCGCGCTGGCGGTCCGCACCAGCGGCACGACGCTCGTGCTGTGGACGCTGGCGGCCGGCGTCATGGGGGTCGTCTTCGGGATGATCGCGCCGGGGATCGGCGACCTGCTGGACTCCGAGACCGCCCAGTCGATCATCGACGAGCTCGGCGGCGAGCTCGTCGCGGCGATCCTGTCGGTGGTCGCCGTCGTGCTGACCTACTTCGCCGCGACCGTCGTCGCGCACACCGCCCGCGACGAGACCGACGGCCGGGCCGAGCTGGTCCTCGCCACCGGCACCAGCCGCGCGCCCTGGTTCGGTGCCTCGCTGCTCCTCGCGCTCGTGGGCACCGCACTGCTCCTCGCGGTCACCGGCCTCGGCCTCTGGATCGGGTACGTCGCCGCCGACGGTCCCGGGATCGGCAACCTGCTCGTGGCGGCCCTCGCGTGGGTGCCGGCCGCGTGGGTGGTCGGGGCGCTCGCCGTCCTCTCCCTCGCCTGGGGAACCCGGTGGGCAGTGCTCGCGTGGGTGTGGCCGGCCGCGTTCATGGTGCTCGCGCTGATGGGCGACCTGCTCCAGCTCCCGGCGTGGGTGACCGACCTGTCGCCGTACGCACACGTGCCGGCGGTGCCCTCCGAACCGTGGAGCTGGGGGAGCGCCACGGCACTGAGCGCGGTCGCCGCGGGACTCCTCGTCGTGGCGTGGTGGCGCTTCCGCGAGCGTGACATCCACTAGATGGGGCACCGCATCCACTAGTTTCGGCCCCATGTGGCAGCCCGAGCCCGACTGGGTGGCGCTCCCGGGAGGATCCGGGACGTCCACCGTCGGTGTGTGGCGCACGGCCCTCGGCGGCCGACCGGTCGTGGTCAAGCGTCTCGGCAGGCCCGAGCCCGGCGACCCCGGCATCCTCTCCGAGCGCGGCCACGTGGCGTACTGGCGTCGGGAGGCCGACGTGCTCGAGACCGGCCTCACGGCGGGCACGCCGGGGCTGCGCGCCGCCGGTGCCTCCGTCGAGGAGGACGACGACGGCATCACGATCACCCGCGACTGGGTGGAGGACGCCGCGTCGAGCGGGCTCTTCCTGGCCCTCTCCGTCGGCCGCTTCGCCGGCGCCGCGCTCGGGCACCCGACCTTCCTGGCGAACGACCTGATGCGCAACCGCCTCGACCGGGTGGCGCGGCGCGGCGGCTGGCCGACCCTCGCCCGGACCACCGTCGCCGACATCGCCGAGCACCTGTGGACCCGCCGCGAGCTGATGCTGACCCTCCTCGACGGACTGCCGCAGGTGCTCCAGCACGGCGACCCCACGCCGCTGAACCTGCCGGGTCGCGAGGGCGACGACGCGCTCGCGATCGACTGGGGCACCCTCGGCCACGGCCCGGTCGGCGGCGACCTCGGCTACCTGTCGCTGTCGTCGCGCGAGGAGTTCGAGCCGCTGCTCGACGCCTACCTGCTCGGGCTGCCGACCGCCACCGCCGACCGTGACACCGTCGTCCTCGGCGCCCGGGTGGTCGCGGTCTACACGGCGCTCAGCCGCGCGGAGTGGGCGCTGGCGCGGGTCGCGACCGGCGAGGGAGCGCTGGCGGCGAAGTACCGGCATCCGGCCGTCGCGCCCCACCTGCGCACGCTGCAGCGGACGTTCGGGCACATGGAGGCGCTGCTCGAGCTGTGACCCGCGGGGCCGGTCGAATGGTTGCGGTTTGGTCCCAAACCACAACATCTCGGGCCGGATCTCTGCGGTTTGGGACCAAACCGCAGCGTCTCCGGGTCCCGGCGGCAGCGCGGCGGGAGGCGCGACGGCAGCTTGCTGCCTCCCGTCATCGCGCCGGAGACGCGCTCGCCCGAATGGTCAGACCCGGTCGACGGAGAACGTGTCGCAGGCGTCGCGGCTGCCCTGCTCGTAGCCGACCATGAACCACTTCTTGCGCTGCTCGGAGGAGCCGTGGGTCCAGGCCTCCTCGTCGACGCGACCGCCGCTGCGCTTCTGGATGTAGTCGTCGCCGACGGCCTTGGCGGCCTCGATGGCCTGGTCGATGTCCTCCTGCGTCAGACCCTCGATGAGCGGCTCACCGGCGGCGTCCTCGGTGGACTCGGCGTGGTTGGCCCACAGCCCGGCGTAGCAGTCGGCCTGCAGCTCGAGGCGGACGCTGCCGCTCTGCGGGCCGTTCTGGCCGCGGCGGCTCGCCTCGGTCATGAAGCCGAGCAGGTTCGAGATGTGGTGGCCGTACTCGTGCGCCAGCACGTAGAACTCGACGAAGCTGCCGTCCGGCCCGCCGAGCTGGCCCTCGAGGACGTCGTCGAAGAAGGTGGTGTCGAGGTAGATCGTCTCGTCGGAGGGGCAGTAGAACGGGCCGACGTCGCTCGACGCGGCGCCGCAGCCGGTGTTCACGGACCCGGTGAAGGTGACCATCGCCTCCTCGGGACGGAACTTGCCACCCAGCTCGGACCCCCAGTAGTCGGTCAGTGAGTTCTCGATCGCGACCCGGGCGCAGTCCTGGCTCTTGTTGGCGTCCTCGCCGGTCTTGCAGTTCGCGTAGCGGTCGGAGCCGTCCTGGGCGTCGCTGAGCCGCGAGGGGGAGTACACGGAGCCGAGCCCGCCGGTCCCGCCGTCGCCGCCGAGCCCGAGGTCGATGCCCGCGCAGCGCGCGACCACGAACAGCACGACCAGCAGGATGATGCCGCCGATGCCGCCCCTGCCCGTCGGGATCGGGAGGCGCATCCCGCCGCCGCCGAGTCCGCCGCCCCCCATGCCGCCGCCACCGCCGCTCCCGGCGTCACGAACCCGAGATTGGTCGAGGCGGGCCTTCGGATTGAATCGCACCACGGTCAGCACCCTATGCCAGCACCGCGCGGTTTAGGGGGAGCGAGAGGCGCGGTGGGAGAATCGACCCGTCATGATCACTGCGCACCAGCTCGAGGTCCGCGTCGGTGCGCGGCTCCTCATGGAGAACGTCAGCTTCCGCGTCGGCCCCGGCGACAAGGTCGGCCTCGTCGGCCGCAACGGCGCCGGCAAGACGACCCTCACCAAGGTCCTCGCCGGCGACGTCCTGCCTGCCAACGGCTCGGTGACCAACAGCGGTGAGCTCGGCTACCTCCCGCAGGACCCCCGCGTGGGCGACCCCGAGGTGATCGTCCGCGACCGGATCCTCTCGGCGCGCGGCCTCGACGACGCCGTACGACGGATGCGGGCCGCCGAGGTCGCGATGGCCTCCGACGACCCGAACGAGCGGGACAAGGCGTTCCGCAAGTTCCAGCGGGCGCAGGACGAGCTCGACGCCGGCGGTGGGTACGCCGCCGAGACGGAGGCGCTCCAGATCGCGCAGAGCCTCGGCATCCCCGACCGCCTGATGGAGCAGCCGCTCGGCACGCTCTCCGGTGGCCAGCGGCGCCGCGTGGAGCTCGCGCGGATCCTCTTCTCCAGCGCCGAGGTGCTGATCCTCGACGAGCCCACCAACCACCTCGACGCCGACTCGATCACGTGGCTGCGCGACTGGATGAAGTCGTACAAGGGCGGGTTCATCGTCATCTCCCACGACAACGCCCTGCTCGAGGAGACCGTCAACAAGGTCTACCACCTCGACGCCAACCGGGCCGTCATCGACGTCTACAACATGGGCTGGAAGAACTACCTCACCCAGCGCGAGACCGACGAGGCCCGCCGCAAGCGCGAGCTGATGAACGCGCAGAACAAGGCCAAGACGCTCACCGACCAGGCCAACAAGATGCGCGCCAAGGCCACCAAGGCCAGCGCCGCCCAGCAGATGCTCAAGCGGGCGGAGAAGCTCCTCGACGGGGTCGAGGGCGAGCGGCAGTCCGACAAGGTCGCGGCGATCAAGTTCCCGACGCCGGCCGCCTGCGGCCGGACGCCGCTGTCGGCCCACGACCTCTCCAAGTCGTACGGCGCCCTGGAGATCTTCACCGCCGTCGACCTGGCCATCGACAAGGGCTCCCGAGTGGTCATCCTGGGCCTCAACGGCGCCGGCAAGACCACGATGCTGCGGATCCTCGCGGGCGTCGACAAGCCGGACACCGGCGAGGTCGTGGCCGGTCACGGCCTCAAGGTCGGCTACTACGCCCAGGAGCACGAGACGCTCGACGTCGGGCGGACGGTGCTCGACAACATGCAGTCGGCGGCGCCGCAGCTGACCGACACCGAGGCCCGCTCGGTGCTGGGCTCCTTCCTGTTCTCGGGCGACGACGTCCACAAGCCGGCGGGCGTGCTGTCCGGTGGCGAGAAGACCCGGCTCGCGCTGGCGTCGCTGGTCGTGTCGGCCGCCAACGTGCTGCTCCTCGACGAGCCGACGAACAACCTCGACCCCGCCTCTCGCGAGGAGGTGCTCAACGCGATCCGCCGCTACGAGGGCGCGATCGTGCTGGTCACCCACGACGAGGGCGCGGTCCACGCCCTCGAGCCCGACCGGGTGCTCATCCTCCCGGACGGGGTCGAGGACCTCTGGAGCGCCGACTACGCGGACCTGGTCGCGCTGGCGTAGTCCTATTCCGTGGCGATCGCGGCCAGCACGTTGAGCCGGGCGGCGCGGATCGCGGGGATGACGGCGGCGAGCACGCCGACGACGATCGCGATCACGAGGAAGAGCACCAGCTGTCCGACCGGGAGGCCGAGGCTGGTCAGGTCGTCCTTCAGCACCCGTTGCAGCAGTACGCCGATCAGCAGGCCGAGCGCCATGCCGAGCACCGCGCCGAGCACCGCGATCGTGACCGACTCGAGCATGATCATCCGGCGCAGCTTGGCCCGGCTCATGCCGACGGCCCGCAGCAGGCCGATCTCACGGGTGCGCTCGATGACGCTGAGGCCGAGGGTGTTCACGATGCCGATGACGGCGATCACGATCGCCAGCGCCAGCAGCCCGTAGATCATGTAGAGCAGCTGGTTGACCTGACCGCGGATCTGGTCGGAGAACTCCTCCTTGTCGTAGACGCCGACGATCGGCACCGACTTCGCGGCGTCGTCGACGGCGTCCCGGACCGTGCTGGAGTCGGCGCCCGGCTCCAGCAGGATGCTGATCGAGGTGTCCTGCCGCAGCACGCCCACCTCGGCCAGCTGGTCGAGCGGCACGTTGACCTCGGACGCCACCTCGGTGTCGTCGACGATCCCGACGACCTCGGGCGTCAGCTTCTTCCCGCCCTGGAAGGCGAGCGGCAACGTGTCGCCGACGGACAGGTGGTGCTTCTCGGCGAAGTCCGTGCCGATGAAGGCCTGGTCGCCGCTGATCCGCTCGGTACCGTCCAGCACGTCGAGGTGGTAGATCGACCCGAACTCCGGGTCGATCCCGGTGATGTAGGCCGCCTTGCCGTCGTACTGCGCCGTGGTGAACTGCTGGCGGCTCATCGTGCCCACCCCGTCGACCTGGGCGATCCGGTCGCCCACCTCGGTGGAGAAGGGCAGGAAGGTCGTGCTCTGCACCAGCAGGTCGGCGGTGAACTGCTCGTCCACCACGTCGTCGACGGACTTGTTGAGCGAGGCTGCGAGCACGCCGATCGTGGAGACGAGGGCGAGCCCGATCATCAGTGCCGACGCGGTGGCGCCGGTGCGGCGCGGGTCGCGCAGCGCGTTCTCACCCGCGAGGCGCCCGGTGGTCCCGAAGACGCCGGCGAACAGGCCGCGGCACAGCGCCAGGACCGGCTTGCCGATGATCGAGCTGGTGGCGGCGACGGTGAGGATCCACAGCACCGCCCCGATTCCGATCAGGAGCGCGTTGGACTGCGCCAGCCCGGCGACCGCGAACCCGGCGCCGATGGCGAGGAGCGCCGCCCCGATGACGGTACGACGCCGCAGGGATGCGCGCTCGGGCGCGACGTCGGACCGCATGGCGGCGACCGGGGCGACCTTGCCGGCCCGCCAGCTCGGCAGGAAGGCGGCCACCATGGTGACGCCGATGCCGACGACATAGCTGAGGATCGTCGCCTTCGACGTCAGGTCGAGCGCGTCGCCGGAGATGTCGAGGCCGACGCTGCGGAAGAGCGCGGCGAGGGCACGCGCGAGCAGGAGCCCCAGCCCGATGGCGAGCGTCGACGACACGACCGACAGCACGAAGGCCTCGACGAGAACGGAGCGCATCACCTGGCCGCGGGAGGCCCCGAGCGCGCGGAGCAGCGCGAGCTCGCGGGTTCGCTGGGCGATCAGGATCGAGAAGGTGTTGACGATGATGAAGCCGCCGACGATGACGGCGATGATCGCGAAGACGGTCAGGAAGGTCTTGATCACGTCGAGGAAGCTGCCGACGGCGTCCTGCGACTCCTCGGCCACCTTGTCGCCGGTGACTGCCTCGAAGCCGTCCGGGAGCACGGTCGAGGCGGCGTCGGCGAGCTCGCGCTGGGTGACACCGGGTGCGGCCGTGAGGCTGATCCGGTTGTAGACGTCCTTGCCCTGGAAGAACAGGTCCTGCGCACCCTCGGTCGAGAAGACCAGGAGGGTGGCGCCCGCCGTACCGCCTCCGTTGAACTCGGCCGTGCCGACCAGCGTCGCGGTGCGTTCGAGGACGCCGAAGGGCGCGAGGAGCTTGACCTCGTCGCCGATCCGGTAGTCGCCCGCCTCGGCGGCGCCCTCGTCGAGGACGATCTCGTCCTTGCCCTGCGGCCAGCGACCGCCCTTGAGCAGCAGGATTTCGTCGCCGGCCATGTTGGGGCCGTCGTGGTAGTTGAAGGCCAGCGTCGGCGCGCCGGTGCCACCGACGAGCGTGCCGTCCTTCGCGAGCAGGCTCATGCCGCCGGCGTTGATGTCACCGTCCGCGCGGGCGACCTCGGGCAGGGCCGCGAGCGCCTCCACCGTGTCCGGCGTCATCGCCTGGGCGGACTGCCCGGACACGCCGCCGCTGAACTCGTCGGTGTCCTGTGCGCGGACGACTCCGTCGGGCGTCGAGCCGTAGATGATCCCGTCGAAGGTCGTGGACAGCCCGTTGCTGAAGACCAGCACGCCGGACAGGAAGGCCACGCCGATCACGATCGCCAGCCCGCTCATCACGAGCCGGACCTTGCGGGCGAGGAGGTTGCGCAGGGTCAGGCGCAGCATCTCAGGCCTTCCCGCGCGCAGCGGCGTCCTGCAGGGAGGTCATGTGCTCGAGAATCTGCTCGCGCTCCGGCTTGCGGAGCTCGTCGACGATCCGGCCGTCGGCGAGGAAAACGACGCGGTCGCAGTACGACGCCGCGACGGCGTCGTGGGTGACCATCACGATCGTCTGGCCGAACTCGTCCACGCTCCGGCGCAGGAAGGACAGCACCTCGGCGCCGGACGTGCTGTCGAGGTTGCCGGTCGGCTCGTCGGCGAAGACGATCTCCGGCTTGCTCACCAGGGCGCGGGCGCAGGCGACGCGCTGCTGCTGGCCGCCGGACATCTCGGCGGGCCGGTGGCCGAGCCGGTCGCGCAGGCCGACGGTGTCGACGACCGTGTCGAACCACTGCTGGTCGGGCTTGCGCCCGGCGAGGCTGAGCGGGAGCAGGATGTTCTCCCGGGCCGAGAGCGTGGGGACCAGGTTGAAGGCCTGGAAGACGAAGCCGATCTCGTCGCGGCGCAGCGCCGTGAGCGCCTTGTCGCGCAGCCGGGAGAGCTCTGTGTCGCCGATGACGACCTGCCCCGACGTGGGGGTGTCCAGGGCGGCCAGGCAATGCATCAGGGTGGACTTGCCGGAGCCGGAGGGGCCCATGATCGCCGTGAACTCACCGGCCGCGAGGTCGATCGACACGCCGTCGAGGGCACGGACCTCGGAGTCGCCCGAGCCGTAGACCTTGCGGAGGTCGATGGCCCGGGCCGCGGCGCGGGACGGAGGGACGGACGGGGGGACAGAGGTCGTGGGGGCGGCGCTCATGGCACCACCCTGCCAGTCGCCACGGACCCCCGGCATCAGGATTGACCCCGAGTCGTCCCCGAGAGATGGCGTGGGAGGTCGCGCGGGAGGTGACCCGGCGCCCGTAGGGTGTGCGCATGGCGCAGGCGCGGTTCGTGGGGGCCATCGACCAGGGCACCACCAGCACCCGGTTCATGGTGTTCGACCACCAGGGCAGGGAGGTGGCGCGGCACCAGCTGGAGCACGTGCAGGTCCTGCCGCGGGCCGGCTGGGTGGAGCACAACCCGGTCGAGATCTGGGAGCGCACCTCCGCCGTCGTGAAGACCGCGCTGGGCAAGGCGCGCCTCGACGCGGCGGACCTGGCGGCGGTCGGGATCACGAACCAGCGCGAGACCACCATCGTCTGGGACCGCCGGACCGGACGGCCGCTGCACAACGCCATCGTGTGGCAGGACACCCGGACCGACGCGATCGCGGCGGCGCTGGACCGCGACGGCCGCGGCGACGTGATCCGCCACCGCGCGGGGCTGCCGCCGGCGACGTACTTCTCGGGCGGCAAGCTGCAGTGGATCCTGGAGAACGTCCCGGGCGCGCGGGAGGCGGCCGAGCGCGGTGACGCACTGTTCGGCACCCCCGACACCTGGGTGCTGTGGAACCTCACCGGCGGGCCGGACGGAGGAGTCCACGTCACCGACGTGACCAACGCCAGCCGCACGATGCTGATGGACCTCGAGACGCTGCAGTGGGACGACGAGCTGCTGGGCTTCTTCGGCGTCCCGCGCGCCATGCTGCCGGAGATCCGGGAGTCCTCGGCCACCACGCCCTTCGGTACGACGCTGCGCAGCGGCCCCTTCGGCGGCGAGGTCCCGATCACGGGCATCCTCGGCGACCAGCAGGCGGCCACGGTCGGACAGGTCTGCTTCGCTCCCGGCGAGGCGAAGAACACCTACGGCACGGGCAACTTCATGCTGCTCAACACCGGCACGGAGATCGTGCGTTCGAAGGCCGGGCTGCTGACCACGCCGGCCTACCAGCTCGGTGACCAGCCCTGCGTCTACGCCCTCGAGGGATCGATCGCGGTCACCGGCTCGGCCGTGCAGTGGCTGCGCGACCAGCTCGGCATCATCAGCGGGGCATCGGAGTCGGAGTCGCTCGCCCGGCAGGTCGAGGACAACGGCGGGGTCTACTTCGTGCCCGCGTTCTCGGGCCTGTTCGCGCCCTACTGGCGCTCGGACGCCCGCGGTGCGATCGTCGGGCTCTCCCGCTTCAACACCAACGCCCACGTCGCCCGGGCGACGCTGGAGGCGATCTGCTACCAGTCGCGTGACGTCGTCGAGGCGATGTGCAGCGACTCGGGCGTCGAGCTCGGCGTGCTCAAGGTCGACGGCGGCGTGACGATGAACAGCCTCTGCATGCAGATCCAGGCCGACGTCCTCGGCGTACCGGTGAGCCGGCCGGTCGTGCCGGAGACGACCGCGCTCGGAGCGGCGTACGCCGCGGGCCTGTCGGTCGGCTACTGGTCGTCGACCGACGAGCTGCGGGAGAACTGGCAGGAGGACACCCGCTGGGAGCCCCAGTGGGACGAGGACCGGCGTACAGCGGGGTACGCGCAGTGGAAGAAGGCAGTCCAGCGAACCCTCGACTGGGTGGATGTGGAGACCGACCGATGAAGCCCGCAGCACTTTCCCCGCGCGCCCGCTCGGCAGCGCTGAAGAAGCTCGGCAGCCAGCACTTCGACGTCCTCGTCATCGGCGGGGGAGTCGTGGGTGCCGGCGCCGCCCTCGATGCCGCCACGCGCGGCCTGTCCGTCGGGCTCGTCGAGGCCCGCGACTTCGCGTCCGGGACGTCGAGCCGCAGCTCCAAGCTGATCCACGGCGGCCTGCGCTACCTGGAGATGATGGACTTCCGCCTCGTCGCTGAGGCGCTCAAGGAGCGCGGCCTGCTCATGCAGCGCCTCGCGCCGCACCTGGTGCGCCCGGTGCCCTTCCTCTACCCGCTCAACGGCCGCGGCTGGGAGCGCTGGTACGCCGGCAGCGGCGTCGCGCTGTACGACGCGATGTCCAGGGCCAGCGGGTACGGCGACGGCCTGCCGCTGCACCGCCACCTGACCCGGCACGGGGCGCGCAAGGTGTTCCCGTCGCTGCGCAAGGACGCCCTGGTCGGCGCGATCCGCTACTACGACGCCCAGGTGGACGACGCCCGGCACACGATGTTCCTGGCCCGCACGGCCGCGACGTACGGCGCCGCGGTGGCCTCCCGCACCCGCGTCCTCGGCCTGATCAAGGAGAGCGAGCGCGTCGTCGGCGCGTCGGTCATCGACCTGGAGACCGGGCGCCGCTTCGACATCCGCGCCTCCCAGGTCATCAACGCCACCGGTGTGTGGACCGACGAGACGCAGGGGATGGCGCGCGAGCGCGGGCAGTTCAAGGTGCGTGCCAGCAAGGGCATCCACCTGGTCGTGCCGCGCGACCGGATCCGGGGCGAGACCGGGCTCATCCTGCGCACGGAGAAGTCCGTGCTCTTCGTGATCCCGTGGAAGCGGCACTGGATCATCGGCACCACCGACACCGACTGGGAGCTCTCGAAGGACCACCCGGCGGCCAGCTCCAGCGACATCGACTACCTGCTCGCCCACGTCAACGACGTGCTCGAGGTGCCGTTGACCCGCGACGACGTCGAGGGCGTCTTCGCCGGCCTCCGGCCGCTGCTCGCGGGTGAGTCCGAGGCGACGTCGAAGCTGTCGCGCGAGCACGCGGTCGCGCACAGCGTGCCGGGGCTCGTCGTGGTCGCCGGCGGCAAGTACACGACCTACCGGGTGATGGCCGCCGACGCCGTCGACGAGGCGGTCCACGGCCTGGAGACCGTGCTCGGGCGCAAGTCGGGGGAGTGCGTCACCGAGAACATCCCACTGGTCGGGGCCGACGGCTACCACGCGCTGTGGAACCAGCGCCGCACCCTCGCCACCCAGTCCGGCCTCGCGATCAACCGCATCGAGCACCTGCTCGAGCGCTACGGCTCGCTGGTGCTGGAGGTGCTCGACCTGATCGCCGCCGAGCCGGACCTCGCCGAGCCGCTGCCGGGCGCCGAGGACTACCTGCAGGCCGAGGCCGTGTACGCCGTCACGCACGAGGGTGCCCGCCACCTCGACGACATCCTCACCCGGCGGATGCGGATCTCCTTCGAGACCTTCGACCGCGGCGTCGCGGCCGCACCGCACGTGGCCGAGCTGGTCCGCGGCTACCTCCAGTGGGACGTCGACCAGACCAAGCGCGAGCTGGAGCACTACCTGAAGCGGGTCGAGGCCGAGCGCGAGAGCCAGCGCCAGCCCGACGACCACACGGCCGACGCCGCGCGGAAGGGCGCCCCGGACGTCGTACCGGTGTCCCGGATCGCGGAGGAGCTCGAGAACAACGACGACATGATGGAGACCAGCTGATGGACCTCGGGGTTCGCGACCACGTCTACCTGCTCACCGGCGCCACCCGCGGGCTCGGGCACGCCACCGCCGAGGCGCTGGTCGCCGACGGCGCGCGAGTGGTCGTCTCCGGGCGACGACAGGAGTCGGTCGACGCGGCCGTCGCCGCGCTGGAAGCCGTCGGTGGGGCCGGGTGCGCCGTCGGCGTGGTCGCCGACAACGCGGCGCCGGACTCCGCCGACCGGCTCGTCGCGGCGGCGAAGGACGCCTGGGGCCGGCTCGACGGCGTCCTCGTCAGCGTCGGCGGCCCGCCGGGCGGCAAGGTCACCGACATGACCGACGAGCAGTGGCTCGCCGCCTTCGACTCGGTCTTCCTCGGCGCCGTCCGGCTGGCCCGTACGACGGCCGCCGCGCTCGGCGAGGGCGGCTCGATCGCGTTCGTGCTGTCCACCAGCGTGCGCCAGCCGATCGCCGGTCTCGCCATCTCGAACGGCCTCCGGCCCGGGCTGGCGATGGTGGCGAAGAACCTCGCCGACGAGCTCGGCCCGCGGGGGATCCGCGTCAACGGGCTCCTCCCGGGGCGGATCGCGACGGAGCGGGTGGCCGAGCTGGACGCCTCGACCGGCGACGCGGAGGCCTCGAAGGCAGCCGCCGTCGCGCAGATCCCGCTCGGGCGCTACGGCCGGCCGGAGGAGTTCGGCCGGGTGGCGGCGTTCCTGCTCTCGCCCGTCGCGTCGTTCCTGTCCGGGGTGATGGTGCCGGTCGACGGCGGGATGTCGCGCGGGCTCTGAGCCGCGCGTCGGTCCTCGTCCTCGTCGTCGGTGCGCCGGGAGAACGGTCCGCGGGCCTTCCGCTGCGGGCGCCGGTCGCCGCGGCGACCGTTCTTGCGCTCGTCCCAGGCGAGATAGGCGAAGCCGCCGACGCCGAGCACCCCGAAGAACCACCACTGGAGGCCGTAGAAGAAGTGCGGGCCCTCGCCGAGCTCGGGGAGCTCGACCGGTGCGAGCGCCTCGTCCGGGGCCGGGTCCTCGGCCTTGAGCGCCACGAAGCCGGTGAGGACCGGGGTGTCGATCGCGTCGCCGATCCTCTCGCTGGAGATCGCCCGGGTCGAGTGACCCACGATCTCCGTGCTGTCGCCCTCGCCGTCGGCGCGGACCCAGCCGGTGACGGTGACCTCGCCCTCCGGAGGGGCGGGCAGCTCGTCGGCGCCGATCTCGGGGTCGTCGGTGGCGAACCAGCCCCGGTCGACCACGACGGCGGTGCCGTCGGCGGTCACGAGCGGGACGACGACCTCGACGCCGGGGGCGCCCTTGCGGGTGCGGTAGCGCACGACGATGGTCTCCTCGGCGTCGTACACGCCGGTGGCGGTGACCAGCCGCCACTCGTCGCTCTCGGCGACGTCCTTGCCGGGGGCGAGGACGTCGGTCACCGGGATCGGCTCGCGGCTCTCGTTGGCGACGACATAGGCGTTGCGCTCCTTGCGGTCCTCGAGCCGGCCGAACTGCCACTCGCCGAGCCACCACGTGCCGTAGCCGACCACGATGATGGCGAGGAAGAAGAGCACCCAGCGCCTGCTGAGCAGGAATCGCCAGGAGGCCAGCCACGATCGCACCCGACAAAGGTAGGACCAGCCTGGTTCCAACCAGTAGGCGGCCTAGGATGGTGGGGTGCAGCCCTTGATCGACCAGTACGGACGGGTGGCGACGGACCTGAGGGTCTCGCTGACCGATCGTTGCAACCTGCGCTGCACCTACTGCATGCCGGCCGAGGGCCTCGACTGGCTGCCCACCGACGACCAGCTCACCGATGACGAGGTCGTCCGGCTGATCGGGATCGCCGTGGGCGAGCTCGGCGTCGAGGAGATCCGGTTCACCGGCGGCGAGCCGCTCGTGCGCCGCGGGCTCGTCGACATCGTCCGCCGCGTGCGCGAGCGCGACGCCGACGTCGAGATGTCGATCACCACCAACGCGCTCGGCCTCGCCCGCACGGCCGGCGCCCTCGCCGACGCGGGGCTCAACCGGGTCAACGTCAGCCTCGACACGGTGCGCCGCGACTCCTTCCACGAGATCACCCGACGCGATCGCCTCGACGACGTGGTGGCCGGGCTGGCCGCCGCGGAGGCCGCCGGGCTCGGCCCGGTCAAGGTCAACGCCGTGCTCCTGCGTGGCGTCAACGACGACCAGGCGCCCGAGCTGCTCGCGTGGTGCATCGAGCGCGGCTACCAGCTCCGCTTCATCGAGCAGATGCCGCTCGACGCCCAGCACGGGTGGAGCCGCGCCGAGATGGTCACCGCCGACGAGATCCTGGCCTCGCTGTCGGCCGCCTTCACGCTGTCGACCGCCTCCGAGCCGCGGGGGAGCGCTCCCGCCGAGCTGTTCACCGTCGACGGCGGCCCGGCCACGGTCGGCGTGATCGCCTCGGTGACCCGCCCGTTCTGCGGCGACTGCGACCGGGTCCGGCTCACCGCCGACGGCCAGGTCCGCAATTGCCTCTTCGCCCGCTCCGAGTCCGACCTCCGCCTCGCCCTGCGCGCCGGTGCCACCGACGCCGAGCTCGCCGAGCGCTGGCGCACTGCCATGTGGGGCAAGCTCCCGGGTCACGGCATCGACGACCCCACCTTCCTCCAGCCCGACCGCCCCATGTCCGCCATCGGCGGCTGACGCTCCCCCTCCTCCGCCGAGTTGCCACTTTGGCGGCGCGAGTTGCCGGTTCCGCGGTGCGAGCTGTCACCAGCGCCGGTTCGTGTACGACGGCGTGAGGGCCTCTCGCAGCTCACGGGTCCAGCGCGCCGAGGCGCCGTCGGCGAAGTCACCGCGGCGGATCACGATGACCGTCCACCCCGCCTCGTGCAGCCAGCGGCGTCGCCTCTCGTCGTGCTCGCGTTGCTCCGGCGTTCGCAGATGGTGCTCGAAGCCGTCGTACTCGACGCATACCCGGGCGAGGGGATAGGCGAAGTCCAGGCGATAGGTCGGAACACCGTCGATCTCGACCCACCACTGGGGTTGCGGGGCCGGCAAGCCCGAGCCGACGATCTCCAGCAGGGTCCACGCCTCCCGGTGCGACTCGACGCGCGGATCCACCAGTGGTGCGAGGGCGCGCAGCTGGATCACGCCGCGACGCCCACGGAATCTCGGGAGCTCGTGGACGAGGTCCCGGGAATTGAAGGCGTGCCCTCGGGCCAGAAGACACATCGCTGCGAAGGCCTCTCGCTGACGGAGGTGACAGCCGAGGTCAAGAGCGGTTCGTAGCGGCGTGGTGACCCGGACACCGTCGACGACCATGACGTCATCCGGGGCGAGATCGCGCGTTCGGCCGTCCAGTTCCGGTCGGCGCGACGGGCGACGCCCGCGCAGCGCGCAGCTCTCGATCGGCGGCGGCAGCACCTGCTCGTCGAGGGTCAGCATCTCCACCCCATGGAGCCAAGCTGCGGTCCGGTCCACCGCCACGTGGTGAGCTGCCACCGCGCAAGCAACGACCAGTGCACGTGCCTGGATCGTGTCGGCGATGTCTGAGCGTCGGTAGACGCCGTTGGCGGCCCGGACCAGCAGACCGTCCTCCGTCGCCAGTTGAACCTGCCGCCGGGTGAGCCCGAGCGCTTCTGCATTGCGGATCAGGAAGGGCTCGACCGGCAAGTCGTTGATCTCCATGCTGCACGACTGTCGTCACTCCGGTCGGTGAGCGACGGGGGTGCCTTCATGGCTGTGGATGGTCGTTGCGACGGATCGACCTGTGGGCGGGCGGTGGCTGATGGAGTGACTCATGGGGCCGACTCGTCGGAGCAGATTGGCGAGTCGGTCGGGCAGACCGGCAACTCGACGCGCCAGATCGGCAACTCGCCGCGCCGGACCGGCAACTCGACCCGGCAGAGCGGCAAGTCAGGGGTGGGGGAGGGTGTCCTTGAGGAAGCCGCGGGCGCCGAGGAAGTGCTCGAGGGACTCGCGGTGGTCGTCGCAGGCCAACCAGATCTTGCGGCGCTCGGGGGTGTGCAGCTTGGGGTTGTTCCAGTGCAGCTGCCACACGGCGTCGGCCCGGCAGCCCTTGGCCGAGCAGAAGTCGGGCTCAGTCTCCATGGCCGCCCGGTCCGAGCTGGCGCTGCGCGTCGCCGCCACCGGTGAGCGGGAGCTCCGTGGAGCGGCTGTCGTTGGCGTTGGCCATCACGACGGCGACGTACGGCAGGAACAGCGAGGCGAGGATGAGGAAGGGCCAGACCCAGTGCAGGCCGGCTGCGCCGGTGATGGCTGCGCCGATGAAGCACAGGGTGCGGATGCCCATCGCGATGGCGTACTTCTTCTGCCGCCGGGCGATGTCGGCCTCCGGGCTGTCGCCCGCCGTGGTGATCCGGATCGCGTCGGGCTCGTGCGAGCGGCCGTGACGCGAGGAGGACATGCCCCCAGCCTACGCCGGGCCGCAGGACTAGGCTGATCCGCATGTCCAATCGCACCTACCGCATCAGCGAGATCGTCGGCACCTCTCCCGACGGCATCGACCAGGCCATCCGCAACGGCGTCGACCGCGCCGGCCAGACCCTGCGCCACCTCGACTGGTTCGAGGTCACCCAGGTCCGTGGCCAGGTCAAGGACGGCCAGGTCGAGCACTTCCAGGTCAC
This sequence comes from Nocardioides sp. SRI_004, assembly GCF_057586415.1. NCBI lineage: Bacteria > Bacillati > Actinomycetota > Actinomycetes > Propionibacteriales > Nocardioidaceae > Nocardioides > Nocardioides sp. SRI_004. Next base: position 157,918 of record NZ_JBYCZV010000004.1, read on the forward strand.
GATGAAGATCGGCTTCCGGCTGGAGGACGACGAGTAGGCAACCGCCTGTCGAGCTCCCTTGTAGGACCCCTACAAGGGAGCGGGGCGAACTTGGTGCCTGCCGCGGGCGAGCGGCAGGCACCGACGCCCGTAGCGTCAGGAGCGTGAACGAACCCCGATCCGTCCTGGTCACCGGCGGCAACCGCGGCATCGGCCGCGCCATCGCCGAAGCGTTCCTCGCCAACGGCGACAAGGTCGCCGTCACCACCCGGAGCGGCGGTGCGCCCGACGGCGCGCTCGAGCTCAAGGCCGACATCACCGACGCCGCTGCCGTCGACGCCGCCTTCGCCGCGGCCGAGGAGGCCCACGGCCCCGTCGAGGTGCTCGTCGCCAACGCCGGCATCACCGCCGACACCCTGCTGCTCCGCATGTCGGAGGACGACTGGCAGTCGGTGATCGACACGAACCTCACCGGATCCTTCCGGCTGGCCAAGCGTGCCGCCAAGGGCATGCTGCGCCAGAAGAAGGGCCGGATCATCTTCATCTCCAGCGTCGTCGGCCTGCTCGGCTCGCCCGGCCAGGTCAACTACGCCGCCTCGAAGGCCGGCCTGGTGGGCATGGCCCGCTCGATGGCCCGCGAGCTCGGCCCGCGGTCCATCACCGCGAACGTCGTGGCGCCCGGTTACGTCGACACCGACATGACCGCGGTGCTCACCGACGAGCAGAAGGAAGGCATCCGGAGCCAGGTCCCGCTCGGCCGGTACGCCGACCCGACGGAGGTCGCCGGAGCCGTGCTCTGGCTGGCGAGCTCGTCGGCGTCGTACGTCACCGGCGCGGTCATCCCTGTCGACGGCGGACTCGGAATGGGGCACTGACAATGACGGAGACCACCATCAACAGCAACGGCATTCTCGCCGGCAAGAACGTCCTCGTCGCGGGCGTCACCCTCGACACCTCGATCGGCTTCGCGGTCGCGAAGTTCGCGCAGGAGCAGGGCGCGACCGTCCTCGTGTCGAACTTCGGCCAGGCCCTGCGGATCACCCGCCGGATCGTGAAGCGCCTCCCGGTGCTGCCCGAGGTCATCGAGCTCGACGTCACCGACCCCGAGCACCTCGCCGCCCTCCCGGGCGCGGTGCGCGAGGCGCTCGGCGAGGACGCGGTCCTCCACGGGGTCGTCCACTCGATCGCCTACGGCAACCCGGAGACGCTGCTCGGCGGCAAGTTCCTCGAGGGTCCGTGGAAGGACGTCGCGCAGGCCGTCGAGGTCTCGGCGTACTCCCTGAAGTCCCTCGCCGTCGCCTGCCGCCCCCTGCTGCAGCCGGGCAGCTCGATCGTCGGCCTCACCTTCGACGCGTCGGTCGCCTGGCCGGTCTACGACTGGATGGGCGTCGCCAAGGCGGCCCTCGAGTCGACCAACCGCTACCTCGCGCGCGACCTCGGCTCCGAGGGTGTCCGGGTCAACCTGGTCTCCGCCGGCCCGCTGCGCACGCTGGCCGCCAAGGCCATCCCCGGCTTCGAGGACCTCGAGTCGATGTGGACCACGAAGTCGCCGCTCGGCTGGGACAACACCGACCAGGAGCCGACCGCCAAGGCGGTCTGCGCCCTGCTGTCAGACCTGTTCCCGGCCACCACCGGCGAGATCGTCCACGTCGACGGCGGCTTCCACGCCATGGGTGCCTGACGGTCCTGCCGCACGCGCCGCCCACCACTGGGCGGCGACGGTCAGCAGCGCCCAGGCCGTGACCACGATCGCGATCTCCTCGACGACGTACCACGGCCACGGGCCGAGCAGGTCGAGGATCGACGAGCGCGGCTTGCGGACGAGGTAGCCGTAGTTGGTGTCGGCCAGCACGTTGAAGGTGTACGTCGCCACGGCCCACGCCAGCGTCGTGACGACGGCGGCACGGTAGTCCTGCCAGCGCGGCGCCCGGCGCAGCCCGACGACGAGGTACACCGCCGCCCACACGATCAGCAGGTGCAGCGCCCAGAAGGCGAAGTACCGCGGGTGCGGCAGGTCCTCGTTGAGCGAGGGCGTGAGCACGCCCTGGATCGTTAGCGTGAGACCCCAGAAGTAGGTCAGCGCCACCGGGAACGGACGGTGCGTCCACAGCGCCCAGGTCGCGGCGATCCAGGCCAGGTCGCACAGGTGCAGCGGCAGCGTGACGTCGATGTCGAAGTTCGCGACGAGGTCGATCACCTGGAACGGGATCGTCACCGCCGGCACGAGGAGCGCCCAGGCGCGGCTGAACCGGGTCGGCCCGTCGGCCTCCGCGTGTCGCCTGCCCAGCACGACCGCGACCGCCAGGCCCACGACGAACAGGCCCAGCGGCACCAGGTGTGTCGTGCCGTACGGGTCCACGGATCCAGCATGGCCCACGTCGTAGGGTGAGCACGTGCAGAACTCTCGGCGTCTCGTCATCATCCGGCACGCCAAGGCGGAGCCGTACGCGCCCACCGACGTGGAGCGCGTGCTGGCCGACCGGGGCCGGGTCGAGGGCCGGATGCTCGGCGAGTGGCTCGCGGCCGAGGGCGTGGCCCCCGATGCCGCCTACGTCTCGTACGCCGCCCGCACCCGTGAGACCTGGGACGTCGTCGCCGCCGGAGCCGGCTGGACCCTCGTGCCCGAGTACGACGGCAACCTCTACGGCACCGACGAGGAGGGCGTCCTCGACCTGGTCCGCGGCACGAAGGACGACGCTGCGACGGTCGTGGTCGTCGGGCACAACCCGACGATGGGGATGCTGGTCCAGCTCCTCGACGACGGCGAGGGTGCCGCGACCGGCTCCGTCGCGCTCGGCAGCTTCCCGACCAGCACGGCGGCGATCTTCACCGTCGACGGCGCCTGGGCGGACCTGGCGCCCATGGCGGCCCGGCTCGACGCCTTCCACGTCGCCCGGGCCTGACCGGACCCTGACCGGGCCCTGAGGCGAGCCGGGCCCGGATCAGGCCAGCGGGGGAGCCGGGGTCACGATCCCGGCCTCGGCGTCGGCCGCCTCGATCTCCTCGCGGCTGATCCCGAGGAGGTACATGATCGTGTCGAGGTAGGGCACGGTGAGCGAGGTGTCGGCCGCCTCGCGCACGACCGGGCGCGCGTTGTACGCGATGCCGAGGCCCGCGGCGTCGAGCATGTCGAGGTCGTTCGCGCCGTCGCCGATCGCGATGGTGGCCGCCTCGGGGACGCCGAGGTCGGCGGCGAACTCGCGCAGTGCCCGCGCCTTGCCGGCCCGGTCCACCACCTCGCCGACGACCTCGCCGGTGAGCCTGCCGTCGACGATCTCGAGCGTGTTCGCGCGGGCGCGGTGGATGCCGAGGTCCTCGGCGAGCCGGTCGGTGATCTGGCTGAACCCGCCGGACACGATGGCGAACCGGTAGCCGAGCCGGCGCAGGGTGCGGACCATCGTCCGGGCGCCGGGGTTGACCACGATGGCGTCGTACACCTCGTCGATGACGGACGCGTCGAGTCCCGCGAGCAGCTTGACCCGGGCGCGCAGCGACTGCTCGAAGTCGAGCTCGCCGCGCATCGCACGCTCGGTGACGTCGGCGACCTCGGCGCCGTAGCCGGCGTGCTCGGCGAGCATCTCGATGACCTCGCCCTGGATGAGCGTCGAGTCGACGTCCATCACGATCAGGCGGACGCCGTGGCGCAGGAGGCTGGCCGGCTGGACGGCGACGTCGATGCCGTGGCGGGCCGCCTCGACGGCGAGCAGGGTCCGGAGGCGGTCCGGCGCGGCGCCCGAGGTGTGCAGCTCGATGGCGGTCACGGGGTAGCGCGCCATCCGCTCGATGCGGTCGATGTTGCCGCCGCAGTCGGCGATCCGGCCGGCGATCGCCGCCATGGCCGATGCCTTGAGGGGAGCGCCGATGATCGTGACGTGGGCGCGGTCGCGCGAGCGGCTGCGGTTGTCGCCGGAGCCGCGCTCGATGTCGACGCTCATGCCGAGTGCCTCGACGGTCTCGGTGACGGCCTTGCGCAGCTTCTTGGCGTCGCGCGGCGCGGTGACCAGCACGCCGAGCACGAGCCGCCCGCGCATCAGGATCTGCTCGACGTCGACGACCGAGACCCCGGAGAGGGAGAGGGTCTCGAGGACCGCGGACGTCACGCCCGGCCGGTCCGTTCCGGTGACGGTGATCAGCAGCGTGTCAGGGGCGTCGTGAGGGCTCATCGCGGCTGCAGGCTATCGGCTCCGGGGGCTGTCACCGAGCCGGTGGCCAGCCGTCGGGCGAGCACGCGGCGCCGAGGGCGTGCCGCGCGGCCCGCTCGAGCGGCTCGATCGCGGCCCGCCGGGCCGCCGCCTCGCCCGCACTGACCGCTCCGCCGTCGTCGCCGAGGGCCAGCTGGGCGACGGCCAGCAGGTGCTGCGCACGCCCGGCGAGCTCGACGGACCGGGCCGGGACGCCCTCCGGCGCCGGCAGCGGTACGGCGGCCCGCAGGTCGTGCAGCTCGTCGGCGACCTCCGGCTGCCAGCTCGCCACGTCCAGCTCCGCGAGCAGGTTCGCCGCCGCCAGCAGCCCGGACCGCAGCGCCCGGTCGGCCTCGCCGAGGTCGAGCGGGGGACGCCGCTCCGCGGGCAGCACGGTCCACTCGACGGCGCGCCCGACCTGGGCGGGCACCAGCGCGGTCGCGGCGCCGAGCAGGAGGGCGGCCTCGCCGGCGTCGATCGCGGCCGCGTTGAGCTCCCGCGGCCCCCGCAAGCCGGCCGGGTCGCCGGGCACGGGGAAGACCGCCGCGACGCCGGTCGCGCCCCGGTTGCGGGCGTCGGCGAGCTCGAGCAGGAGGGGAGAGGCGCCGTCGGGGCCACCGACCACGTGCGCCGCGTCGTCGCCGAGCACGCCGTCGAGGAAGGCGTCCGGTCCGATCCGGCCCTGCAGCCACGCCGTACCCCACCACGCGAGCCGGCCAGATGCGGGGAGTCCACTCACGGTGCAAACCTAGTCGTTAGGGTGGCCTTCATGTCCGCCGTGCTCGAGCTCGCAGAGGTGACCGTACGGCGTGGCCAGGCCACGCTGCTCGACCGCGTGAGCTGGGTGGTCCGCGAGGGGGAGCGGTGGATCCTGCTCGGGGCGAACGGTGCGGGCAAGACCACGCTGATGCAGGTCGCCGCCGCCCAGATGTATCCCACCACCGGTGCCGTCGGCGTGCTCGGTGAGCTGATCGGGACCGTCGACGTGTTCGAGCTGCGTCCGCGCATCGGCGTCTCGAGCGCCGCGCTCGCCGAGCTGATCCCGCGCGACGAGAAGGTCCGTGACGTGGTGCTGTCGGCGTCGTACGCCGTGCTGGGCCGCTGGCGCGAGCAGTACGACGACGTCGACCACGCCCGCGCCGACGCGCTCCTGCGGGAGGTCGGTGTCATGCACCTCGCCGACCGCACCTTCGGGACGCTCAGCGAGGGCGAGCGCAAGCGCGTCCAGATCGCCCGCGCCCTGATGACCGACCCCGAGCTGCTGCTCCTCGACGAGCCGGCTGCCGGCCTCGACCTCGGCGGCCGCGAGGACCTGGTGTCGACGATGTCGGTGCTCGCCTACGACCCGACGTCGCCGGCGACCGTCCTCGTGTCGCACCACGTCGAGGAGATCCCGCCGGGCTTCACCCATGTGCTGATGCTGCGCGGTGGCGGCGTCGTGGCGCAGGGTCCGATGGAGTCGACGCTCAACGCCGAGGCCCTGTCGGCGACCTTCGGCATGCCGCTCGTGCTGGAGCAGAACGACGGACGGTACGCCGCCCGCCGCCGCCAGCGGCGTGGCTAGTCGCCACGGTTAGGGTTCGGTCATGGACTGGCTGCGCGACCACCTCTGGGAGACCTGGCTCGCCGTTGGGATCGCCCTCGCGCTGGCCGAGCTGCTCAGCATGGACCTGTTCCTGCTCATGCTCGCCGGCGGTGCGCTCGCCGGCATGGGCGCGGCCTTCCTGACCGACAGCGTCGTCGTCCAGGTCCTCGTCGCCTCGGCTGCAGCGCTGCTGCTCCTGGCCGGCGTCCGCCCACCGCTCGTACGCCGCCTGCACGGTGGACCGGACCTGGTCCTCGGACCGGCGAGCCTGGTCGGGTCGCGCGGCATCGTCACCGAGGCCGTCGCCGAGCACCGGCCCGGCCGCGTGAAGATCGGCGGCGAGAGCTGGCTGGCCGTCTCCGCGGGCGCGGAGTCCGGCATCGAGGTCGGGCGTACCGTCGAGATCGTCTCCATCGGCGGCGCCACCGCCGTGGTGCGCCCGGTGAGCGACCCGCCTGCTCCGCCCGCGCTTCCCGAAGCGAACTGACCCCCCAGACCCCGGCTGAAGGAGCCCCCCATGGTCGTCCTGGTCGTCCTGATCCTCCTGCTTCTCTTCGTGATCACCGTGGTCGCGAAGTCGATCCGGGTGGTGCCGCAGGCCTACACCGGCATCGTCGAGCGCTTCGGCAAGTACAAGGAGACGCTGCCCGCGGGCCTGAACTTCGTGGTGCCCTTCATCGACAAGGTGCGCTACATGATCGACCTGCGCGAGCAGGTCGTCAGCTTCCCGCCCCAGGCCGCCATCACCGAGGACAACCTGACGGTCGACGTCGACACGGTCATCTACTTCCAGGTCACCGACCCCATCGCGGCGACGTACGAGATCTCCAACTACATCCAGGCGATCGAGCAGCTCACCATGACCACGCTGCGCAATGTCGTCGGCGGCATGGACCTCGAGCAGACGCTGACCAGCCGCGAGTCGATCAACAGCGGCCTGTCCGCAGTGCTCGACGAGACGACCGGGCGCTGGGGCATCAAGGTCAAGCGCGTCGAGATCAAGGGGATCGACCCGCCGCCGTCCATCAAGGACGCGATGGAGAAGCAGATGCGCGCCGAGCGCGACAAGCGCGCCCTCGTCCTCACCGCGGAGGGCCAGCGCCAGTCGGCCATCCTCACCGCGGAGGGCAACAAGCAGGCCGCGATCCTCAACGCCGAGGGTGAGCGCGAGTCGCAGATCCTGCGCGCCCAGGCCGAGCGGGAGGCCCAGATCCTGCGGGCCCAGGGCGAGGGGCAGGCGATCCAGACGGTCTTCCAGGCGATCCACGACGGCCGCCCGGACCAGTCGCTGCTCGCCTACCAGTACCTCCAGATGATGCCGCGCATCGCCGAGGGCGACGCCAACAAGGTGTGGGTCATCCCGTCCGAGATCACCAAGGCGCTCGAGGGCCTCGGCTCCTCGATCCACGAGGTCGCCGGCATCCCGAGGTCGACCTCCGGCCCGGCCAAGCGCGTCGACATGGGCCCGTCCGAGCCGGTGGAGTCGGTGACCGGCACCAGCGAGGCGGTCCAGGAGGCCATCGCCGAGGCCGAGAGCGCGGCACGCCCGGGCCAGCCGGGGGAGCCTCCCGCCCAGCCGTGACCATCCTCGAGATCGCCGCCGTCCTGCTCGCGGGCGTCGGCGCCGGGACGATCAACGCCGTCGTCGGCTCCGGCACCCTCATCACCTTCCCGACCCTGCTGGCGCTCGGCGTTCCCCCCGTGACCGCCAACATGTCCAACAGCCTCGGCCTCGTGCCGGGATCGGTCGCCGGCGCCGTCGGCTACCGATGCGAGCTGGAGGGCCAGCGCACCCGGATCGTGCGGCTGCTGGTCTTCTCCACGACCGGGGGCGTGCTGGGGGCGGTGCTGCTGCTCGTGCTGCCTCCCGGGGCCTTCGAGGCCGTCGTACCGGTGCTCATCCTGCTGGGCGTGACGCTGGTGGTGGTCCAGCCGCGGTTGTCGCGGTACGTCGCCGCGCGGGCCGAGCGTCGTACCGGCGACGCGACGAGGGAATCGCCCACGGGTCCGCCGTGGGTGCTGGCCGCCGCCTTCCTGACCGGCGTGTACGGCGGCTACTTCGGCGCCGCCCAGGGCGTGATCCTGATGGGCGTGCTCGGGATCGGGGTCAACGAGGGCCTGCAGCGGCTCAACGGCGTGAAGAACGTGCTCGTGGCCGTCGTCAACGGCGTGGCCGGGCTGATCTTCGTCGTGGTGGCCGAGCTCGGCCTGCTCGGCAGCGACGCCGAGGTCGACTGGCTGGTCGTGGCGGTGATCGCCGTCGGTGCGGTGATCGGCGGCTTCCTGGGCGCGGCGGTGGGCCGCAAGCTGCCGCCGCTCGTGCTGCGCGGCGCGATCGTGGTGGTCGGCCTGGTGGCCGTCACCGTGATGCTGGCGACCTGACGCCGGGGGCGCCCGGTCGCCCGCGCGTCACTTGCCGCGGCTGAGGACCAGCGCGGCGATGCCCGAGCCGACGGCGCCCGCGGCGATGCCGACGAGCGCGCCGCCCTGCAGCTTGGGCAGGCCGCCGCCGGCGATCTCGAGCGCACCGCTGGCGGCGTCCGCGCCGTCGACGGCGATGCCGACCACGGTCAGGTTGCGGCGCAGCGAGCCCTTGGAGACCAGCGTGACCGCGCCGAGCGCGATCTCGCGGGCGCCGAACATCCGGTTGATGACACCCATGTTCGGGTTGGCGGCGGGGTCGATGCCGAAGAGCCGGGCCGTGGCCGAGGGAGCGACGAGGGAGCCGATGCCGATGACGATGCGGCCGAGCGAGAGTCCGGTGACGGGATCCATGGCGCGAGGTTAGCGGCTGCGGAGGACGTAGGCGTCCAACCAGAGTCGGATCTCCTCGTAGGCCCGTGCCCGGGGCTCCGGACGCGAGAGCACGACGTCGTGGACGGCTCCCGGGACGGCCGCATAAGTGACGTGCGGGCCGACGGCGGTCGACCAGCGCCGGATCTGCCGGACGTCGAGCACGATGTCGGTGCTGAAGACGTCCTCGTCCATCGCCGACGGCGAGCTGCTGCGGTCGGAGGAGAGGACCAGGACGGGCGCCGCCACCGAGAGTCCCGCCTGCAGGCGGGCGTGGCCCTTGCGGATGGCGCGCAACCAGCCGAACCGGACGGGGAACGACTCGACCGGCTTCCAGGTGAGGTCGAAGTCCCACTCGCCCTCGTGGTCGCGGTGCAGGCTGCGCGCGTAGTGGCCCTTGACCTCGCGCGGCAGCGAGCGCATCGGCTGGCGACGGCCGACCTGGTCGATGAGCAGGCCGGCGACCGGCGTGCGCAGCGCGGGACGGCCCTGGAGGTCGAGCCAGGGGGAGTTGAGCAGGAGCCCGGCGAGCTCCGCCGGCTGACGGGCGTCGGCCCACAGCGCGACGATCAGCCCGCCCGTCGAGTGTCCGGAGACGACGACCCTCGTGTGGCCGTCGCGGACGGTGATCCGCTCCCACGCCGCGTCGAGGTCCGCGAAGTACTCCTCCAGGTCGGCGACATAGGTCGCGGACTGGTGCGGACGGATCGACCGGCCGTACTTGCGGAGGTCGAGGCCGTAGACGTCGTGCTCGCGCTCGAGCCACCACTCGCCGTACTCGGTGTGGAAGAAGTAGTCGGAGAACCCGTGCACGTGCAGGACGGCGTGCTCGGTCGGGCTGTCACCGCGGCGGCTGACCAGGGTGGCCACGACCTCGCCCTCGAAGTCGTCGTCGAGCGGGATCGTCTCCACGACCCACGGCTCGCCCAGGATGTCGACGGTGGTCTCGACGTCGGTCGGCTCGCTCACGCCCCGATTCTAGGAGCCGGCGAGGACGCCTGACGGAGGAACCCGGTCCGACCAAGGGGGGTTGGCCGGACCGGGCCCGAAGGAAGGTTACCCGGCCCTACCCTGTCGGCATGCAGGATCACGCCGAATGGGCCAGATTGCGCGACAGGTTGCTCGCGCGCGGGCGCATGCCGGCGCTCCCCGCGGGCTGGTCGCACCAGTCGGCGATGCTCGCCGCCTCCGGTTTCGCGTACGGCGGCGACTTCATCGTGAGCGACCTGTCGGCCGACCAGCAGCGGCTCCAGGCCGTGCTCGTCGACGTGTGCGGCGGCGGTGAGTCGGCGGTGCCGGCCGCGGTGAGGTTCGCCGGCGCGCTCGAGAGCCTCGTCGTCGCCGTACCGGACGACGCGCTGCTGGGCGCCGCCAACGCCTACCTCCAGCGCCAGCCGTCCGACGAGGACCTGGCGACGGCCGTGCAGGTCGTGCTCGACCTCGCCACGGGGGAGTACCTGATCCGCAGCGCCGGCCACCCGCCCGCCCTGCACTGGTCGCTCGCGACGGCCGAGTGGGTGATCGACAACGCCCGCGGCACCGCGCTGGGGGTGTGCGACGCACCGGAGTTCGGCCAGACGACCGGCGTGCTCACGCCCGGTGAGGCGCTGATGTTCTACACCGACGGCGTCGTCGAGTCGCGCTCCGCCGACATCGACGAGGGCATCGCCTGGCTCCGCGCCGCTGCGCGCACCGCAGTGCTCGACGGCTGGGAGGGGGCCGCGAAGCGGCTCATCGCGCAGGTCGACCGGGGTGACGACGACCGCGCGGTGCTCATCGTTCGACGGCTGGCACCCGGTGGAATATAGTTGACATGTCACCCGTTGTGCGGGGTGACAGCGACACCACCACACCAGGGAGCGGATCACCATGCAGATCGGGATCTTCACCGTCGGCGACGTCACCACGGACCCCACCACGGGCCGGACCCCGACGGAGCACGAGCGGATCAAGGCGACCGTCGCGATCGCCAAGAAGGCCGAGGAGATCGGCCTGGACGTCTTCGCGACCGGCGAGCACCACAACCCGCCGTTCATCGCGTCCAACCCGACCGCGACCCTGGCCTACATCGGCGCGCAGACCGAGAACATCATCCTCTCGACCGCGACGACCCTCATCACCACGACCGACCCCGTGCTGATCGCCGAGGACTACGCCAAGATCCAGCACCTCACCGACGGCCGCGTCGACCTGATGATGGGCCGCGGCAACACCGGTCCCGTCTACCCGTGGTTCGGCAAGGACATCCGCCAAGGCATCAACCTGGCGATCGAGAACTACGCGCTGCTGCGCCGGCTGTGGAACGAGGACGTCGTCGACTGGGAGGGCCGCTTCCGTACGCCGCTCCAGGGCTACACCTCGACGCCGCGTCCGCTGGACGGTGTCGCGCCGTTCGTGTGGCACGGCTCGATCCGCAGCCCCGAGATCGCCGAGCAGGCGGCCTACTACGGCGACGGCTACTTCCACAACCACATCTTCTGGCCGCCCTCGCACGCCGCGCAGATGGTCAACCTCTACCGCGAGCGCTACGAGCACTACGGCCACGGCCGTGCGGACCAGGCGATCGTCGGCCTCGGTGGCCAGATCTTCATGCACAAGGACAGCCAGGAGGCCGTCCGGCAGTTCCGCCCCTACTTCGACAACGCCCCGGTCTACGGCCACGGCCCGTCGCTGGAGGAGTTCACCGAGCACACGCCGCTCACCGTCGGCTCCCCGCAGCAGGTCCTGGAGCGCACCCTGTCGTTCCGTGAGTACGCCGGCCACTACCAGCGCCAGCTCTTCCTGGTCGACCACGCGGGACTCCCGCTCAAGACCGTCCTGGAGCAGCTCGACCTGCTCGGCGAGATCCTGCCCGAGATGCGCAAGGGCTTCGCCGAGGGACGCCCGGCCGACATCCCGGACGCGCCCACCCACGCCTCGCTCGTCGCGGCCGCTGGTGGCGCGAAGGACAGCACCGTGCACGCCGAGGACACCATGACCGGCACGACCGACCGCGAGGAGGTGGACGCATGACCAAGCGGATCGTCGTCGTCTCGGCGGGACTCTCCGTCCCGTCGTCGACGAAGCTGCTCGCCGACAAGCTCGGCGACGCGGTCGAGCGGGCCGTCGGCGCCCGCGGCCAGGAGGTCGACGTCCAGCACGTCGAGCTCCGGCCGCTGGCCCACGCGCTGGCCGACCACCTGCTCACCGGCTTCCCGACGGGCGACCTCGCGGGCGCGCTCGAGCAGGTCCGCCACGCGGACGCGCTCGTCGTCGTCACGCCGGTGTTCTCGGCGTCGTACTCGGGGCTCTTCAAGACCTTCTTCGACGTCCTGGAGCCGGGCACCCTCGACGGCAAGCCGGTCGTGATCGCCGCGACCGCGGGCACGGCCCGGCACAGCCTGGTGCTCGACCACGCGCTCCGGCCGCTGTTCGCCTACCTGCGTGCCGTGGTCGTCCCGACCGGCGTCTTCGCCGCCAGCGAGGACTTCGGTGCGAGCGATGACGGCAGTCTGGACAAGCGCGTCCAGCGTGCGGCCGGGGAGCTCGCCGCCCTGCTCGGCGCCGGCTCGGGCGCCCCGGCTCCCGCGCCGCAGCGCCGCTCGGTCGCGGACGAGTTCGCGGCGCCGACGCCCTTCGAGCAGCTGCTCCGCGAGGCGGGCGGGGACTCCGTCCGCTGACCCTGCGGCGACCGTGACAGTGATGGTGTCATGATGGTGCTTCGCCCATCGTCGTGAGAGGAACACCATGCGCCGCAGCGTCTTCACCGAGGAGCACGAGGACTTCCGCAAGACCTTCCGGTCCTTCCTGGAGTCGGAGGTCGTCCCGCACTACCAGGAGTGGTACGACGCCGGTGTCGTCGACCGCGAGCTCTACACCAAGCTCGGCGACCTCGGCATCCTGGGCATCGAGGTCCCCGAGGAGTACGGCGGCGCGGGGATCCACTCGTTCAAGTTCTCGGCCGTACTGACGGAGGAGACGGCCCGGGCGGGCGTCCACCTCGGCGGCGTCGGCGTGCACCTCGAGCTCTGCCTGCCCTACCTGCTCAAGCTCGCGACGCCGGAGCAGATGAAGCGCTGGATGCCGGGCTTCGTCTCCGGCCAGGAGATGTGGGCGATCGCGATGACCGAGCCGGGGACCGGCTCGGACCTGGCCGGGATGCGGTCGACCGCGCGCCGCGACGGCGACAGCTACGTCCTCAACGGCGCCAAGACCTTCATCACCGGCGGCGTGCTCGCCGACCGCGTCATCGTCTGTGCCCGGACCTCGCCGCCGCTGGAGAGCAACCGGCGCTTCGGCATCTCGCTGTTCGCCGTCGACACGAAGTCGGAGGGCTACGAGGTCGGCCGCAAGCTCGACAAGATCGGGCTGCGCACCTCGGACACCGCCGAGCTGTCCTTCACCGACGTCCGCGTCCCCGCCACCGACCTGCTCGGCGAGGAGAACGAGGGCTTCTCGTACCTCGGCCAGAACCTCCCGCAGGAGCGCCTCGGCATCGCCTTCGGCGCCTACGCCCAGGCCGAGGCGGCCATCCGCTTCACGCAGGCGTACGTCGAGGAGCGGCAGGTCTTCGGCACCCCGGTGGCGTCCTTCCAGAACACCAAGTTCGAGCTGGCCGCCTGCCGTGCCGAGGTCGACGCCGCGCAGGCCGTCGTCGACCGGGCGCTGGAGGCGCACGACGCCGGCGAGCTCACGCCGGTCGACGCGGCGTCGGCCAAGCTCTTCTGCACCGAGGTCGCCGGTCGCGTCATCGACCGCTGCCTCCAGCTGCACGGCGGCTACGGCTACATGAACGAGTACCCGATCGCCCGGCTCTACGCCGACACCCGCGTCACCCGGATCTACGGCGGCACGTCCGAGGTGATGAAGCTGATCCTCGCGAAGTCGATGGGGCTCTGAGGGCTGGCCCGGGCGTGCATGAATCCCCGGCTGGCCGGGGATTCATGCACTTGTCGGCCGTTGCAAACCCCAACAAGCGCAGGAATCCCCGGCCGAGCGGGGATTCCTGCAGCAAGTGATCAGTGCTGGTACGTCCCCGTGATGATCGCCCGCCCCAGCGTCTTGAACGCCAGGTTGAACCCGACGACGGCGGGGGAGACCGAGCCGTCGACGCCGAGGCTGGGCTCCTTCACCGCGTGGACCACGAAGAAGTACCGGTGCACCTGGTCGCCCTCGGGCGGGGCGGCGCCGCCGTAGTTCGGCGTGCCGAAGTCGTTGCGGACGTGGAACGCACCGCCGGGCAGGGTGGCGTCGGAGGCGCCCGCACCGGTGTCGAGGCTGGTCACGTCGGCCGGGATGTCGACGACGACCCAGTGCCAGAACCCGCTCGGGATCGGGGCGTCGGGGTCGAAGCAGGTCACGACATAGCTCTGGGTGCCCTCCGGGCCGGGCTCCCAGGTCAGCTGGGGCGAGGTGTTGCCGAGGGCGTAGACCTGGTCGTCCTTCAGCGGCTGGCCGTCGGTGACGTCCGCGCTGGTGACGCCGAAGGACGGCGCGGCGGGCAGGAGCGGGTACGGGTCCGGGGTCACCGGGCGATCGAGACTCATGTCACCGACGCTAGTCCGCTCCGTGGGCCCGTGTCAGTGGCCGGTGAGGGCATGTCGGGAGAATGTCCGGGTGAGTGACTTCCCGCCGTACCCCTCCGGTCTGCGCCTCGCCGGGCGCCGCGTCCTCGTCGTCGGTGGTGGTCACGTCGCCCAGCGGCGGGTCCCGCAGCTGATCGCGGTCGGTGCGGACGTGCACGTCGTCTCGCCGGAGGTCACCCCGGCCATCGAGGGCCTCGTCGGATCGGGTGAGATCACCTGGCACGAGCGCCCGTTCGCGGACGCCGACCTCGATGGCACCTGGTACGTCATCGCCGTCACCGACGACCGCGAGGTCAACGACCACGTGTCGGACCTGTGCGAGCAGCAGCGGATCTTCTGCGTCCGCTCCGACGACGCCACCCTCGGCACCGCCTGGACCCCGGCGGTGGGCCGGGAGGCCGGCATCACCGTGGCCGTCGTGGGCAACCGCGACCCGCGCCGCTCGGCCTCGGTCCGCGACGAGATCGTCGCCGCCCTGCGCGACGGCACCATCGCGGCGCCCCACCACCGCGAGGCCACCCCCGAGCGCACGCCCGGCGTCACGCTCGTCGGCGGCGGCCCCGGCGACCCCGGGCTGATCTCGGTCGCGGGCCACAAGGCCCTGATGTCGGCGGACGTGGTCGTCGCCGACCGGCTCGCCCCGCGTGAGTTGCTCGGCGACCTGCCCGCCGACGTCGAGCTGGTCGACGTGGCGAAGCTGCCCCGCGGCCGCTCCGCGATGCAGGAGGAGATCAACCGGATCATCGTCGAGCGCGCCCTCGAGGGGAAGCGGGTCGTCCGGTTCAAGGGCGGCGACAACTTCGTCTTCGGGCGCGGGTACGAGGAGATCATCGCCTGCCGGGAGGCGGGCGTCGCCGTGACCGTCATCCCCGGCCTGACCTCGCCGGTCTCGGTGCCGGGCATCGCCGGCATCCCGGTCACCCACCGCGGCGTCACCCACGAGTTCACCGTCGTCTCCGGCCACCTCCCACCGGGCCACCCGGAGTCGCTCGTCAACTACGACGCGCTCGGGAAGATGCAGGGCACGGTCGTGGTGATGATGGGCGTCGAGAACGCGCCGCGGATCGCGGACGCGCTGGTGGCGGGCGGTCGCCCCGCGACCACGCCGGTCGCGGTCATCTGCGACGGCACGATGCCCACGCAGCGCACCGTGCTCGCCACCCTCGGCACGCTGGCCGAGCAGCTCGTGGCCGAGGAGGTCAAGCCGCCCGCGATCATCGTGGTCGGCGAGGTCGTCGCGGTCGCCCACCCGGACGCCTTCCAGGGCTGAGGCGGCGAGCATGGCGGAGCTCGTCGAGATCGCGTCGGCCGACGACCCCCGGCTGGCCGACTACCGCGACCTGCGCGACGTCGAGCTCCGCAAGGCCCTCGAGGCCGAGCACGGCCTCTTCCTCGCCGAGGGCGAGAAGGTCGTGCGCCGCGCCGTCGAGGCCGGGTACGACGCCCGCTCGTTCCTCATGGCCCCGCGCTGGCTCGACGGGCTGGCCGACGTGCTCGACCGCTCCGACGCGCCCTGCTACGTGATCGACGAGGTGCTCGCCGAGGAGGTCACCGGCTTCCACGTGCACCGCGGCGCCCTCGCCTCGCTCCGTCGTCGACCGCTGCCGGAGGTCGACGAGGTGCTCGCCGGCGCCCGGTCGGTGCTGGTGCTCGAGGACCTCGTCGACCACACCAACGTCGGTGCCATCCTGCGCAGCGGCGCCGCCCTCGGCTTCGACGCCGTGCTGCTGGCGCCGCGCTGCGCGGACCCTCTCTACCGCCGTGCCATCAAGGTGGCCATGGGAGCGGTGTTCAGCCTGCCGTGGACCCGCCTGCCCGACTGGTACGACGCCCTGCCCGACCTCGGTGCGCGCGGCTTCACCACCGTGGCGCTCACGCTGGCCCCGGACGCCGTACCGATCGAGGAGGCGGTGGCCGGCGTCGACAAGGTGGCCCTCGTGCTCGGCTCGGAGGGGCACGGTCTCTCGCCGCGCTGGGAGCAGAGCGCGGACCGCCGCGCGATCATCCCGATGTCGGCCGGCATCGACTCGCTCAACGTCGCCGCCGCGACCGCCGTCGCCTGCTACGTGACCGCGCGCCGCTGAGCCGCCCTCGGCCGGCAGATCAAGGCCTCACCAAAAAGACACGGTGTCGCACTACCGCAATGGCGCGGGTCGGCCTACGCTCCCACCATGACGAACGAGAACACGTTCTATTCGACGATCCCGGTGGCGGTGTGGGGCACCGGGAACATGGGACGTGCGTCCATCCGCGCGGTGACGGCCCACCCGGGCCTGACCCTGGCGGCGGTGATCGTCAGCGACGAGGCGAAGGAGGGCCGGGACGCCGGCGAGCTCGCCGACCTGGGCCGGTCCACCGGCGTGCTCGCGACGCGTGACGTGGACGCTGCGCTGGCGACGCTCGGCGGTGGGGGAGCCGTCGCCTACATGGCCTCCGGCGAGCTGCGCCCGGAGGAGGCCTGCGCCGACTTCGCCCGGGTCCTCGCAGCCGGGGCGGTGGTGGTGACGCCGTCGGTCTACGCGCTCTACGACCACCGCAGCGCACCCGTGGAGCTGCGCGAGCCCCTGGAGAAGGCCTGTGCCGAGGGGGCGTCGGCGCTGTTCGTCAGCGGCATCGACCCGGGGTGGGGCAACGACCTCCTGCCGGCCCTGGTGAGCGGACTGGCCTCGGAGATCGAGCAGGTGCGCTGCCAGGAGATCTTCGACTACTCGACGTACGACGCGGAGGACTCGGTCCGCTACATCGTCGGCATGGGCCAGCCCATGGACTACGAGCCGATGATGGTGGCCCCGGGCATCCCGTCGATGGTGTGGGGCGGCCAGGTGCGGCTCATCGCCCGGGCCCTCGGTGTCGAGGTCGACGAGATCCGCGAGGCCGTCGAGCGTCGGGCGCTGGACGCGACCGTCACGACCGCGCTCGGTGACTTCGAGGCCGGCACCCAGGGTGCGCTGCGCTTCGAGGTGCAGGGCATCGTCGGCGGCGAGCCCCGGATCGTGATCGAGCACGTCACCCGGATCACCGGCGCCTGCGCGCAGGACTGGCCGATGCCGCCCGACGGCGGTGACGGCGCGCACCGCGTGATCATCGAGGGCCGCCCGCGCATCGAGATCAACGTCGAGGCCACCGACGAGGGTGGCAACCGGGCCGCCGGCGGCAACGCCACCGCCGCCAACCGGCTCGTCAACGCCATCCCGTGGCTCCGCGACGCCACCCCCGGCCTGTACGACGGCCTGGACGTGCCGCTCGTGCCGAGCACCTATCTCAGCGGCCGGGAGGGCTGACGGCGATGTTCATCGAGATCCCCGAGGGCAAGGACCCGATCCTCTACGTCTGGGGCGAGCTGGTGCCCGGCATCGGGCCGGCCGCGTCCGCGATGGCGATGAGCGTCTACGAGCACAGCACGCTCGGCCTGCGCGAGTTCGAGGCCGCCCGGCTCCGGATCGCGCAGATCAACGGATGCCTCTTCTGCCAGGACTGGCGCACCGAGCGCGACGGGCAGAAGGTCGAGGACACCTTCGACCAGGCCGTCGCCGAGTGGCGCACCACCCGCGACTTCGACGACCGCACCCGCCTCGCTGCCGAGTACGCCGAGCGCTACGCCCTCGACCACCACGGCATCGACGACGGCTTCTGGCAGCGGATGCGCACGCACTACTCGGACCGCGAGATCGCGGAGCTGTCGATGTGCCTCGGCTCGTGGCTGGCCTTCGGGAGGCTCAACCGCGTGCTCGGCCTCGACGCGGCCTGCGTGCTGCCCAGCCACGCCGCCGGCGGCTGAGCAGCGCCACCCGTCAGGGGCGGAGCAGCTCCCGGAACCGCGCGATCGTCTCGTCGATCGCCTGCTGGCAGGCGGCCGACCACGGACCCATGTCGAAGAACCCGTGGATCAGTCCCGGGTACGTCGTCTGGCGCACGGGCACCCCTGCGGCCGCCAGCGCATCGGCGTACGCGATGCCCTCGTCGCGGAGCGGGTCGAACTCGGCGGTGACCACGACCGCCGGCGGCTGACCCTCGAGCGTGCCGTGCAGCGGGGAGATCTTCGGGTCATTCAGGTCCTCCGCGGTGTCGGCGTAGTGGCCGATGAACCAGATCAGCGTCGGCTGGTCGAGGAAGTAGCCGGTCGCGTTCTCGTCGCGCGAAGCGTAGGCGCCGAGCACGTCCGTCGCCGGGTAGACGAGGAGCTGGGCGGCGATGCCGGGCACGTGCTGCGTAGCCACGGCCGACAGGTTGCCGCCGGCCGAGTCGCCGGCGACGGCGAGGACGTCGCTCCCGCCGTACTCGGCGATGCGGGCCTGGACGTCGCGGACCGCGGCGATGGCGTCCTCGGCGGCGGCAGGGAACTTCGCCTCCGGCGCGAGGCGGTAGTCGACCGCGACGACGACGGAGTCGGTGCCCCTGCAGATCGCGCGGGCCATCGCCTCGTGCGTGTCGAGGTCGCCGATCACGAAGCCGCCGCCGTGGAGCAGGACCACCGTCGGCACCGGTCCCTCGGCCGCCGGCCGGTAGACCCGGGCTGGGAGCGGACCCTCCGCGCCCGCGACCGTGCCGTCCGCGACCGACGCGACCTCGGGCAGCGTGCCCGGCGGGCGGAAGTCGACGGTCAGCTTGCGGAACGCGTCGCGCGCCTCGGCCGGGGTGAGCGTGTTCATGGGGGTCCCCGCCTCGATCATCTGGAGGAGGGGAGCGAGCTGGGCGTCCACGGGCATGGCCGCACGCTACCCGCAGCGCGGGTGCGTCAGGTCGGCCACTCCGCGGGGTAGTCCTCCGCGGCGGCGTCGTGCTGCTTGCGCAGCTTCTTCATCGAGCGCGCCGAGAGCCGGTCGCCGAAGACCGTGCCGAGCGTGTGGTCGGTCTCGTGCTGCAGGCACTTGGCCAGCAGCCCGTCGCCCTCGAAGCGGACCGGCTGGCCGTCGAGGCCGACGCCCTCGACGACGGCGTGGTCGGGGCGGGCGCAGTCGACGAAGGCCCCGGGGAAGGACAGGCAGCCCTCCGGGCTGTCGTCGAGCACCCGGTCCCTGCCCTCGGGCAGGTGGACGACGGGGTTGCACACGACGCCCATCCAGCGCTCGCCGGCCGCGTCGGGACAGTCCATGACGAATATGGCGACGTCCTCGCCGATCTGGCACGCGGCGAGCCCCACGCCCTCGGCGGCGTACATCGTGGCGACCATGTCGGCGGCGAGCGCCCGCAGCGCCTCGTCGAACACGGTGACCTTCGCCTGCGGCCGGTGCATGACCGGAGTGCCCCACCGGGTCATCGGGCGGACGTTGCCGCCCCGGGGGAGAGGCCCGTACGGCGCGTGGACGACCTCGCCCGTCTCGTCGGTCCCCTGGTCATCCGCCTTGCCCCACGCCATGGCGCCAACTCTAGGTGTGAGCGCCGCAACGCAGATCACAGGGATCGATGTCACCCCACGTGTAGCGCAATGTGTAACTCACAGTTACATTTAGGGCATGTCCCTGATCAGCAACCTCAAGCCGGGTGGCAAGCACGGGGTGCCGAGCTCCGAGAGCCGCGACCCCATCGGCTACCTGGTGGCCGGCCTCAACCGGCTCGCCCAGACCGACCTCCTCGACAAGGTCCGCCTCCGCAAGCCCGCCGAGCAGGCCGTCTTCTCCGTGACCCGGACCGGGTTCAAGACCATGACCAACGCGAGCCGGACCTTCGCCAAGGCCGGCAAGAAGGGCCAGCCGGGCACGCGCCCGACCGCGGCCGCCGCGAGCGGCGTCTTCGACCTCACCCCGGGTGAGGACGAGCAGATGCTCGTCGACGTCGTCAACGAGTTCGCCGAGGAGGTCGTGCGGCCCGCAGCGTTCGAGGCCGACAAGGCGTGCTCCGCGCCCGACGACCTGCTCAAGGCCAGCCTCGAGATCGGCCTGCCGATCCTCGGCGTGCCGGAGTCGCTCGGCGGTGTCTCGGAGGAACGCTCGGCCATGGCCGGCACGCTCGTCGCGGAGGCGCTCGCCAAGGGCGACATGGGTCTCGCCGTGGCGACGCTCGCCCCGGGCTCGGTCGCCACCGCGATCGGCCTGTGGGGCACCGACGCCCAGCAGCAGACCTACCTGCCGGCGTTCACGGGTGACGAGGTGCCGGCGGCCGCGCTGGCGCTCAACGAGCCCACCGTGCTCTTCGACGTGCTCAGCCCGTCGACCACCGCGACGAAGTCGGGCGACGGCTACGTCCTCAACGGCACGAAGAGCCTGGTCGCCCGCGGCGACCACGCCGAGCTGTTCATCGTGGGCGCGAGCCTCGACGGCAAGCCGGTCCTGTTCCTCGTGGAGTCCTCGACCGAGGGCCTGTCCGTCGAGGGCGACCCGGCCATGGGTGTGCGCGCCGCGTCGATGACCAAGCTGGTCCTCGAGGACGTGAAGGTCCCGGCGGACGCCGTGCTCGGCGAGACCGACGGGTCGACGTACACCGAGTGCGTGCGGCTCTCGCGCCTCGCGTGGTGTGCGCTCGCGATCGGCACCGGCCAGGCCGTGCTCGACTACGTGACGCCCTACGTCAAGGAGCGCGAGGCGTTCGGCGAGCCGATCGCCAACCGCCAGTCGGTGGCCTTCATGGTCGCCAACATCGCGATCGAGCTGCAGGGCATGCGCCTGCTGACCTACCGCGCCGCCTCGCGCGCCGCGGCCGGCAAGGACTTCTCGCGCGAGGTCGCGCTGGCCCGCAAGGCCTGCACCGACAAGGGCATGCAGATCGGCCTCGACGGCGTTCAGCTGCTCGGTGGCCACGGGTTCGTCAAGGAGCACCCGGTCGAGCGGTGGTACCGCGACCTGCGTGCCATCGGGATCATGGAAGGAACGGTGCTCGTCTGATGGCGATCAACCTGGAAGTCCCCAAGAAGCACCGGGCGCTGGTCGACCAGGCCCACCAGGTCGCGATGAACATGCTGCGACCGATCTCCCGCAAGTACGACATCGCCGAGCACGAGTACCCCAAGGAGCTCGACATGCTCGCGGCGATGATCGACGGGCTCTCCGAGTCCGGCGCGAGCGAGGGTGCCGGCGCGACCGGTGTCCGTCGTGACGCCGGTGACGAGGAGAAGGGCAAGGTCAAGAACGGCGCCAACCTCGCGTCCGTGACCTCGGTCGCCGAGATGTGCTGGGGCGACACCGGCCTGCTGCTGTCGATGCCCCGCCAGGGCCTCGGCAACTCCGCCATCGCCTCCGTCGCCAACGACGAGCAGCTCGAGCGCTTCAAGGGCCGCTGGGCCTCGATGGCGATCACCGAGCCGTCGTTCGGCTCCGACTCGGCCGCCATCTCGACCACCGCGGTGCTCGACGGCGACGAGTACGTCATCAACGGCGAGAAGATCTTCGTCACCTCCGGCGAGCGCTCCGACTGCATCGTGGTCTGGGCGACGCTCGACAAGTCCCTGGGCCGCGCGGCGATCAAGTCGTTTGTGGTCGAGAAAGGCACGCCGGGCGTGAAGGTGGAGAGGCTCGAGGAGAAGCTCGGCATCCGGGCCTCCGACACCGCCGTCATCACCTTCACCGACGCCCGCGTCCCGAAGGAGAACCTCCTCGGCTCGCCGGAGATCAACGTCGAGCAGGGCTTCGCCGGCGCGATGGCGACCTTCGACAACACCCGTCCGCTCGTGGCCGCGATGGCCGTGGGCTGCGCCCGTGCGTCCCTCGACCTCACCCGCGACCTGCTCAAGGAGGCCGGTGTCGAGGTCGACTACGACAAGCCGGCGATCCTGCAGTCCGCCGCCGCGGCGAAGTTCCTCCAGCTGGAGTCGGACTGGGAGGCGGGCCGCCTGCTCACCCTCCAGGCCGCGTGGATGGCGGACAACCGCAAGCCCAACTCGCTCGAGGCCTCGATGGCCAAGGCGAAGGCCGGCCGCGTCGGCTCCGACGTGACGCTCTCGTGCGTCGAGCTGTGCGCCTCGGTGGGCTACAGCGAGGAGGAGCTGCTCGAGAAGTGGGCCCGCGACTCCAAGATCCTCGACATCTTCGAGGGCACCCAGCAGATTCAACAGCTGATCGTGGCGCGCCGGATCCTCGGCCTGTCGAGCTCCGAGCTGAAGTGAGCTGACCCGCTCGCCGCACGGGCCCGTCTCCGACCGGAGGCGGGCCCGTTCGCGTCGGGCCCCGCGGGTCAGAGCAGGCGCGCGCCCGCGGACGGCTGCACCTCGTGGTGGACCGGCGGTGCCCAGTCCTGGGCCGCATAGGCCCGGTCGACGGCAGCCCTGAGCGCCGCGGCGCCCCCGGTCGGCACCAGCGAGATCGCACAGCCGCCGAAGCCACCACCGGTCATCCGGGCGCCCAGCGCGCCGGCGGCGAGAGCGGCATCGACGGTGACGTCGAGCTCGCGGCAGGACACCTCGTAGTCGTCGCGCAGGGAGACGTGGGAGGCCGTCAGCAGCCGGCCGACCGCCGCCCAGTCACCCGTCTCGACGGCCTGCACGGTGGCGCGGACCCGCTCGTTCTCGGAGTCGATGTGGTGCCACCGCCGCGGATCGCCCGCCTCCGCCTCCGCCCGGCGCTGCGCGTAGCCGCCGTCGCCGTCTGCGAGCGAGTGCCGCACGCCGGTGTCGGTGACCAGGATCGTGAGGCCCGCCGCGGCGAGGTCGAGGGGGACGTTCGTCGCCGCGGGCGCGGCGGGGTCGGCGAAGTCGACGAGGACGCCGTGTCCCTCGGTGGCGAGGAGGCTGGCGAGCTGGTCGACGCCACCGGTCGGCGCGCCGACGTACTCGGTCTCGGCGCGGCGGCAGGCCTCGGCAAGGTCGAGCCGCGCGGCCCGGTCGAGCGGTTCGTGCAGCAGGCCGGCGAGGGCCACGGCGACCGCGCACTCGAGCGCCGCGGAGCTGGACAAGCCACCACCCAGCGGGATGGTGGAGGAGAGCGAGATGTCGAGGCCCGGAAGCTCCCAGCCGGCCTCCTCGAGCGCCCACAGCACCCCGGCGACGTACGACGCCCAGCCGGCCGGGCGCTCGCCGCGCACGCCCTCCCACGGCTCCCCGCGGTCGCTCGCGATGCGCAGCCGGTCGTCGTCCCGGGCGCTCACCGTGGCGGTCGTGGCGAGCGGGATCGCGAACGGCAGGCACAGGCCGCGGTTGTAGTCGGTGTGCTCGCCGATCAGGTTGACCCGGCCGGGGGCTACGGCACGTGCGGTCCTCATCGGACCATCCTCACCGATCGCGGCGGACCGACGGCGGCGGCCCGCCACCAGCAGGAAGGTGACGGGCCGCGGTCGGGGGATCAGCAGTCGAAGTCGCCGCGGGCGTTGCCGGTGACCTTGCCGTCCTCGACCGTCAGGACGCGTGGGCCCTCGCCGTCCTCGCCCACGCAGGCGCTGACCGACGAGCCGTCGACCGCGGTCACGACGACGCTGAAGGATCCCGTCGACGGGTGGCTCTCGGCCCACGCCAGCACGTCCTGGAAGTGGTCGGCGCCGGTGACGGCCTCGAGGGCCGCGCTGTCGCCCCCGCCGCGGACCTCCTCGCGAGCGCTGTAGAACTCGCCGACCGCCTTCGCCGAGGGGTCCTTCGAGAACTCACCGAGGTCGAGCGCGACGCCTCCGACGTCGCCGGACGCGCCGGACCCGTCAGCGCTGTCCGAGCCCTCGGAGCCCGCCGAGCCGTCGGAGTCGTCGGCTCCTGCTGCATCGCCGGAGCCGCCCGTGCCGGACGTCGCCGAGCTGTCGTCCCCGGCGGTCGCGTCGGAGAGGGCGCTCTCGGCCTTGTCCGACGCGTCGGCCGCGAGCGAGGAACCGGCCTCGCCGGCCTTCTCCCTGGCGTCGTCCGCAGCCTTGTCCGCGGCGTCCTTGGCGTCCGAGCAGGCGCCGAGGGCGAGGGCGAGCAGGGCGACGGCCGCCGCTGCGGAGGCACGCTTCATGGTGCGCATGGATGTGTCCTTCCATCGAGGTGATGGTTCCCGAGACGGAACCTCCTTGCGTGGGTGCAACGGTGAATGCGACATCGAGTCACACTGTTACCGGATCAGGTCACGGGCCGCGGTGCCCTAGGTTGGCGCCCGTGCCCCGCCACCTGATCGTCTCCGCCACCCGGGCCGAGGCGGCCCACCTGCCCGCCGGTCTCGACGTCCTCGTCACCGGCATGGGGAAGACCGCGGCCGCCACGGCGCTGGCCCGCCGCCTGGCGTCGTACGACGACCTGGCGGGCCTCGAGGTCGTCAACATCGGCACCGCCGGTGCCCTGCACGACCACGTCGACGGCCTGTTCGAGGTCGGCACCGTGCTCAACCACGACATCAACGCCGACGCTATCCGCGCGCTCGGCTACGACCCGCGCGAGCGGCTCACCGTCGGACCGTCGGCCACCGTGCTCGCGACGGGCGACGTCTTCGTGACCGACCCGGTCGTCCGGGCGCGGCTGGCCGAGCAGGCCGAGCTGGTCGACATGGAGGGCTATGCGGTCGCCTACGTCGCCGCCGAGTTCGGGGTGCCCGTGCGGCTGGTCAAGCACGTCTCCGACAACGCCGACGAGGGCGCCCTCGAGTGGGCGACGCTGGTCGACCGCAGCGCCCGGGTCCTCGGGGACTGGGTGGCGGCCAACCTCGGCTGAGGTCAGCGGCTGCTGCTGGGCTTCCGGCCGCGGACGACGCCGACGAAGTCCTGGTGGACCGGGCTGTCGGCGTCGCGCTGCCAGAGCAGGGCGACCGTGGTCGGCGGCAGGTCGACGACCCGGTGCACGACGTCCTTGCGGTGGTGCAGCCGGGCGACCGACATCGGGACGATGACCACGCCGGTGCCGGAGGCGGCCACCTCGATCGCGTCCTTCTCCGTCATCGCCGGGAAGTCGAGCTGCGGCACGCCCGGCGTCCAGCCGCTGGGGTGCGGCAGCACCAGCTGCTCGTCGGCGAGGTCGTCGGGCGCGACGACGTCCTGCTCCTCGACGGCGGCCACGAAGTGCTCGCGTCCGGCGACCACGACCGGCAGCTCGTCGTACAGGCGGACGCAGTGGAGGGGCGTGGGGGAGTCGAGGTCGACGGGGAGTCGCGCCAGCACCATGTCGGCGAGGCCCTCGTCGAGCACCGCGCGCTGGTCGGCCTGCTCGATCGGCAGCAGCTCGAGCCGGATCCGCGGGTTGCGCTCGCGCCACACCCGCGCCCACTTGTCCGGCGTGACGCCCGTGACGAACGCGATCCTCAGCTGCTCCATGGCACCAGTGTCCCGGACCGTGCCCGGGTACGGCGAAGCCCGGGCGCCGCAGCGCCCGGGCTTCGCCCTGGGGGAGGTGTCAGGCCTGCGCCAGCAGCCCGAACTGCACGGCGCCGGCGTCGTC
Organism: Nocardioides sp. SRI_004; assembly: GCF_057586415.1. NCBI lineage: Bacteria > Bacillati > Actinomycetota > Actinomycetes > Propionibacteriales > Nocardioidaceae > Nocardioides > Nocardioides sp. SRI_004. The sequence continues at coordinate 183,271 of NZ_JBYCZV010000004.1, forward strand.
GACTCCTGCGTCGAGGATCATCGTGTCCAGCTTCTCGGCGGCGTTGTTGTCGAGGTAGACGGTGGCCCCGTCCTGTTCCACGACCTGGTCCCCGGCCTGTGGCTGGTTGGTCGCGGTGACGGCGAAGCCGGCCTCGGCCTCGGAGATGCGCAGGCCGGCAGACTCGGCCGCATCGGGGGTGTCGGTCATCTGCTTGACGATCGTGCAGGCGTTCTCAGTCAGGGTGAGCATGATGTGCCTTCTCGTTCTCGTGGTCAGTGACCCTTCCGACCGTTGCACGGGCGCTGGGCCCGTTCAAGCGCCCCGGCGTGTCGCCGTCTCCCGGTCGGCGGGCCCGGGCCACGTCGGACCGAGCGCCGCAGAGCGGGAATCGGGGTCCCGATGCGGCATCTCGGGCCACCCTTTGCTACGGTTTCTCCGCACTCGTCCGGGTGGCGGAATTGGCAGACGCGCTAGCTTGAGGTGCTAGTGCCCGTATTAGGGCGTGGGGGTTCAAGTCCCCCCTCGGACACACAGGAAGGGCCCCGGGATCCCCGGGGCCTTTCGCCATTTCGGCCGGTTGACCGAAGGGCGCCGCGGACTAGTCCTTTGTGGGCATCCGGGTGCGCCCCTTCCACCGATGCCCAGCGGCACCCCGCGCGCCTAGCGTCAAGGGGTGGGACTTCTGGGAGGGGGAGCCGCTGTGGAATACGTGCGTGCTCGGGTTCGATCGCTTGGCCGTTCGGCCATCGTCGTCGTGGGGCTGTTGACCGTCGTTGCCGGGTTGGCCGGTTCGGGACCGGCTCTTGCCGTCGACCCGGTGGCCACCACGACGACGCTGACGATGAACGCCGACGGCACCGGGACGGTCCGGGTCGACGCCGCCGACGGCTCGGCACCGGTGAACCCGGTCGACCTGTGGGTCGACACCACCTGGTTGCAGACGTTCACGCTCGCCGATGGCCGGGCCGCGATCGACGTCGGGGCGCAGACGCCCGGTGACCACCGGATCACCGTCCGCTACCGCAACAGCGCGACCCACGCGGCCAGCCAGGCGTCGATCATGTGGACGGCACCGGGGACGGTGCAGGTCCCGACCACCACGACGCTGCAGCTCAACGCCGACGGCACGGGCACGATCAAGGTGACCGCGGCCAGCGGACCGACGCCCTCGAACCCGGTCGACCTGTGGGTCGACAGCACTTGGCAGAAGGCGTACACGCTGACCAACGGCCAGGCCGCGGTCAACCTGGGCACCCAGACCGCGGGCGACCACAAGGTCACCGTCCGGCACCGTCCGAGCAGCACCAGCGGGGCCAGCCAGGTCACCGTTCCGTGGACCGCCCCCGGCACCGTGCAGGTCCCCACGACCACCACGCTCCAGCTCAACGCCAACGGCACCGGCACGATCAAGGTGATCGCGGCCAGCCGCCCGACGCCCTCGAACCCGGTCGACCTGTGGGTCGACAGCACCTGGCAGAAGGCGTACACGCTGACCAACGGCCAGGCCGCGGTCAACCTGGGCACCCAGGCGGTGGGCGACCACAAGGTCACCGTGCGCTACCGGCCCAGCACCACCAGCGGCACCAGCCAGGTGACCGTCCCGTGGACCGCGCCCGGCACCGTGCAGGTCCCCACGACCACGACGCTCCAGCTCAACGCCGACGGCACGGGCACGATCAAGGTGACGGCCGCCAGCGGCTCGACGCCGACGAACCCGGTCGACCTGTGGGTCGACAGCACCTGGCAGAAGGCGTACACGCTCACCAACGGGCAGGCGGCCGTCAACCTCGGTACCCAGGCACTCGGTGACCACCGGATCACCGTCCGCTACCGACCGAGCACCACGACCGGAGCCAGCCAGGCGTCGCTGATGTGGACGGCGCCGGGCACGGTGCAGGTGCCCACGACGACCACCCTGGACCTCAACGCCGACGGCACCGGGACCATCAAGGTCACCGCCGACGGGGGCGCGTCCGCGTCACTCGCCAACCCCGTCGACCTGTGGATCGACAGCACGTGGCAGCGGGCGTACACCCTGACGAACGGCCAGGCGACCTTCGACCTCGGGCCCCAGCCGGGCGGCGACCACCGCGTCACCGTCCGCTACCGCCCGAGCAGCACCAGCGGCGCGAGCCAGGCGAGCCTGCCGTGGTCGGTCACGACGGCCGACCAGGTGGCGACGACGACCACCCTGAGCGTGCTGCCCGACGGCACGGCGACGATCAAGGTCGTCGCCGCGAACGGGAGCGCGACCACCAACCCGGTGGACCTCTGGGTCGACGGCCGGGCGCAGACCACGCACACGCTGACCGACGGTCGTACGACGGTCGCCCTCGGCAGCCGCGTGGGCGGGGCCCTCGGGGTCAAGGTCCGCTACCGCCCGAGCGCGACGCAGCAGGCGAGCACCGCCACCGCCACCTGGTCGGTCGACACCAGCCCGGTGCCCGCGGCGGGAGCCTGCGGCGAGACGGTCCTCAAGGCGGACGGCACGCCGTGGAGCTGCACCTTCGCCGACGACTTCGTCGGGACGACGCTCGACCGGGCGAAGTGGAACGTGCAGACCATCTTCGCCAGCGGCCACGAGGACAGCGTCGCCTGCTACGTCGACTCACCCGACAACGTCGCCGTGTCCGACGGTGCGCTGCACCTGACGGTCCGCAAGGGCGAGCGGCGGGCCTGCGAGGGCCAGGGCGGCCTGGTGACGCCGTACACCTCCGGCATGGTCACGACGGCCCACCGGTGGTCGCAGCAGTACGGCCGCTTCGAGGCGCGGGTGAAGACCACCGCGACGACGAGCCCCGGCCTGCACGAGGCCTTCTGGCTGTGGCCCGACGACCGGTATCCCGAGGGCCAGCAGGAATGGCCGGCCAACGGTGAGATCGACATCGCCGAGACCTACTCGAAGTTCGCCGACCTCGTCGTGCCCTACCTGCACACCGCCCTCGACACGGTCGGCGGGATCCTCACCGGCAGCGACGCCAACACGACGTGGAGCTGCACCGCACCCCGCGGCGAGTTCAACACCTACACCCTCGAGTGGTCACCCGAGCGGGTCGAGGTCTTCGTGAACGGGCGGTCCTGCCTGGTGAACACCTCCGGCAACGACGCCTTCAAGAAGCGCTACATCATGGCGCTGACCCAGGCCCTCGGCTCGCAGACCGGCAACACGCTGGTCGACGGGACGCCCCTGCCGGCCACGATGACGGTGGACTACGTGCGCGCCTGGTCGTGAGGGTTCCGCTTCCTGACCACCCACTGTCACCTCGGAGCAGCCTGGCGTAGGCCGGGACCGGGCAGCGTGGACCTCGCCCGACGAAGGCCGCCCTGCCGGCACCCCGCTCCGAGGTGACATGCGTCCACTCCGCCCGGTCCACCCCGTCCGTCCCGTCCGCACCCTCCTGGTCGCCCTGCTGCTCGTCGCGGCCCCGGTGCTCTCGGCGTTCACCGATGACGACGCACCGCCGGCTCCACCGCCGGCCGTGACCACCGTGGCCGCGTCCGCGACCGATCGCGCAGCCGACGGGGCGGCGTACACGTTCACGCCGCGGTCGACGCTGATCGCCAGCGACCCGGTGCGGGCGCCGCACCGGATCACCGACCAGCTGGTCCGCCTGATCGACAACGTGCCGCCCGGCGAGAGCATCGAGGTGATGACCTACTTCCTCGGCTCACCGGCGCTGGAGGCGGCGCTCGTCGACGCGTTCCGCCGGGGCGTCGAGGTGCGGGCGGTCTTCGAGGCGCACACCCGCGAGGACCACCAGGAGGGGACCGCCCTCGGCCGGATCCTCGACAGGCGTTCGACCGATCGCTCGTGGGTCCGCTTCACCGCGGGCTCGACGCGTGCCAGCCGCGGCGCGATGCACCAGAAGACGTGGCGGTTCAGCCGGGTTGGCGGGGCCCGGTTCGTCACCGTCACCGGGTCGTACAACGCCAGCGACCTCGCCGACTCCCGCGCCCACTCGCTGATGTGGCAGTGGGTCGACGAGGGCGTGTACGACGCCTTCGCGAGCGTGTGGGCCGCACAGGTGCGGATGCACGACGCGGCGCCTCGGTTGCGGACCTTCCGTGGTCCGGGCTGGTCGGCGTACTTCTCGCCGCTCACTGCACGGACGCCGGCCGGTGACCCGGTGATGCGGCGCCTGGCGGGCATCCCGGTCGGCGACGGCACCGTCATCCGGATCGCGATGTACTCGATGTGGGACACCCGTGCGCTGTGGATCGCCGACCGGCTGGCCTCGATGGCGCGGCGTGGGGCGCGGGTGGTGCTCGTCGCCGGTCCCACGGTGGCGCCCGAGGTCCGCGCGACGATGCGCAGCGGCGGGGTCGCGGTGTACGCCGGCTGCTTCCGCGACGGCACGTACACGCACTCCAAGGACATGTCGGCGTCGTGGCTCTCCGGCGGCCGGCGGCGGTACTGGACCTGGGTGGGCTCGGACAACTGGACCACCGACGGCATGGCGTCCGACGAGGCGGTGCTCGGCATCCGCAGCCGGCCGATGCACGCCCGCTTCCTCGCCTACTTCGAGCGCCTCCGCACCCGCGCCGGTGGCGTGTACGACGCCGCGTGCCGGCCCAAGGAAGGCTGACCGGTTCGACTTGCCGGGACGAAGTCCCGCGGGCCCGCCGTTGACACCAGCCCTGGGCCGCTCTCCGGTTACCGTCGACGCGTGATGACGCGTCTCCGTACCGGGCTCCTGGCCCTCCTCGCGGCCGCCGGCCTCGTGGCGGGCCTGCTGTCGACCGCTGCCCCCAGCTCCGCGGCGACCTGGTCGGTGGTGTTCCTCCACGAGGACCTCTACGCCGGGCCGGTCGTCGGCTACCACTTCTCGGTCGGCATCAACGGCACCCCACCGGCAGGGACGGTGCTGCGCTACCAGTGGCTGCGCGGCGACATCGACAACACCCCGTCCAGCTTCGAGGCGATCCCCGGGGCGACGGACAGCACCTACACGATGACGGCCGACGACCACCACCACCGGCTCAAGGTCCGGGTCCGTGCGGTCGAGGACGGCAATGTCGTCGAGGAGCGCTCCTCCGGCGTCACCAACTTCATCCTCTGGCAGATGCGGACGCCGGTGATCAGCGGCAAGCCGCTCGTCGGCCAGCTGCTGACCGCCTCCCTCGGGTCCTGGACCTCCGACTGGGACGTCGAGCCGCAGTGGCGACGTGGTCGTGTCGGCACCTCCGAGATGCGCGACATCGCCGGTGAGACGGGACTGACCTATCGCACCCGTCCTGCCGACGTCGGCAAGCCGGTGACGCTGCTGGTCATGGCCTACCACCAGTTCCCGGCGCCCAACGACGTGCTCGCGATCGACCGCCGGTGGGGATCCGTCGCCAAGGTGGGGGGCGTCGTCCCGCCCGTGCGCTGGGCCACCCGGTCGATCCTGCGCGGGACCTCGCCGGCCAAGGGGCAGCTGCGCCTGACCGCCGTCTCCTACGCCTGGTCGGACCTCTTCAAGGCCGACCAGACGCAGGTCTACGGCAACGTCCGGATCTACGACGGCTCGCGCCTGCTCACCCGCTCCTACATCGACGGTGGCCGACGCGCGATCACCCTGCGCGGCCTCAGCCGTGGGACGCACCGGATCCGGATGGTCTTCCTGCAGAACAACACCTACGCCGCCTCCAGCTCCACCACCTCGTTCACCGTGCGCTGAGGCGAGGAGGCGCCCGTAGGCTGCTGGCGTGGACGACCCCACGGACCAGTCAGCCCGCGCGATCGCGGCCGCCGAGGCCCTGGGCCTCACCTTCACCGAGACCCGGCACGGCCCGGTGCGCTCGCTGGCGGAGGCCGCGGCGGCGCGCGGCGTCGAGCCCCGGCAGATCGTGAAGACGATGGTCGTCCGGGTGGCCGAGGGCGACCACCGGTTCGTGCTGGTGCCCGGCGACCGGGAGATCGCCTGGCCGAAGCTGCGCGCCCTGCTCGGCGTCAACCGGCTCTCGATGCCGTCGGCGGACGCGGCCCGCGAGGTCACCGGCTACGTGCGCGGAACGATCACGCCGCTGGGCTCGCTCGCGCCCCTGCCGGTCATCGCCGACGAGCGGGTCGCGGGCCGGGTCTCGATCGGCGGCGGGGCGCACGGCGTCGCGCTGACCGTGGAGGCCGCCGACCTGGTGTCGGCGCTGGGCGCGACGGTCGCGGACGTCACCGACCCGGCCGCCTGACCCTCACCGGCCGGGTCGTGTGCGTCCGGCGCGCGGCGAGCGACCCGTCCAGCGCCGGTACGCCGCCCCGAAGCTGGTCGCCTCCGCGTAGCCCAGCTCCCGCGCGACGTCGTCGACGCTCAGGCCGGGACGGGCGAGGAGCTCCTCGGCGGCGCTGCGGCGTACCTCGTCCAGCAGGGTGCGGTACGACGTCCCGGCCTCGGTCAGGTGGCGCCGGAGTGAGCGCTCGCTGAGCCCGAGGACCGCCGCGACCGCGCCCATGGGGGCGCCGTCGGCGAGCCGTTGCGCGACGAGGACCCGGACCTCCTCCACCACGCCGGTCCGGCTGCGGCGGCTGGCCACGAGCTCGCGGCACAGCGCCTCGGCCATCGCGAACGCGTGGGGGTTGGCCTGGGGGAGCGGCAGGTCGAACCAGGCGGCGTCCAGGCGCAGCTCCGCCCGACCGTCCCCGGGCGAGGGAGTGGTCCCGAACGCCGACCGGAGGGCACCGGACTCGCCCGGTGCGAACGGCAGGGTCAGCGAGGTGAGCAGCGGCGCCCCGCCAGCGATCTCGCGCAGCACGGTCCAGACCGCCGTGAGGTCGCGCTCCACGAGGAACCCCCGCACGTCCGCCGGCAGGCCTCCGTCGTCGACACCGATGACGACCTGGTCGCCGTCGGTGCCGGCCGTCGGCACGCAGAAGGTGAAGCTCAGGTCGAGGAAGCGGAAGGTCAGGTTGGCCGCGTCGCCGAGCGTCGCGCTGCTCATCAGGGCGAAGCCGAGCGGTCCGAAGGTCGAGGCGTGGTAGCGGGTGCCGACGCGGACCCCCGTCATCGAGGGCGCCGCGGCGAGCAGGTTGCGCACCACCCGGAGCTCCTGCTGGGCGGTGACCTCACGCCGGTGGTCGGCCAGGTCGCGGGGACCGAGACCGCTGCCGTCCAGCAGCGCCGACGGCGCGACCCCGGCATCGGCGCCGGCCGCCACGAGCAGCGCGGTGCCGGCGACCTGCCGCGGGAAGTCCCAGGAGCGGGTCACCGGCGGCTCGAACATGTCCGGAATTATGGATCCTCTGGCCGTTGGGCGCTCGATCCCCGCGTCGGCGATTCCTAGAGTCCTGCCATGGAGCAGCCCACGTCCCCTCGTGTCATCGTGATCGGCGCCGGGTTCGGCGGCCTCGCCGTCGCCCACCACCTGCGCGCGGCCGGCATCACCGACATCACCCTCCTCGAGCGCTCCGACGACGTGGGCGGCGTGTGGCGCGACAACACCTACCCGGGCGCCGCCTGCGACGTGCCGTCGGTGCTCTACTCGTGGTCCTTCGCCCGCAAGTCCGACTGGTCGCACCGCTACGCCCGCCAGCCGGAGATCCTCGACTACATCCGCGACCACGCCGCCCGCAGCGGGCTGCGCGACCTGGTCCGGACCGGCGCCGAGGTCACGGGGGCGGCGTGGGACGACGCGACGGCCCGCTGGACCGTCACCCTCGCGACCGGGGAGGAGCTCACCTCCGACGTGCTCGTCTCCGCGGTCGGCCAGCTCTCCCGACCGGCCGTGCCGCGCATCCCCGGCCTCGACGACTTCGACGGACCGGTCTTCCACTCCGCGACCTGGGACCACGACGTCGACCTCACGGGCAAGCGGGTCGGCGTCATCGGCACCGGCGCCAGCGCGATCCAGTTCGTCCCGGCGATCGCTGGTCAGGTGGCCTCACTGACGGTGTTCCAGCGCTCGGCGCCGTACGTCGTCCCGAAGCCGGACGGCGCCTACAGCACCCGCCAGCAGCGCCGCTTCGCCCACCACCCGCGACTGCATCACCTCACCCGCCGCGGCGTCTTCCACCTCTCCGAGCAGCTCAACAGGACCCTCGACTCGGACGGCCGGCTCGCCGTCGTCCTCGAGAAGGCGTGGCAGCTCAACCTGCGCCGACACGTCAAGGACGACGGCCTGCGCGCGAAGCTCGTGCCGGACTACCCGCTGGGCTGCAAGCGGCTGCTGTTCTCCAACGACTGGTACCCGACGCTCGCCCAGCCCCACGTCGACGTCGTGACCGACGGCGTCGCCGGCGTCGAGCCGGGCGGGATCCGCACCGCGGACGGCACGCTGCACGAGCTGGACGTGGTCATCCTCGGCACCGGCTTCGCCGCCACCGAGTTCCTCGCGCCGATGGAGATCACCGGCCGCGGCGGACGTCGCCTGGCCGAGGCGTGGGCGGGCGGGGCACGCGCCCACCTGGGGATCACCGTGCCCGACTTCCCCGGTTTCTACGTGCTCTACGGCCCGAACACCAACCTCGGCGGCAGCTCGATCATCGGGATGCTCGAGGCGCAGGCCGGGTACGTCGTCCGGGCGGTCCTCGAGACCGCCGCGCGCCGGGCGCCGCTGGTCGTGCGTGCCGACCGGGCGGCGGCGTACGACGAGGAGATGCAGCGTCGTCTCGACAGCAGCGTGTGGAGCTCCTGCACGAGCTGGTACCGCGAGCCCGGCGGCCGGATCACGACGAACTGGCCGGGCACCGTGGCGGAGTACCAGCAGCGGACCTCCGCGTTCGACCCGAGCGACTTCGAGACCGTGGCGGTGGCGGCGCGATGACCCACTACGACGTGCTGGTCGTCGGCTCGGGCTTCGGCGGCAGCGTGACCGCGCTCCGGCTGTCCGAGAAGGGCTACCGGGTCGGTGTCCTCGAGTCCGGCCGCCGCTTCGCCGACGACGAGCTGCCGACCTCGTCGTGGAAGGTCCGCGACTACGTCTTCAACCCGGCGCTCGGCTGCTACGGGCTGCTCCGGATGACCCTCCTGAAGGACGTCCTCGTGCTCACCGGAGCGGGGGTGGGCGGCGGTTCCCTGGTCTACGCCAACACCCTCTACGAGCCGCCGCGGGCGTTCTTCGACGACCCGCACTGGGCCGGGATCACCGACTGGGCCGACGAGCTCGCGCCCTACTACGACCAGGCGCGGCGCATGCTCGGCGTGACGTCGTACCCACGGATGTCGCCGTCGGACCACGTGATGAAGGCGGTCGCCGACGACCTCGGGGTGGGCGACACGTTCGGGCCGACGGACGTCGGCGTGCTCTTCGGCGAGCGACCGGGGGAGCGGGTCGACGACCCGTTCTTCGGCGGCGCCGGACCGGCGCGCACGACCTGCACCGACTGCGGCGCCTGCATGACCGGCTGTCGCGTCGGCGCGAAGAACACGACCGTGAAGAACTACCTGCACCTCGCCGAACGCGCGGGCGCGGTCGTGCACCCGATGACGACGGTGACGGACGTCCGGCCCCGCCCCGGAGGTGGGTACGACGTCACGACGCGTCGCACCGAGGGCAAGGTCCGCCGCGGCCGACGCACGTTCACGGCCGACCAGGTCGTGTTCAGCGCCGCGTCGCTGGGCACGCAGCGCCTGCTGCACCGGCTCCGTGACGGCGGCAGCCTGCCCGCGATCTCGCCGCGGCTCGGCGAGCTGACCCGGACCAACTCCGAGGCGATCCTCGGTGTGCGGGCCCGCGGCGACGAGGTCGACTACTCGCAGGGCGTCGCGATCACGTCGTCGATCCACGTCGACGACCACACCCACGTCGAGCCGGTCCGCTACGGCCGCGGGAGCAACCTGCTCGGCCTGTTGATGGCGACCCTGACCGACGCGCCGCCGGACGGGCGCTCCCGGCTGGTGGCCGGCCTGCGCGAGATGTGGCGCCAGCGGCGCGACCTGCCGCACCTGCACGACCCGCGCCACTGGTCCGAGCAGACCATCGTGCTGCTGGTCATGCAGAGCCTCGACAACTCCCTGACGACGTACCTCCGCAGGCGGCCGTGGGGCCGGACCCTCACCACCCGCCAGGGCACCGGCGAGGCCAACCCGGTCTGGATCCCGCAGGGCCACGAGGTCGCCCGGCGCGTCGGCGAAGAGGTCGACGGCATCCCCGGCGGCACCTGGGCGGACCTCGTGAACATCCCGGCGACGGGCCACCTGATCGGCGGCTGCCCGATCGGGGAGTCGCCCACCGACGGGGTGATCGACCCCTACCACCGCCTGCACGGGTACGACGGCCTCCACGTCATCGACGGGTCGGCCGTGGCTGCCAACCTCGGCCTGAACCCGTCGCTCACCATCACGGCGATGGCCGAGCGCGCGGTCGCGATGTGGCCGAACCGCGGCGATGCCGACCCCCGTCCAGCCCTCGGTGGTGCCTACGAGCGCGTCCAGCCGGTCGCGCCGCTGCGGCCCGTGGTGCCGGAATCCGCCCCGGGTGCCTACCGCCTGCCCGTCATTCGGCTGGGTAGCGACTGACCTCGGTGCCGTCGAGGTCGAAGACGATGTACGACGACTGGCCGAACTCGTTGCTCGTGTAGGCCGAGATCCAGCCCCCGGCCGGCTCGTCGGGCCTCTCCAGGATCAGGTAGCAGGTCTCCGGGTCCTCGACGGTCCTGCGCACGGCCTCGCACATGCCGGCGAAGTCCGCCGGCTCGAGCGCGGAGAGGTCGAAGGGCGTCTCGGTGCTGGTTCCCTTCGAGGGATCGTCCAGCCCACCGTCCCAGTAGTAGGACAACGACCGCTCGTCGTCCGCGTAGGGCACGTCGACGACGGCGTAGCCGGGGTAGAGCACCGCACGGAACGCCTGGGTGCCACCGGTCTCCTCCTGCAGGTCGTCCAGCATCGCCGCGTAGCCCTCGACCGTCTGCGGCTCGTCGGGAGCCGTGACGCCGCGGAAGATCGCCACCACGCCCCACACCACCAGGCCCAGCACCACCGCACCGGCCGCGGGGAGCTTCCAGCCGCGGCGGCGTACCGTGCGCTCCTCGAGGGAGCGGACCGGCTTCGGCTGCTTCGGTGGCTGGTAGGCCTTGATCCGCGGCGACGTGGGCGTGCCCGGCTCCGGCTCGCCGCCGGGCGTCGGGTCGGGCCGGTAGCGCTTCCAGGTCGGGGGAGCCACGTTCGGAGGCTAGTGCCGTGCGGCGTGCAACGATGGCGACATGGCCGAATCCACCGAGGTCGTCGACCTGTGCCGCGAGCTGATCCGGATCGACACCAGCAACTACGGCAGCGAGGAGGGGCCCGGCGAGCGCAAGGCCGCCGAGCACGTCGCCGGCCTCCTCGACGAGGTCGGCATCGCCGCCGAGGTCATCGAGACCGCCCCCGGACGGGCCAACGTGCTCGCCCGCTGGGGCGGCACCGGCGCGTCCGGGCGGCAGGACGCCCTCCTGCTGCACGGCCACCTCGACGTCGTACCCGCTGCTGCGGAGGACTGGCAGGTCGACCCGTTCAGCGGCGAGGTCGACGGCGGCTACGTGTGGGGGCGCGGCGCGGTCGACATGAAGGACTTCGACGCGATGCTGCTGTCGGTCGTCCGGGCCCGCCAGCGGTCCGGGCGGGTCCCCGAGCGGCCGGTCGTCCTCTGCTTCACCGCCGACGAGGAGGCCGGCGGCCACCAGGGCGCCGAGCTGCTCGTGAAGCACCACGCGGACTGGTTCGAGGGCTGCACCGAGGCCGTCGGCGAGGTCGGCGGCTTCAGCACCACCGTCCGCGGCCGACGGCTCTACCTCATCGAGGCTGCCGAGAAGGGCATGGCCTGGATGCGGCTCACCGCCCGCGGCCGCGCCGGCCACGGCTCGATGATCAACGACGACAACGCCGTCACCCGGCTCGCGTCCGCGGTCGCCCGGCTCGGTGCCCACGAGTGGCCGGTCCGGCTGACGCCCACCATGCAGACCCTCCTGGCCGCGGTCGCCGAGCTCGTCGGCACCGAGGCCACCCCCGAGAACGCGCCCGCGCTGGTCGAGGAGTTCGGGGGAGCGGCCCGCATGCTCGGCGCGGTCCTGCGCAACTCGACCAACCCGACCATGCTCGGCGCCGGCTACAAGGTCAACGTCATCCCGACCGAGGCCACCGCCCATGTCGACGGCCGCTTCCTGCCCGGCTTCGAGGACGAGTTCTTCACCACCCTGGCCGAGCTGACCGGCGAGGGCATCGAGATCGACTACGTCTCCAACCAGCCGCCGTGGGAGATGCCGTACGACGGCGCGCTGGTCGACGCGATGACCCGCAGCCTCCTCGCCGAGGACCCCGACGCCCTGGTGGCGCCGTACCTGATGAGCGGCGGCACCGACGCCAAGCACTTCACCAAGCTCGGCATGCGCTCCTACGGCTTCGCGCCGCTGCGACTGCCCGAGGACCTCGACTTCACCGCGCTCTTCCACGGGGTCGACGAGCGGGTGCCGGTGGAGTCGCTGGAGTTCGGGGCCCGGGTGATGGACCGGTTCCTCGACCAGGTCTGAGCGGGTCCGGAATTGCTGCGGTTTGGTCCCAAACCGCAACACTTTCAGGCGGTACGAACCGCCCGGATGATCTTCCGCCGCAGCACGACCCGCCGCTTGCCGTCCGGACCGATCTGCACCCGGTCGAGCTCCCAGCCACCGTGCTCGGCGCGCTCGACGAGCAGCTTCGCGACCATGTTGCGGGAGAACTCCCGGTCGAAGGTCACCCGCTCGAACTCCCACTCCACCCCGCGCCCCAGGCCGCGCATCACGCCCGGCCGCAGCATCGAGACCGTCATGCCGCACCTCCTGACACATCGTCGAGTGCGCCGCGGATCTCCGCGGGCAGGACCTTCTCCTCGCTCCCGAGCGCGACCTTGAGCTGGGCGGCGGTGCGCGCGCCGACGACCGGCGCGGTGACGCCGGGGGAGTCGCGCACCCAGACCAGCGCCACCTCGAGCGGCGTCCAGCCGAGGCCGTCGGCAGCCCGGCAGACCGCCTCGACGATGCCGCGGCTGTGATCGTCGAGGTAGGCCTCGACGAAACCGGAGAAGACCGGCGACGCGGCGCGGGAGTCGGACGGGGTGCCGGTGCGGTACTTGCCGGTCAGCACACCCCGCCCCAGCGGCGACCACGGGAAGACGCCGAGCCCGAGCGCCTCGACCGCGGGCAGCACCTCGCGCTCGATCCGGCGGTTGACCAGTGAGTACTCCACCTGCGTGGACACGATCGGCGCCCGCCCCGGCGCCGCCTCCTGCAGCGTGACGGCGCGCGCGGTCTGCCAGCCGGTGTAGTTCGAGATGCCGACGTACGACGCCCGGCCGCTGCTGACCGCGTGGTCGAGCGCTCCCAGCGTCTCCTCGAGCGGCACCTGGTCGGTCCAGATGTGCACCTGCCACAGGTCGACGTGGTCGGTGCCGAGCCGCTTGAGGGAGGTGTCGAGGCCCCGCAGGAGGGCGCCGCGCGAGGTGTCGGTGACCCGCTCGCCGCCGCGGCGCCAGATGCCGGCCTTCGTCGCGAGGACCACCTCGTCGCGGCGGACCACGTCGCCGAGCAGCGCGCCGATGAGCTCCTCCGAGCGGCCGTCGGTGTAGCCGGCGGCGGTGTCGAGCGTCGTACCTCCGGCCTCGACGAAGGCGGTGAGCTGGTCGCGCGCCTCGTGCTCGTCGGTGTCCTTGCCCCAGGTCATCGTGCCCAGGGCCAGCCGCGACACCTGGAGGCCGCTCGCTCCGACGTACCGCTGCTGCATGGAGGAAAAGGTAGCCGCCCCACCGCAGCGAACCGGTCCGGCCACGCCGATGCGCGGACGACAACCAGCCTCTGCCTAGGATGCTCTCCCGTGGCGGACTACCTTCAGGCAGTGTTCCTCGGCATCCTCCAGGGCCTGACGGAGTTCCTGCCGATCTCCAGCAGCGCGCACCTGCGGATCTTCCCCGAGCTGTTCGGCTGGGGCGACGCCGGCGCCGCGTTCACCGCGGTCATCCAGATCGGCACCGAGCTCGCGGTGCTCATCTACTTCCGCAAGGACATCTGGCGCATCGCCCGCGCCTGGGTGCTGTCGCTCTTCAAGCCGGAGTACCGCGGCGCGCTCGACGCCCGGATGGGCTGGTTCATCATCATCGGGTCGCTGCCGATCGTGATCCTCGGCGTCCTGCTCAAGGACGTCATCGAGGAGCACTTCCGCAACCTGTGGCTGATCGGCTGCACCCTGATCGTGCTCGGCATCGTCCTGGGCATCGCGGACCGCGTCGGGCGCACCGACAAGGTCATCAAGCAGATGACCCTGCGCGACGCCGCCCTGATGGGTGGCGCGCAGGCCCTGGCCCTCGTCCCGGGCGTCTCCCGCTCGGGCGCCACCCTCTCGATGGGCCGCTTCCTCGGCTACGACCGCGAGGCCGCCACCCGCTTCGCCTTCCTGCTCGCCATCCCCGCCGTCGTCGGCGCCGGGGTCTTCGAGCTCAAGGAGATCGGCAACGTCGGGCAGGCGCACGCCGGCGAGGCCGACTACGGCTGGGGCCCGACCATCACCGCGACGGTCGTGTCCTTCGTCGTCGGGTACGCCGCCATCGCCTGGCTGCTGCGTTACGTCTCCACCAAGTCCTACACGCCGTTCGTGGTCTACCGGGTGCTGCTCGGCGGCGGGGTGCTGGCGCTGCTCGCAGCCGGCGTCCTCACCGCCTGAACGACCCCGCCGATCGGGCAGGAACTGCAGCTCGCGGGCCCTGGATGTTGCGGTTTGGTCCCAAACCGCAACAACTCCGGCGCGGCTAGAACCACCCCGACTTCTTGAACAGCACCCACAACCCGCCCGCCGTCCCGATCATCAGCAACAACGCGAATGGGTACCCGAAGGTCCAGTCCAGCTCGGGCATGTGCGTGAAGTTCATGCCGTAGATCCCCGCGATCAGCGTGGGTACGACGACCAGCGCGGCCCCCGCGGAGATCTTGCGCATGTCGTCGTTCTGCTGGACGGCGATCCGGGCCAGGTGGGCGTCGAAGGCCGTCGACAGGAGGCCGTCGAGGGTGTCGATCTCGTCGGCGGCCTGCGAGAGGTGGTCGCTGACGTCACGGAAGAACGGCCCGGCCTCGGCCTCGATCAGGTCGACGGACCCGGTGGCGAAGCGGCGCATCGGCTCGCGCAGGGGGAGCACGGCACGGCGTACCTCGGACAGCTCGCGCTTGAGGATGTAGATGCGGTTGCCGTCGTTGGTCCGCTCCTCGGAGAAGACCGAGGTCTCGACCTCGTCGACGTCGGTCTGCAGCTCGGCCACGACGGAGGTGTAGCCGTCCACGACCGCGTCGCAGACGGCGTACACGACGGCGGAGGGGCCGTGGTCGAGGACGGCCTGCTTCTGCTCGAGGTCGTGGCGGGCGTTGCTGAGGGCCGAGCCGCGGCCGTGACGCACCGTGATCACGAAGTCGGGGCCGATGAAGACGTTGATCTCGCCGGTCTCGACAGCGTCGTCCTCGTCGACGTACCAGAGTGTCTTGAGGACGAGGAACAGGCTGTTGTCGTACTTCTCGAGCTTGGGTCGCTGGTGCGCGACGACCGCGTCCTCGACCGCGAGCGGGTGGAGCTCGAAGGCCTGGGCGATCTCGGACAGCTCGATGTGGCTGGGCTCGTAGAGCCCGACCCAGACGAAGTCGTGGTCACGGCTGGCGGCCTCGCGGAGCGCGGCGTAGTCGTGCGGGTAGCAGTCGACCGGGAGGCGGACCCCGTGGCGGTAGACGGCGCTGTCGACGATCACAGCACCACGGTAAGCGTGCGGGCGACCGCGCCTGCTCTAGGCTCGCCGCCATGGCAACGCTGCTGCTGGTCCGCCACGGTCGGACCACCGCCAACGCCTCCGGTGTGCTCGCCGGTCGTACGCCGGGGGTGCTCCTCGACGACACCGGCACCGAGCAGGCGGCGCGTACGGGCGCACGGATCGCGGCGGTGCCGATCGCGCGCCTCGTGACCAGCCCGCAGGAGCGCTGCAAGCAGACCGCGAAGGCGGTCGCCGACGGCCAGCGGGGTGCCGGTCACACCGTCACCCGCGCGACGACCGAGAAGGCGCTCGCGGAGTGCGACTACGGCGACTGGCAGGGCCAGCCGATCAAGAAGCTGCTCAAGGAGCCGCTGTGGCGCACCGTGCAGCAGCAGCCGTCGGCCGTCACGTTCCCCGGCGGGGAGTCGATGGTGGCGATGCAGCACCGTGCGGTGGCCGCCGTACGCCGCATCGACGCCGCCGTCACCGCCGAGCACGGCGCCGATGCGGTCTGGGTCGCGGTCAGCCACGGCGACATCATCAAGTCGCTGCTCGCCGACGCGCTCGGGATGCACCTCGACCTGTTCCAGCGGATCAACGTCGACCCTGCGTCGGTCTCGGTGATCCGGTACGCCGCCGACCGGCCCTACGTCCTGGCGAGCAACACGCACGACGGTGACCTGTCCTGGCTCCGCAAGCCGCCGACGGCCAAGGGAGCGGTCGTCGGAGGAGGCGCCGGGCCGGCCTAGCCGCCCGTCGCTAGGGTGGCGGCATGCCGATCGTCCACGGATTCGACCCGCCGGAGCGCTTCGTCGCCGGCACCGTCGGCGAGCCCGGGAGCCGCACGTTCTTCCTCCAGGCCGTCGAGGGCAACCGCGTGGTCTCGGTCGCCCTCGAGAAGCAGCAGGTCGAGGCGCTGTCGGAGCGGGTGGACGAGCTCCTCGACGAGGTGATCGCCGACGGCACCGCCCGGGGCGTGATCCCCGCGATCGCGCCGTTCGGCCTCGCCGACGACGCGCCGTTGGCGCAGCCGATCGAGGAGGAGTTCCGGGCCGGCACGATGACCCTGTCGTGGGACCCCGGTGACGAGCGCGTCGTGATCGAGGTGTTCCCCGTCGGGGAGGAGCCGGCCGAGCTCGCCGACGGCGAGGAGCCGGCCGAGATGCTGCTGGTCCGGCTCGAGCCCGGCCAGGCGCGTGCGTTCGTGAAGCGTGCCGAGGCCGTCGTCGGTGCCGGCCGCCCGTCCTGCCCGTTCTGCGGCCAGCCGATCGACCCCGACGGCCACCTCTGCGTGCGCGCCAACGGGTTCAAGCGCCGCCAGCCCTGAGCCGCCCATGGCCGAGCTGACGATCAAGGGCCGGATCATGCCGGCCTCGAATGCGACCTTCCTGGCCGACCTCGACGGCACCGAGGTCGTCTACAAGCCGGTCTCCGGCGAGCGTCCGCTGTGGGACTTCCCGGACGGCACGCTGGCCGACCGCGAGGTGGCGGCGTACCTCGTCTCTGCCGCGACGGGCTGGGACCTGGTGCCCCGGACCTGGTGGGACGAGGGACCGCACGGCCCCGGCATGCTCCAGGAGTGGCGTGAGGTCGACCCGGACCAGGACGCCGTCGACCTGGTCCGATCCGGTACGACGCCCGAGGGCTGGCTCGAGGTCGTCGAGGGCCTCGACGACCGCGACCACCCGGTGACCCTCGTCCACGAGGACACCCTCGAGCTGCGGCGCCTCGCCGTCTTCGACGTCCTCGTCAACAACGCCGACCGCAAGGGCGGGCACGTGCTCGCGATGCCCGGAGGCCACCGGTACGGCGTGGACCACGGCATCGCGTTCCACCACGAGCCCAAGCTCCGCACCGTCCTGTGGGGCTGGGCGGGCAAGCCGCTGACCGGCGACGAGACCGCGACCGTCCGTACCGTGCTCGCCGCCGTCCGGGGCGAGCTGGGGGAGGCGCTCGGCTTCCACCTGGCCCAGCACGAGCTCGCGGCCCTGGAGCGTCGTACCGAACGGCTGCTCGCCGCCGGCGTGCTCCCCGGGCCGCAGGGCGGCTGGCCGCCGATTCCCTGGCCACCGTTCTGACCCGACCCGGACCCTCCCGGCTCACCGTCTCACCGCCAGCAACTAGCATCGTCGGCATGCGCGCATGGAACGCCCCGGGGATCCCGGTACTGCCGGTGACCGGTCCTCCCGTCGTCCTCCACGACACCGCGACGGGCGGCTCCGTCGAGACCTCGCCCGAGGGCGGTACGGCGCGCCTCTACGTCTGCGGCATCACGCCGTACGACGCCACCCACATCGGCCACGCCAACACCTACATCGCCTTCGACCTGCTCAACCGGGCCTGGCGCACGGCGGGCCACGACGTCCGCTTCGTGCAGAACGTCACCGACGTCGACGACCCGCTGCTGGAGCGCGCCACGAAGGTCGGCGTCGACTGGGTCGAGCTGGCGGAGCGCGAGACCGAGCTGTTCCGCAAGGACATGGAGGCGCTGCGGGTGCTGCCGCCGGTGGCCTACACCGGTGCCGTGGAGTCGATCCCGCTCGTCATCGAGCTGATCCAGCGCCTCGAGGCAGCCGGCGCGATCTACCGGGTCGAGGACGACCTCTACTTCTCGGTCAGCGCCGACCCGGCGTTCGGTGAGGAGTCGGGCTACGACCGCGAGACCATGCTGCGCTTCTTCGGCGAGCGCGGCGGCGACCCGGACCGGGCCGGCAAGAAGGACCCCCTGGACTGCGTCGTGTGGCGCGGCGAGCGCGAGGGCGAGCCGTCCTGGGACAGCCCGTGGGGCAAGGGCCGTCCGGGCTGGCACATCGAGTGCGCCGCGATCGCGCTGAAGGAGCTCGGCGGCGCCTTCGACGTCCAGGGCGGCGGCAGCGACCTCGTCTTCCCGCACCACGAGATGTGCGCCGGCCACGTGCAGGTCGCGACGGGCGAGCCGTTCGCGAAGGCCTACTCGCACGCCGGCATGGTCGCCTACGACGGCGAGAAGATGTCGAAGTCGCTCGGCAACCTCGTCTTCGTCTCAGCGCTGCGCAACAGCGACATCGACCCGATGGCCATCCGGCTCAGCCTCCTGCGCCACCACTACCGGACCGACTGGGAGTGGACCGACGACCAGCTGTGGACCGCCGTCGACGACCTCGCCGACTGGCGCCGGGCGCTCGCGCTGGGTGCCGGTGCCGCCGCCGCGCCGGTCGTGGAGGAGATCCTCGCGGCGCTCGCCGACGACCTGGATGCCCCGCGCGCCACGGCCGCGGTCGACGGGTGGGTCCGGGCCACGCTCGGGACCGACGGGCTGGCGGACACCAGCGACGCCGAGGCTGCGGTGACGCTGCTGCCGGTGCTCGACGCTGCGCTCGGCCTCAGCCTCTGAGGTCGGCCTGACGGTTGCGGTTTGGTCCCAAACCGCAACATCCGGAGCCGAATTCCTGCGGTTTGGGACCAAACCGCAGCAATTCCGGACCCCCGACAGCGCCTCAGTCGTCGTCGCGCCGCCGCTTGAGATACCGCTCGAACTCCCGCGCGATCGCCTCACCCGACGCCTCCGGGAGGTCCGCGGTGTCGCGCGACTCCTCCAGCGAACGGACGTAGTCGGCGATGTCCTCGTCCTCCTCGGCGAGCTCGTCGACACCGCGCTCCCACGCCCGCGCCTCCTCCGGGAGGTCGCCGAGCGGCAGGGAGATGTCGAAGAGGTCGTCGAGACGGCTCAGCAGGGCCAGGGTCGCCTTCGGGCAGGGCGGCTGCGCGACGTAGTGCGGGACGGCGGCCCAGTACGACACGGCGGGCAGGTCGACCGTCGTACACGCGTCCTGGAGGACGCCGACGATGCCGGTGGGGCCCTCGTAGGTCGACTGCTCGAGGTCGAGCCGGTCCAGCAGGTCGGGCTCGGTCGAGGAGCCGGACACCGGGATCGGGCGGGTGTGCGGGCTGTCCGAGAGCAGTGCGCCGAGGGTCACCAGCAGCTCGCCACCGAGCTCGTCGATGACCTCGAGCAGCTCGGTCGTGAACTGCCGCCAGCGCATGTTCGGCTCGATGCCGCGGATCAGGATGACGTCGCGGTCGAGGTTCGGGGGTGAGGCGACGGCGACGTGGGTGCTGGGCCAGGTCAGCTTGCGGAAGCCGTTCTCGTCGATGCCGACGGTGGGCCGGTTGACCTGGAAGTCGTAGTACTCCTCGGGGTCGATCGCGGCCACCACCCGGGCGTTCCACGCCTTCATCAGGTGGTCCACCACGGCCGTCGCCGACTCGGCAGCGTCGTTCCAGCCCTCGAACGCAGCGATGACCACGGGCCGCACCAGACCGGTGACCGTCTCGATCTCCATCACTCTGCCAGCCTAGTCAGCGAAGCACGAGTAACATGTGCAACAGCCGAGAGGCGTTGCAACGGAGGGCCGTCCAGGGATCTCCGCCACGCTCGGCCGGGACACCAAGGGCGCCTTCCATTTCACTGGAAGGATGGGTTGATGGCTCACGACAGGTCGCACGACGCTCAGTGGCAGCCTGACGCGACCGGCGAGCTCACGGCGCTCCTGCGGGAGCGGATCGTGATCCTCGACGGCGCGATGGGCACCGCCATCCAGCGGGACCGGCCCGACGAGGCCGGCTACCGGGGCGAGCGCTTCGCCAGCCGCGAGGAGTGGCCCTCGGACCTCGTGGGCAACAACGACCTGCTCTCGATCACGCAGCCGGCCATCATCGGTGGCATCCACCGCGAGTACCTCGACGCCGGCGCCGACATCATCGAGACCAACACGTTCAACTCGAACTCGGTCTCGCTGTCCGACTACGGCATGGAGTCGCTGGCATACGAGCTCAACCTCGAGTCGGCTCGCCTGGCCCGCCGCATCGCCGACGAGGTCGCCGCCGAGACCGGCCGCAAGCGGTACGTCGCCGGGGCGCTCGGTCCCACGACGCGCACGGCCTCGATCAGCCCCGACGTCAACGACCCCGGCGCGCGCAACGTGTCCTACGAGCAGCTCGTCGACGCCTACCTGGAGGCCGCCCGAGGCCTGGTCGACGGCGGTTCGGACCTGCTGTTCATCGAGACCATCTTCGACACCCTGAACGCGAAGGCGGCCATCTTCGCCGTCGAGACGCTGTTCCAGGAGGCCGGCCGCCGCTGGCCGGTCGTCATCTCCGGCACCATCACCGACGCGTCCGGCCGCACCCTGTCGGGCCAGGTCACCGAGGCCTTCTGGGACTCGGTGCGCCACGCCCAGCCACTCGCCGTCGGCCTCAACTGCGCCCTCGGGGCCAAGGAGATGCGCCCGTACGTCGCCGAGCTGTCCCGGCTCGCGGACTCGTTCGTCTCGGCGTACCCCAACGCCGGGCTGCCCAACGCCTTCGGCGAGTACGACGAGGCGCCCACGGACACGGCAGCGGTGCTCGTCGAGTTCGCGGACGCCGGCTTCCTCAACATCGTCGGCGGCTGCTGCGGCACGACGCCGGCGCACATCGCGGAGATCGCGAAGCAGATGGACGGCCGCGCCGTGCGCGAGCCCGTCGTCAACGAGCCGGCCATGCGCCTCTCGGGCCTCGAGCCGTTCACCATCACCGACGACAGCCTGTTCGTCAACGTCGGGGAGCGCACCAACATCACCGGCTCCGCGCGCTTCCGCAACCTGATCAAGGACGGCGACTACGACACCGCGCTGTCCGTCGCCGCGCAGCAGGTCGAGGCCGGCGCCCAGGTCATCGACATCAACATGGACGAGGGCATGATCGACGGCGTCGCCGCGATGGACCGCTTCGTCAAGCTGATCGCCAGCGAGCCCGACATCAGCCGGGTCCCGCTGATGATCGACTCCTCCAAGTGGGAGGTCATCGAGGCTGGCCTGCGCTGCGTCCAGGGCAAGCCGATCGTCAACTCGATCTCCATGAAGGAGGGCGAGGAGAAGTTCGTCGAGCAGGCCCGGCTCTGCAAGAAGTACGGCGCGGCCGCGGTCGTGATGGCCTTCGACGAGGACGGCCAGGCCGACAACCTCGAGCGCCGCAAGCAGATCTGCGAGCGGGCCTACCGGATCCTCGTCGACCAGGTCGGCTTCCCGGCCGAGGACATCATCTTCGACCCCAACGTCTTCGCGGTCGCGACCGGCATCGAGGAGCACGCCACCTATGGCGTCGACTTCATCGAGGCGACGCGCTGGATCAAGCAGAACCTGCCCGGCGCGAAGGTCTCCGGCGGCATCTCGAACGTGAGCTTCAGCTTCCGCGGCAACAACCCGGTGCGCGAGGCGATCCACGCCGTCTTCCTGTTCCACGCCATCGAGGCCGGCCTCGACATGGGCATCGTCAACGCCGGTGCCCTGGTGCCCTACAGCGAGATCGACCCGGAGCTGCGTGACGCGATCGAGGACGTCGTCCTCAACCGCACCGACGACTCCCTGGCGGCGACCGAGCGCCTGCTCGAGCTCGCCGAGGCGCACCGCGGCACGGGTGAGAAGGTCGAGGCGGCCGCGGAGGAGTGGCGTTCGCTGCCCGTGGGGGAGCGGATCACGCACGCGCTGGTCAAGGGCATCGACGGCTTCGTCGAGGCCGACACCGAGGAGCTGCGCCAGGAGATCGCCGCCCGCGGCGGGCGTCCGATCGAGGTCATCGAGGGCCCGCTGATGGACGGCATGAACGTCGTCGGCGACCTCTTCGGCGCGGGCAAGATGTTCCTCCCGCAGGTCGTGAAGTCGGCCCGCGTGATGAAGAAGGCCGTGGCCTACCTGATCCCCTTCATCGAGGAGGAGAAGGCGAGCAACCCCGCGCTGGCCACCCAGAAGGACACCAACGGGACGATCGTCCTGGCGACGGTCAAGGGCGACGTCCACGACATCGGCAAGAACATCGTCGGCGTCGTGCTGTCGTGCAACAACTACGAGGTCATCGACCTCGGCGTGATGGTGCCCGCGCAGAAGATCCTCGACACGGCCAAGGAGGTCGGTGCCGACATCATCGGCCTCTCCGGCCTGATCACGCCGAGCCTCGACGAGATGGTCGGCTTCGCCACCGAGATGCAGCGCCTGGGCCTCGAGATCCCGCTGCTCATCGGTGGCGCCACGACCTCGCGCGCGCACACGGCGGTCAAGATCGACCGGAAGTACGACGGCCCCGTCGTCTGGGTGAAGGACGCCTCGCGCTCCGTGCCGACCGCCGCCGCCCTGCTCGACGAGCGCCAGCGCGGCGAGCTGATGGAGGCCACCCAGGCCGACTACGACGCGCTCCGCGCCCGCCACGCGCAGAAGTCGGAGCGCCCGCAGCTGTCCTTCGCGGACGCGCAGGCCAACAAGTCGCCCATCGACTGGACCGGCTACGCCCCGCCGCAGCCGCGCACGCCCGGGGTCCACGTCCTCGCCGACTACGACCTCACCGAGCTGCGCGACTTCATCGACTGGCAGCCGTTCTTCAACGCCTGGGAGATGAAGGGCAAGTTCCCCGACATCCTCAACAGCCCCACGCACGGCGAGGCTGCCCGCAAGCTGTACGACGACGCGCAGGCCATGCTCGACCGGCTGGTCGAGGAGAAGTGGCTCACCGCCAACGGCGTCTACGGCCTGTTCCCGGCGGCCAGCAACGGCGAGGACGTCCTCGTCTACGAGGACGACTCGCGGGCCGTGGTACGCACGACGCTGCACCAGCTGCGCCAGCAGGGACAGCACCGCGAGGGCGTGCCCAACCGGTCGCTCGCTGACTACGTCGCCCCGATCGGCGCCGACCTCGCACCGGGTGGCGGCGACTGGGTCGGTGCCTTCGCGGTCACGGCCGGGATCGGCACCACCGAGCGGATCACGGCGTTCAAGGAGGAGCTCGACGACTACTCGGCGATCCTGCTCGAGGCGCTCGCCGACCGGCTCGCCGAGGCGTTCGCGGAGCGGCTGCACCAGCGGGTGCGCACCGAGTTCTGGGCACACGTGCCGGAGGAGCAGCTCTCCAACGAGGACCTGATCGCCGAGAAGTACACCGGCATCCGCCCCGCGCCCGGTTACCCCGCCTGCCCGGACCACACCGAGAAGCGCACCATCTGGGAGCTCCTCGACGTCCAGGCCAACACCGGCATGGAGCTCACCGAGTCGATGGCGATGTGGCCCGGTGCCTCGGTCTCCGGCATCTACTACAGCCACCCCGAGGCGCAGTACTTCGTCGTGGGCCGCCTCGGCCGCGACCAGATCGAGGACTACGCCGCCCGCAAGGGGTGGAGCGTCGTCGAGACCGAGAAGTGGCTCTCGCCGAACCTCGGCTACGACCCGGACGACTGAGCCTGACGTACGCGGCGAGGGCCTCGGTTCCATCTGGGGCCGAGGCCCTCGTGGCTCCTGGCGGACCGACGAGCGAGGCGTGAAAGGATCCCTTCGTGAAGCCTGCCGCGGTCCTGTGGGACATGGACGGAACCCTCGTCGACACCGAGCCCTACTGGATGGCCACCGAGACCGCCATCGCCGAGCAGTACGGCGGCACCTGGACCCACGAGGACGCGATGAGCCTCGTGGGCAACGACCTGCTCGTGTCGGGTGCGTACCTCAAGACCAAGCTCGGCCTGGACCAGTCGCCCGAGGAGGTCGTCGAGATGCTCCTCGACGGCGTCGTCGCCCAGGTCCGTCACTCGGTGCCGTGGTGTGCCGGCTCCCGCGAGCTGCTGCTGGCGCTGCACGCGGCCGGGGTGCCGTGCGGCCTGGTCACGATGTCCTACCAGCGCTTCGTGGCGCCGATCCTCGAGCACCTGCCGCCGGAGACCTTCCGGGTGATCGTGACCGGCGACATGGTGAGCGAGGGCAAGCCGCATCCCGAGGCCTACCTGACGGCCGCTGCGGCGCTGGGCGTCGACCCGGCGGACTGCGTGGCCATCGAGGACTCACCGACAGGAGCCCGCTCCGCGGAGGCCGCCGGCTGTCGCGTGCTCGTCGTACCGAACCACGTGCCGGTGCCGGACGGGCCGAACCGGGTGTTCCGGGAGTCGCTCGAGGGCCTCAGTCCGGAGGAGCTGGGGGCTCTCTGACCTCGGGGACCGGGTACGGCGGGGCCTCGCCACCCCACGCCGGGCAGATGGCCTGGTGGGCGCACCACGCGCACCCGGCACCCTTGCGCGGCTCGAACTGCCGCCTCTCGGTCGCCGCCCGGATGGCGTCCCACACCGCGAGCACCTTGCGCTCGGT
The DNA here is from genome assembly GCF_057586415.1 of Nocardioides sp. SRI_004. Lineage (NCBI taxonomy): Bacteria > Bacillati > Actinomycetota > Actinomycetes > Propionibacteriales > Nocardioidaceae > Nocardioides > Nocardioides sp. SRI_004. The sequence goes on from NZ_JBYCZV010000004.1 coordinate 208,029, forward strand.
CGCGAGCAGGTCCTGCTCATCTGGCTCGTAGCGCAGCACCTCGCTGTTGCCGAGGTAGACCAGCTGGACCATCTTCGGCACCACGCCGCGCATCCGCCACAGCACGAGCGCGTAGAACTTGAGCTGGAACAGGGCCTTGCCCTCGAACATCTCGACGGGCGAGTTGCCCGTCTTGTAGTCGACCACGCGGATCGCGCCGTCGGCAGCGATGTCGACCCGGTCGATCACCCCGCGCAGCAGCAGCTTGCTCTCGGTCAGCGTCTCCACGTAGAGCTCGCGCTCGGCGGGCTCGAGCCGGCGCGGGTCCTCGAGGGCGAAGTAGCGTGCGAGCACCTCGCTGCACGACGCCAGCCAGGCGACGATCTCGGGACCGTCGGCCGGGAACATCGAGCTGACGGCCGGCTCGATCGCCTGCAGCTCCGCCCAGGCCGGCGCCAGCATCGTGTCGGCCTGCTCCGGGGTGCGCTCGGCCGCCGGCAGGTCGAAGAGCTGCTCCAGCACACGGTGCACCACCGTGCCGCGGACCGCGGCGGGCGACGGCGGCTCGGGGAGCCGGTCGATGCTGCGGAAGCGGTAGAGCAGCGGGCAGTTGAGGAAGTCGCCGACCCGGGACGGGGACAACGCGCCCAGCACCTCGACGCCGTCGACGCGGGTGCCACCGCGCTCGGCCGGGTCGGCCGGCTCGACGCCGGCGGGTGCTGGTGAGGTGGTCATGTCACGACAGTAGGCCAGCCCTCCGACATTCCGGTCCTGCCCACGCGCCACCGGACAGCCGGGGCCCGGATAGCCTCGCCGTGTGTCCTCCCCGTCGCCCGCGCCCCAGCGGCCACCCGTGCCCCGCGGCATGGTCCGCATCGGCCGGATCGCGGGCAGCGACGTGCTCGTCTCGACCTCGTGGTTCTTCGTCGCCGCGCTGATCGCCTGGATCATGGGACCGCGCGTCGACCAGGTCCAGCCCGGGCTCGGCGCCTGGAAGTACGTCGTCGGGGTCGCCTTCGCGATGGCGCTCTACCTCGCGATCCTGCTCCACGAGGCCTCGCACGCGCTGGTCGCACGGCGCTTCGGCTTCACCGTCGAGGCGATCACCCTGCACTTCCTGGGCGGCGCCACGACGATCGACGGCGAGGCCCGCCGACCCCGGCAGGAGTTCTGGATCGCGGTGGTCGGCCCGATCACGTCCCTGGCGGTCGGTGCCGTGGCGGTCGCCCTCTGGTTCGCCATTCCCGAGGAGCAGGGCCTGCTCCTGCTGGTCGTCGAGGGCCTGGCCGGCTCCAACCTGGTCATCGGTGTGCTCAACCTGGTCCCCGGGCTCCCGCTCGACGGCGGCCGGGTGCTCAAGGCCGGCGTGTGGGCGCTCACGGGCAAGGTCTACGTCGGCACCGTGGTCGCCGGCTGGGGCGGCCGGGTCACGGCGGTCGCCGTCGTCGTCTGGGCGTTCCTCAGCAGTCGCGACGGCACGGTCGTCAACTCGGTCGTCCTCGTCATCGTCGCGATGTTCCTCTGGACCGGCGCGAGCCAGGCGATCGCCGCCGCCGGCGTGGTCCGGGGCCTGTCCGGCGTCGTGGCGCGCGAGCTCGCCCGACCCGCCATCACCGTTCCCGAGGACCTGCCCCTGGCCGAGGCCGTACGACGTGCCGGCGCCGCCTCCGTCCCCGGCAGCACCACCGGCATCGTCACCACGACGTCGGACGGACGGCCGGTCGGCGTCGTCTCCGACGAGGCGGTGCGCGCGGTCCCCGAGGAGCGGATGCCCTGGCTGGCCGTGTCGACCGTCGCCCGCAGCCTCGTCGGCGGCCGCGCCCTGCCGGTGGGGATCACGGGCGAGGACCTGCTCGCGGCGCTGCGGCGTACTCCGGCGTCGGAGTACGTCCTGCTCGCCGAGGACGGCAGCGTCCACGGCGTGCTCGCGACGGCCGACATCGTCCGGGCGATGCGCAACCGATAGATTGCGCCGGTGAACGACGCAACTCCCGACGTACCCGAGGACGCCTGGTCCGGCGTGCACCGCGGCCCGCTGCGCGCAGGGGAGTGGGTGCGACTGCTGGACGGCAAGGGCCGGCGGCACAATTTCGCCCTCGAGCCCGGCAAGCGCTTCTTCTCCAACAAGGGCCACCTCGAGCACGACGACCTGATCGGTCGCGAGGAGGGCTTCACGATCACCTCCTCGGTGGGCGGCGAGTACCTCGTCTTCCGGCCGCTTCTCTCGGAGTACGTCGTGTCGATGCCCCGCGGCGCGGCGGTCGTCTACCCGAAGGACTCCGCGCAGATCATCGCGATGGCCGACATCTTCCCCGGTGCCCACGTCGTCGAGGCCGGCGTCGGCTCCGGTGCGCTGACCTGCTCCCTGCTCAGGGCCGTCGGGCCACACGGCAAGGTGTCGTCGTACGAGCGCCGCGAGGAGTTCGCCGACGTCGCCCGCCGCAACGTCACCCAGTTCTTCGGCGGCGACCACCCGGCCTGGCAGCTCACGCTCGGCGACCTGGCCGAGGCGCTGCCGGCCTCCGGCGAGCGGTGCGACCGGATCATCCTCGACATGCTCGCGCCGTGGGACTGCCTCGACGCGGCCGCCGACGCCCTGCTGCCCGGCGGCATCGTCTGCGCGTACGTCGCCACCACGACCCAGCTGTCCAAGTTCGTCGAGGCCGTGCGGGTCCACGGCGGGTTCACCGAGCCCGCGCCGTGGGAGTCCCTCGTCCGCGACTGGCACGTCGAGGGCCTGGCCGTGCGGCCCGGCCACAAGATGATCGGGCACACGGCGTTCCTGGTCACCGCCCGGCGGATGGCGCCGGGGGAGCGGGCGCCGATCAAGAAGCGCCGCCCGGCGCCGGGGGCGTACGGACCGGACTACGCGGGTCCGCGGCCGCCCGGGGTGCCGGAGGCTCCGGCCGAGGACTGACCGCCGCGGAGTGTTGCGGTTTGGTCCCAAACCGCAACGATCCGGGCCGGCCACCTGCAGTTCGTGCCCCACCGACGACTCCCCGCGACACCCCCGGCACCGGCCGCGACCTCGCACACCGCAACCGAAACGTTGCATCGAAAGCGTGGCGAAGCACTTCCGTGCAACACGCCCGCGAGTAGGGTCGTGACAGGAGGTGTGCCACATGACGAGCATGGGTGAAGGCACGGGTAGCCACCGCTCTCCGAGTCGCGAGGAGCTGGAGGAGCAGGTGCGCTACCTCGAGGACGAGGTCCGCGACCTGCGCCGCCGGGCGGTCGACGCACCGGGAGGCGCCGGACGATCCCTCGAGATGCGGCTCGCGGACGCGCAGCGTTCGCTGGCTGCGGTGACCGCGCAGAACGAGCGGCTCGCGAGCACGTTGCGCGACGCGCGTGACCAGATCATGAAGCTCAAGGAGGAGGTCGACCGCCTTGCCCAGCCGCCGGCCGGGTTCGGCACCTTCCTCCAGCGCAACGAGGACGACTCGGTCGACGTGTTCACCGGGGGCCGCAAGCTCCGGGTGACGGTGAGCCCCGCGGTCGACCTCGACACGCTGCGCCGCGGCCAGGAGGTCATGCTCAACGAGGCGCTCAACGTCGTCGCCGCCTTCGACTACGAGACGGTCGGCGAGGTCGTGATGCTGAAGGAGGTGCTCGCCGACGGCGAGCGCGTCCTGGTCATCGCCAACGCCGACGAGGAGCGGGTGGTCAAGCTCGCCGAGCCGCTGCTCGACGAGACCCTGCGGGCCGGCGACTCGCTGCTGCTCGACTCCCGGGCCGGCTACGTCTACGAGAAGGTCCCGAAGTCGGAGGTCGAGGAGCTCGTCCTCGAGGAGGTCCCCGACATCACCTACGAGACCATCGGCGGTCTCGGCAACCAGATCGAGATGATCCAGGACGCCGTCGAGCTGCCCTATCTCTACCCGGAGCTGTTCGCCGAGCACGAGCTGAAGCCGCCGAAGGGCATCCTGCTCTATGGCCCGCCCGGCTGCGGCAAGACCCTGATCGCCAAGGCCGTCGCCAACTCGCTGGCCAAGAAGGTCGCCGCGAAGACGGGCGCCGAGGGGAAGTCGTACTTCCTCAACATCAAGGGCCCCGAGCTGCTCAACAAGTACGTCGGCGAGACCGAGCGGCACATCCGGCTGGTCTTCCAGCGGGCCCGCGAGAAGGCGTCGCAGGGTACGCCGGTCATCGTGTTCTTCGACGAGATGGACTCCCTGTTCCGCACCCGCGGCTCGGGGGTCTCCTCCGACGTCGAGAACACCATCGTCCCGCAGCTGCTCAGCGAGATCGACGGCGTCGAGACGCTGGAGAACGTCCTCGTGATCGGTGCGTCCAACCGCGAGGACATGATCGACCCGGCCATCCTGCGCCCGGGCCGACTCGACGTGAAGATCAAGATCGAGCGCCCGGACGCGGAGTCGGCGCGTGACATCTTCAGCAAGTACCTCACGCCGTCGCTGCCGCTGCACACCGAGGACGTCGCCGAGTTCGGCGGCGACAAGCAGGCCGCCGTCGCCGGCATGATCCAGGCGACCGTCGAGCGGATGTACACCGAGACCGAGGAGAACCGCTTCCTCGAGGTGACCTATGCCAACGGCGACAAGGAGGTCCTGTACTTCAAGGACTTCAACTCCGGCGCCATGATCCAGAACATCGTCGACCGGGCGAAGAAGATGGCCATCAAGGACTTCCTCGACCACGACCAGAAGGGCCTGCGGGTCTCCCACCTGCTCCAGGCCTGCGTCGACGAGTTCAAGGAGAACGAGGACCTGCCCAACACGACCAACCCCGACGACTGGGCGCGGATCTCCGGCAAGAAGGGCGAGCGGATCGTCTTCATCCGCACGCTCATCACCGGCAAGCAGGGCACCGAGCCGGGCCGGTCGATCGACACCGTGTCCGACACGGGCCAGTACCTCTGACAATCCTTGGTCCGGCCTGAGAGGCTGGGCCAGCAAGCAATCGACAACTCCCGAAGGAGCCCCCTGTGGTCAAGAAGCTCGCCCTCGTCGTCCTCGTCGCGCTCGGCGTCACCGCCGCGGTCAAGGTCGCGAAGTCCCGCTGACGCACCCCTGACAGCACGCCCCGGCACGGTTCCGTGCCGGGGCGTCGTCGTACCCGGCGACGTGGCGTGATCCCTGCACGCCGGGTCGGCCTCAGGAGCTGCGCAGGTACCACGCCCGGACGAGCTGGTACGCGCCGTAGCAGGCCAGGCCGACGGCCACGACCACGATCAGCCACGGCCCCAGCGGCTCGTCGCGGAACCGGACGATGGCCTGGTCGAGCCCGGCCTTCTGCTGCGAGTCGTGCTCGAGGGCCGCGCGGCCGACGAGCACGGCGATCACGCCGAACGCCGCGGCGCGGCTCAGGTGTCCAGCGCGGGCGAGCACCTGGACCACCCGACCCACGTCTCCCGTGCGTCCCTCGACCTCGACGTCCTTGCGCCAGCGGTCGGTCAGCCCGCGCCAGGCGCTGGTGACTGCGACGGCCATGACGACGGCCGCCGCAGCCAGCACGAGGAGGGTCCCGAACGGGAGCCGCAACAGGGAGCCCGTCGTACCCCCTCCTCCGCCACCACCGTCGCCCAGCGCGGTCCGGACGGCCAGAGCGGACAGCACCCCGAGTACGACGGCGCGGCCGGCGGAGCCGAGCCGGGCGAGCCAGCGCTTGGCGCCGTCGTCGTCGCGGTGTCCGCCGATCGCCTGGCAGACCTGCCAGACCACCAGGGCAGCCAGTCCGCCGGCGACGAGCCACAGCAGGGCCGAGCCGAGCGGCTTCTGCGCGATCTCCTCCAGCGCCCCGGAACCGGACGCGGAGCCGGACGGGTGGCCGAGGCCGGCCTCGGCGGCGAGCCATCCGATGAGGACGTAGACGACGCCGTACACGACCAGGCCGATGCGGGCCATCCGGTCCAGCACCGGATGGTCGCGGACCTCCCGTGCCGCCCGCCCCGCGGCTTCCCCCGTGGCCGTCATCGCTCCTCCTCGTCCTGCACTACCCGCGCGGGGCACCGGCATCCGCCCGATCGCTGCTGCCCGTCCGGACGGGCAGCAGCGCGGCGCGTGCCCTGCGCCGTAGGCTGGAGTCATGAGCGTGCGCCGAGTGATGGGCACCGAGGTCGAGTACGGCATCTCGGTGCAGGGGCAGCCGACCGCGAACCCGATGGTCGCCTCGTCCCAGGTCGTCAACGCGTACGCCACCGCCACCGTGCGTGCCCGGCGTGCCCGGTGGGACTTCGAGGAGGAGTCGCCGCTGCGCGACGCCCGCGGCTTCGACATGTCGCGCCAGATAGCCGACCCGTCGCAGCTGACCGACGAAGACCTCGGCCTGGCCAATGTCATCCTCACGAACGGTGCCCGGCTCTACGTCGACCACGCGCACCCGGAGTACTCCACGCCGGAGGTGGTCTCGCCACTCGACGTCGTGCGGTGGGACAAGGCGGGGGAGCAGGTGATGCTCGACGCCGCCCGTCTGGCGCAGAACCTGCCCGGCAACCCCGGGATCGTGCTCTACAAGAACAACACCGACAACAAGGGTGCGTCGTACGGCGCCCACGAGAACTACCTGATGCGGCGCTCGACGCCGTTCGCCGACATCGTCAAGCACCTCACCCCGTTCTTCGTGAGCCGGCAGGTCTTCTGCGGCGCCGGACGTGTCGGCAAGGGCCAGGACGGGCGCGGCCAGGGCTTCCAGATCAGCCAGCGCGCCGACTTCTTCGAGGTCGAGGTGGGCCTCGAGACCACCCTCAAGCGACCGATCATCAACACGCGCGACGAGCCGCACGCCGACCCCGAGAAGTACCGCCGGTTGCACGTGATCATCGGCGACGCCAACCTCGCCGAGATCGCGACCTACCTCAAGGTCGGCACCACCTCGCTGGTGCTGGCGATGATCGAGGACCGGTTCATCTCCCGCGACCTCACCGTCGACCTGCCGGTCGCCTCGCTGCGCGCGGTGTCCCACGACCCGACGCTGCGCCACGAGGTGACCCTTGCCGACGGTCGGCACCTGACGGGGATCCAGCTGCAGCTGGAGTACCTCGACCTCGCGAAGAAGTACGTCGAGGACCGCTATGGCTCCGATGCGGACCCGCAGACCGTCGACGTCCTCGCCCGGTGGGAGGACGTGCTGAACCGGCTGGAGTCCGACCCGATGTCGCTCGCCGACCAGCTCGACTGGGTCGCGAAGCTGAAGCTGATCGAGCAGTACCGCTCGCGCGACGGGCTCGCGTGGGACGACGCGAAGCTGCAGCTCATCGACTACCAGTACTCCGACATCCGGCCGGAGAAGGGCCTCTACCACCGCCTGGTCAAGGCCGGCCGGATCCAGCGGCTCCTCACCGACGACGACGTCGAGTCGGCGATGACGAACCCGCCGACGGAGACGCGGGCCTACTTCCGCGGCCGCTGCCTCGAGAAGTACGCCACCGACATCGCCGCCGCGTCGTGGGACTCGGTGATCTTCGACCTTCCCGGCCGCGAGTCGCTGCAACGGGTGCCGACCATCGACCCCCTGCGCGGTACGAAGAAGCACGTCGGCGAGCTGATCGACTCGTGCGAGACCGCCGAGCAGCTGGTCCGGGCGCTCAGCCGCTGAGTGGTGGCCGATCGGCCGGTCGTCGTACCGATGGCCAAACCGTGACCTGACAAGTCACTCGCGCACAGCCAGCAAGTGGATAGGGTTGCGTCATGGCCCAGGAGCAGAAGCAGCCGCGCAAGGCGGAGGAGACCGAGGAGACGACCGAGGCCGTCACCGAGTCCGACGTCGCCGAGCGCAAGGAAGGGCTCGACGAGGACGTCGACGCGATCCTCGACGAGATCGACGACGTCCTCGAGTCCAACGCCGAGGACTTCGTGAAGTCGTTCATCCAGAAGGGCGGCGAGTAGTCGCCCATGAACGACGCGCGCATCCCGGGTGCGTTCCTGCGCCCGGGCACCTCCTCGTTCAGCGACTTCATCGCCGAGAACGCCCCTGACCTGCTCCCGGCGCGCCGCTCGCTCCCTGCGGGCAGCGCGGCCGAGCTCGCCCCACACGGCACCACCATCGTCGCCGCCACCTTCCCGGGTGGCCTGGTGATGGCGGGCGACCGCCGCGCGACGATGGGCAACGTGATCGCCCAGCGCGACATCGAGAAGGTCTTCCCGGCCGACGAGTACTCCGTGGTCGGCATCGCCGGCACGGCCGGGCTCGCCGTCGAGATGGTCCGCCTCTTCCAGGTCGAGCTCGAGCACTACGAGAAGATCGAGGGCACGATCCTGTCCCTCGACGGCAAGGCCAACCGCCTCTCCGCGCTGATCCGCGCCAACCTGGGGATGGCGATGCAGGGCCTCGCCGTCGTGCCGATGTTCGCGGGCTACGACCTCGACCGCGGCGTCGGCCGGATCTTCGGCTACGACGTGACCGGCGGCCGCCACGAGGAGGCGTCCTTCTTCACGGTCGGCTCCGGGTCCCTCTTCGCCCGCGGTGCGCTGAAGAAGCTCTACCGCGACGACCTCAGCCAGGACGACGCCGTGCGTGTGTGCCTCCAGGCCCTGTACGACGCCGCGGACGACGACTCCGCGACCGGCGGACCCGACCTCACCCGCCGGATCTTCCCGGTCGTGTGGGTGGTCACCGCCGACGGCGTCCTGCGCCTGCCCGAGGAGACGCTGTCCGCGCTCGCCGACCAGCTCGTCGGAGCCCGGATGGTGAGGCCCGACGGACCGGTGGCCCCGCTTCCCGGCGGCGGAGAGGAGGCCCAGGCATGAGCACCCCGTTCTACGTCTCGCCCGAGCAGCTGATGAAGGACCGGGCCGACTTCGCCCGCAAGGGCATCGCCCGCGGCCGGTCCCTCGCAGCCGTCCAGTACGCCGACGGCGTGCTCCTCGTCACCGAGAACCCCTCGCAGGCGCTGCACAAGGTGTCCGAGCTCTACGACCGCCTCGCCTTCGCCGCGGTCGGCCGCTACAACGAGTTCGAGAACCTCCGCATCGCCGGGGTCCGCCTCGCCGACATGCGCGGCTACGCCTACGACCGTCGCGACGTGACCGGCCGCGGCCTCGCCAACGCCTACGCCCAGACCCTCGGCACCATCTTCTCCTCGGGCGGCGAGAAGCCCTACGAAGTCGAGATCTTCGTCGCCGAGATCGGCGAGAGCGCCGCCGACGACCAGATCTACCGGCTCACCTACGAGGGCCGTGTCGCCGACGAGCACGGCTACGCGGTGATGGGCGGCGACGCGGAGACGGTGTCGTCGTACCTCCGGGACAACTACGCGGAGGGGGCCGACCTCGCCTCCGCGCTCAAGGTCGCGGTGGCCGCCCTGGGGCACAGCGCCGACGGTGGGCAGGTCCAGGACCGGGTGATCCCGGTCGAGGACCTCGAGGTCGCGGTGCTCGACCGCACCCGCATCCAGCCCCGCAAGTTCCGCCGGATCCTCCCGGCGCGGCTGGCGGAGCTGCTGGGCGAGCGGGGACCGGCCGAGACCGCCCCCGCGGCACACACCTCCGAGACGCCCACCGACCTCCCGCCCACGCCGGCATCCGGCGACAACGGTGGGAACGGTTCGGGCGAGCCGCCGGTGGCGCCGCCGCTGTAGCGGGTTGGGATTGCTGCGGTTCGGCCCGAACCGCAGCACTCAGGGCTCGAGCGACCGCGTCGCCGGCCCCTCCAGAACACCCCCATCCACCCCGAACCGCGACCCGTGCAGCGGGCAGTCCCACGACTGATCGGCGCCGTTCCACGACAGCACCCCACCGAGGTGGGTGCAGCGGGGTGCGTCGTCACGGAACGGGCGGGCGGCGTACCCGCAGGCCAGCTGCCAGCCGACCTCCGCGTTGATCAGCGCGGCGCGGCCGGCGGCGAGCACCTCGCGGGGCGTCCAGCTGCGCAGCGCCGATCCCCACGACGGTACCGCGCCGCCGAGGATGTCGGCCGCGAGCACGAGTGCCGCTGCGGGCGCGGTGCTGAGCCCCCACTTGTCGAAGCCCGTGACGACCTGGATGCGGTGGTCGCCGGGGAGGAGCGGGCCGACGTAGGGGAGCGCGGTGACGGGCGACTGGTCCTGGGCGGACCAGACGTGCCGCACCTCGCTGCCGGGGAAGCAGTGCTCCGCCCACTGCAGGAGCCGTTCGACGTGCCGCTCCGGGGTGCTGCGGCCGGTGACGTGGCCCGAGCCGCCGACCATCAGCAGCTCCTCTCCGTCGGCGCCGCTGACCGACCGCACCGAGCGGACGGCGTGGTCGGCCGACAGGTGCATCCCGGCCGGCTGCCATGACGACGTGAGCGTGGCGGCGTACGAACGCTGCGGCTGGAGGCGCGCGAAGAACGCTCCGCGGTCGAGGATCGGCTGGTTCGTCGCGAGCACCACCCGCCCGGCGTCCACCACGGCGCCGGCGTCCGTCGTCAGGGTCACCCCGTCCCCGTCGCGGACCACCGTGGCCACCCGCGCCCCCTCGTGGAGTCCGGCGCCGGCCGCGACGACGTCGGCCGTCAAGGCCGCGAGCAGCTCCATGGCGTCGACCTGGAACTGGTCCTCGAGTCGTACGGCGCCGCGCACCTCGTAGGGGAGCTCGACCGAGCTGGTCCACTCGACCGGCAGCCCCGCCGTACGGGCGGCCAGCAGTTCGGCCCGCGCCCGGACCTCGCCGACGCGGGTGCCGGCGTACGTCGTCGCATGGCGACTCTCGGCCAGCAGTCCGTGGTCGTCGCAGTACCGCCGCAGCCACGCCTGGCCCTCGCGCCCCGCCTCGACGTACCTTCGCGCCGCCGACGGCGGGTTGGACCGCAGCACCCGGCTGAGCTTGGTGCCCTGCAGGAGGCTCACCTTCCCGGTCGTGTGCCCCGACGTCCCGTCGCCGACACGGCGCGCCTCCAGCACCACGACCGACCGTCCGGCCCGAGCCAGGAGCAGGGCGGTGAGCAGCCCAGCCACACCTGCGCCGACGACCGCGACGTCACACACCGACCGTCCGGGCGGGGGCGGGAACGGCCCCGGGCGTGCGCGGGTGAACCACACCGGCATGCTGTCGGCGGGTCGGGTCGCGAAGTTCGCGGAGCTGTTCATGCGCGTCCGGTACCCGATGCCGCCCGGGCCAGTAATGTGCATACATGGACCGGCGCATCTTCGGTATCGAGAACGAGTACGGCGTCACCTGCACGTTCCGCGGCCAGCGCCGGCTCAGCCCCGACGAGGTCGCGCGCTACCTGTTCCGCAAGGTCGTCAGCTGGGGACGCAGCAGCAACGTCTTCCTGCGCAACGGTGCCCGGCTCTACCTCGACGTCGGCAGCCACCCGGAGTACGCCACCCCGGAGTGCGACGACGTCGTCGACCTGGTCACCCACGACAAGGCGGGGGAGCGGGTCCTCGAGGGCCTCCTGCTCGACGCCGAGCAGCGGCTGCACGACGAGGGCATCGCCGGCGAGATCTACCTGTTCAAGAACAACACCGACTCGGCCGGCAACTCCTACGGCTGCCACGAGAACTACCTGGTCAGCAGGGCAGGGGAGTTCAGCCGCCTCGCCGACGTCCTGATCCCGTTCCTCGTCACCCGGCAGGTCATCGTCGGTGCAGGCAAGGTGACGCAGACGCCGCGCGGCACGTCGTACGCCGTCAGCCAGCGCGCGGAGCACATCTGGGAGGGCGTCTCCAGCGCCACCACCCGCAGCCGCCCGATCATCAACACGCGCGACGAGCCGCACGCCGACGCCGAGAAGTACCGCCGCCTCCACGTCATCGTCGGCGACTCGAACATGAGCGAGACGACCACGATGCTCAAGGTCGCGTCGTGCGACCTGGTGCTCCGGATGATCGAGGAGGGCGTGGTGATGCGCGACCTCACGATTGAGAACCCGATCAGGGCGATCCGCGAGATCTCCCACGACGTCACCGGCAGGCGCAAGGTCCGGCTGGCCAACGGCCGCGAGGCGAGCGCGCTCGACATCCAGGCCGAGTACCTCACCAAGGCACGCGACTTCGTGGACCGCCGCGGCATCGCCACTCCCGTGATCGAGCGCTCGCTCGACCTGTGGGAGCGCACGCTCAAGGCGGTCGAGTCCGACGACCTGGGCCTCGTCGACCGGGAGATCGACTGGGTCATCAAGTGGAAGCTGATCGACCGCTACCGCGCGAAGCACGGCCTGCCGATGAGCCACCCCCGCATCGCCCAGCTCGACCTCGCCTACCACGACATCCACCGCAACCGCGGGCTCTACTACCTCCTGGAGAAGCGTGGCGCCGTCACCCGGGTGACCAGCGACCTCAAGATCTTCGAGGCGAAGTCGGTGCCGCCCCAGAACACCCGCGCCCGACTGCGCGGCGAGTTCATCCGCAAGGCGCAGGAGCGCCGGCGCGACTTCACGGTCGACTGGGTGCACCTCAAGCTCAACGACCAGGCGCAGCGCACCGTTCTCTGCAAGGACCCGTTCCGCGCGTACGACGAGCGGGTCCAGCGCCTGATCGACGGCATGTAGCCCACCTGACACCCGGGCTCAGGCCGACTGGGTAAGGTTTGCGCGTGCTGAAGCGCCTGCCTCGTCCCGCGACCCTGCTCGTCACCGCGCTGCTGCCGGCCTCCCTCACGCTGGCCGCCTGCGGCAGCAGCGACGAGGAGCTGAAGGGCTTCGACGCCGTCTCGGTCAGCGGCGACGTGGGTGAGGCGCCCAAGATCGACTGGAAGGGCACCCTCGCCCCGGGCGACGCGACCAGCAAGGTCATCGCCAAGGGCGATGGCGACGAGGTCGCCAAGGACGACGTGGTCCTGCTGAACTTCACGATCGCCAACGGCTACACCCACAAGGTCAACTACTCGACGTACGTCGACGACGGCCACGACTACAACGTGGGCTCGCTCGTGAAGGTCGGCGCCAAGGCCGAGCCGCAAAGCGTCGCCGACCTGCTGACGCAGTCGCTCGTCTCCGAGATCAAGCCCGGCACGACCGTCGGTACCCGGATCGCGGTGACCGTCGGCAGCGACAAGCTGCTCAAGGACTACATCGGCAACTCGACGGTCCAGCAGGCCATGGCCTCGATGGACATCGGCAACGAGGACGGCCTGCTGATCGTCGCGGACGTCGCCGCGCTCGCCGGCCCGGCCGGCACCGCCCAGAAGGCGCCGGCCTGGGCGCCGAAGATCGTCGAGAAGGACGGCGTGCCCGCCAGCCTCGACTTCAAGGGCGCCCCCGCCCCGTCGGGCGACCTCGAGGTCGCCACCCTGGTCAAGGGCACCGGCCCGGTCGTCAAGAGCGGCCAGAAGATCCTTGCCAGCTACCTCGGCCAGATCCCGAAGGGGAAGAAGCCCTTCGACGAGAGCTACAGCGACGGGCGCGGCCTCGAGGCCGTCGTCGGCGGCGATGCGGCATCGGTCGTGAAGGGCTGGTCGCAGGGCCTCGTCGGCCTGCCGGTCGGCAGCCGCGTGCTCCTGCAGATCCCGCCGAAGCTGGGCTACGGCAACAAGGCGCAGGGCAAGGACATCCCGGCGAACTCCACGCTCTACTTCGTGGTCGACATCCTCGACGTCGCGGACGTCGAGCCGGCCCCGAAGCCGTCCGAGACCGCCTCGCCGTCCGGCTCGCCGTCGGGCTCGCCCTCCGGGTCTGCCACGGGCTCGCCGTCCTCCACCCCCTCGGAGTAGCGGTCACAGGGCAGAATCGGAACCATGCCCGCACCCAAGAGCGAGCGGCTGCTGAATCTCCTCATCATGCTGCTCGTGCAGCGGCGACCGATCGCCAAGGAGCGCATCCGGGAGCTGCTCTACCCGGACTCGCGCCCGGACGCCTTCGAGAAGATGTTCGAGCGCGACAAGGACGAGCTGCGCAGCCTCGGCGTACCCGTCGACGTGGCCACCATCGATCCCCTCTTCGAGGACGAGGTCGGCTACCGGATCCCGCCCGAGGCGTTCGCCCTCCCCGACGTCGAGCTGACTCCCGAGGAGGCCGCCGTGGTCGGCCTCGCCTCCCGGGTCTGGCAGCACGCCACCATGGCCCAGGCGACCTCGGACGCCGTACGGAAGCTGTCGGCGGCGGGCATCGACGTCGACCTCGACGCCCTCGACATCGCCCAGCCGCTGCTCACCGCGGAGGAGCCGGGCTTCGAGAAGTGCTGGCTCGCCGTCTGCGAACGCACCGAGATCGAGTTCGACTACCAGCGCCCGGGCGCGGACGCGCCTCTGACGCGCCACGTCCAGCCGTGGGGAGTGGTCCGCCACGCCGGCCGCTGGTATCTCGTCGGCTACGACCGCGACCGCGCCGACGAGCGCGTCTTCCGGCTCTCCCGCGTCCAGGGCGAGGTGCGCCTCGTCGGCCCGCCGGGTGCGTACGACGTCCCGGAGGACACCGACGTCCGCTCGATCGCGCGACGGCTGGCCCCGCCGACGGCCACCGAGCACGCCGTGCTGCTCGTGCGTGAGGGTGCCGGGCACGGCTTCCGGCGGTCCGCGACCAGGGTCGAGGTCGGCGTACCGGGGCCGGACGAGCGCACCCGCTGGGACCGCGTCGAGCTGGTCCGACAGGCGCAGGGTCTCGCTGACGACGTCCTCGGGCACGGGCCGGACGTGGTGATCCTGGAGCCGGCCGCTGTCCGGGCGCAGGTCGTCGCTCGGTTGACGGAGGTCGTCGGATGCGCGTCGTGAGTGTTGCGGTTTGGTCCCAAACCGCAACTTCTGATCCCCCCACGCTGCAGTTCCTGCCCCATCGACGCACCTCACGAGGCACCCGATGAGCCGCGCCACCCCACCCCCCTCCGGCGCCCGCGACCAGGTCGCCCGCCTGCTCACGCTCGTCCCGTTCCTCCACCACCGCGACGGGGTGCGCCTCGACGAGGCCGCCCGCCTGCTCGGTACGACGTCCGACCAGGTCCTGCGCGACCTCAAGGTGCTCTTCATGTGCGGCCTGCCCGGCGGGCTCCCGGGCGACCTGATCGACGTCGACCTGGACGCCATCCAGACCGAGCAGGGCGGGGTCATCACCGAGGGCGTCATCCGGGTCGAGAACGCGGAGTACCTCGACCGACCGCTGCGCCTCAGCGCCACGGAGGCCTCGGCGATCATCGTGGCGCTGCGCATGCTCCGCGACACCTCGACCGGTGACACCCGGGCCCTGGTCGCCCGGGTGCTCGACAAGCTCGAGGGTGCGGCGGCGACCGCCGGTGCCGCGCACGTCGCCGTCACGCCGTCGCCGCGCGACGCGGAGCAGGTCGCGATCGTGGAGCGGACCCGTGAGCTCAACGACGCCGTCGAGGCGGGCCGTCAGGTGCGGCTGACCTACTACGTGCCCTCCCGCGACGAGGAGTCCGAGCGCGTCGTCGACCCGCGCGGCGTGGTGACGCACGGCGTCTTCTCCTATCTCGACGCCTGGTGCCACCGGGCAGAGGGGGAGCGGCTGTTCCGGCTGGACCGGATCACCAAGCTCGAGGTCCTCGACTCACCGACCGCCACCGACCCGCAGCCGCCGCGGGACCTCAGCGACGGCCTGTTCGCCGATGTCGAGGGTCCCGACCAGGTCGTCGCCACGCTGCGGCTGGCCCCGGAGGCGCGCTGGGCGACGGAGTACTACCCGGTCCGCGACGTGCGCATCGACCCCGACGGGACCGCCGAGGTCGACCTCGTCGTCGTGGACCGCAGGTGGCTCAACCGGCTCCTGCTCCGCCTCGCGCCGTACGCCGAGGTGGTGACCCCCGAAGAGTTCACCGACTCTTTCACGACCAGTGCACAGGACACGCTCAGGCTCTACGGGTGACCTGGGCGTAGCATGGTGCCTGTCCGTCGTACCCCGTGAAGTGAGAGTTGGTCCCCACGATGTCTGCCCTGATCGGAATGCCCCAGGGAGCCGAGTGGCTCATCATTCTGGCCATCGTGATCCTCGTGTTCGGGGCCGCCAAGCTCCCCGACCTCGCGCGGGGCACCGGCCAGGCGCTGCGGATCTTCAAGGCCGAGACCAAGGGCCTGAAGGACGACGACAAGAAGCCGGCCGCGCCGGCCTCCACCGGCGAGCTCAACGCCGCCGACGACATCGCCGAGGGCGAGATCGTCGACGAGCACCGCGAGAAGAACGCCTGATCCGACCACCCGCAGGTCCACCTCCATGTCGCTGCCCGGGGTCGCCCGGCTGTTCATCGGCAAGCCGGTCCACCCCGTCGGCCAGGACGGCCGGATGGCGCTGTCCGACCACCTCCGGGAGCTGCGCGCGCGCATCCTGAAGTCGGTCTTCACGATCCTCGTGGCCTTCGTGGTCGCGCTGTTCTTCTTCGACCCGATCTTCGCGGTCATCAACGAGCCCTACCAGCAGGCCCGCGAGGCGCTGGGCGCCGACCGCACGGTAGCCACGGCCAACGGCATCGGCGGGCCCTTCCTGCTCTACCTCAAGTTGTGCGGCATCACGGCCGTCGTCGCGACCAGCCCGGTCTGGCTCTACCAGATCTGGGCGTTCATCCTCCCCGGCCTGCACCGGGAGGAGAAGCGCTGGACGCTGGTCTTCGCGATCGTCGCCGGCCCGCTGTTCATCGCCGGCATCGTTCTGGGCTACGTCACCCTGCCCAAGGGCCTGGAGATCCTGATCGGGTTCACCCAGGCGGACCTCACCAACCTGGTGGAGTTCAACGACTACCTGTCGTTCTTCGTGCGCACCCTCCTCGGCTTCGGGATCGCCTTCGAGATCCCCGTCTTCGTCGTCCTGCTCAACCTCGCGGGCATCGTCAAGGGCAAGTCGCTGGGCGCCCACCGGCCGTGGATGATCGTCGGCTGCTTCATCTTCGCCGCCGTGATGACCCCCTCCGGCGACCCGTTCACGATGACCTTCATGGCCGTCCCGATGGTCATCCTCTTCCTCATCTCCGAGGTGATCGCGCGGGTCAACGACAAGCGCCGGGCCGGTCGCGCGATCAACGCGGGCCTCTCGCCCGACGAGGCGAGCCCGCTCGACCTCTGAGCGCACAACCCGCGGGCCCCGACGATGACCGGCCGCTAACCTTCACCCTGTGCCTCGTGTCGTCGTGCTGACCAACCCGACCTCGGGCAAGGGGCGCGCGGCACGGGTGCGGGACGAGGCCCTGCCGCGCTTCCACGGCGCCGGCTGGCAGACCACGGCGCTCACCAGCCGCAGCGCCGACGACGCGCTCGACCTCGCGCGGGTCGCCGCCGCCGAGCGTCCCGACGTGCTGGCCGTCTGCGGGGGCGACGGGATGGTCAACATCGCGATGCAGGCGCTCGCCGGGACCGGCGTACCGCTCGGCATCCTCCCCGCGGGCACCGGCAACGACTTCGCCCGCTACTTCGACGTCCCGCTCGGCGACCCTGCCGCGGCAGCCTCGCGGATCGTGCACGCCACGACGCGCACCGTGGACCTCGCGCGGATCGGCGAGCGCTACTTCGGCGGGGTCCTCGCCGCCGGCTTCGACGCCGTGGTCAACGAGCGGGCCAACCGGATGCGCTGGCCCAGGGGGCAGATGCGCTACAACCTCGCCACGCTGGCCGAGCTTCGTGTCTTCCAGCCGCTCAAGTACCTCCTCGAGCTCGACGGCGAGGAGCGCAGCGTGGAGGCGATGCTGGTCGCCGTCGGCAACGGGCCGTCCTTCGGCGGCGGCCTGCGCATCACCCACGGAGCCGAGCTCGACGACGGTCTGCTCGACGTCGTCCTCATCAAGCCACTGAGCCGGCGGGAGCTGGTCCGGACCTATCCCAAGCTCTTCGACGGGAGCCACGTGAACCATCCGCAGTACGAGCACCACCGCGTGAAGCGGGTGACGGTCGCGTGCGCCGGCATCGTCGGGTACGCCGACGGCGAGCGCTTCGGCCCGCTGCCCCTCACCGTGGAGGCGGTCCCCGGCGCGTTGGCGGTGCGCGCATGAGCGACGGCAACGCCGATCGCGCCCACGACCGCGCCCGGGACGACGAGCAGCAGCCCGGCGCTGCGGAGCGCTACGCGTCGTACCGTCGCGACAAGGGCCACCCGGTCTTCCGCGACTTCGCCGCCGGCTTCCCGTTCCCGCTCGACGACTTCCAGGTCGAGGGCTGCAAGGCCGTCGAGGACGGCGACGGGGTGCTCGTCGCCGCGCCCACCGGCGCCGGCAAGACGGTCGTGGGGGAGTTCGCGGTCCACCTCGCGCTGGAGACGGGGCGCAAGTGCTTCTACACGACCCCGATCAAGGCGCTGTCGAACCAGAAGTACAGCGACCTGGTGGACCGGTACGGCGCCGACAACGTCGGCCTGCTGACCGGCGACACCACGGTCAACGGCGAGGCGCCGGTCGTCGTCATGACGACCGAGGTGCTGCGCAACATGCTCTACGCGCGATCGCGCACCCTCGTCGGCCTCGGCTTCGTGGTGATGGACGAGGTGCACTACCTCGCCGACCGTTCGCGCGGCGCGGTCTGGGAGGAGGTCATCATCCACCTGCCCGAGTCGGTGTCGGTGGTGTCGCTCTCCGCGACCGTCTCCAACGCCGAGGAGTTCGGCGAGTGGCTGGAGACCGTTCGTGGCTCCACCCGGACGATCGTCGCCGAGCGGCGCCCCGTTCCGCTCTTCCAGCACGTGATGGTCGGCCGTCGCCTGCTCGACCTGTTCGCCTCCTCCGACGTCGACGCGGCCGCCGGGTTCGTGCGCGAGGGAGCACCGGTCAACGACGAGCTGATGAAGCTGGCCCGCGACGACTGGGCGAGCAGCCGCCTGATGCGCGACCGCCGCTCACCCCGCAAGGGCAACCCCGGCTCGTCGAAGAACCCGCGCTCGGTCGGCAACGGCCGGCGGATCTGGATCCCGTCGCGCCTCGACGTCATCGACCAGCTGCAGCGCAAGAACCTGCTGCCCGCCATCGACTTCATCTTCAGCCGGGCCGGCTGCGACGCCGCCGTCCAGCAGTGCCTCGACGCCAACCTCCGGCTCACCGACGGCGAGGAGCGCGACGAGGTCATCGCGTACGTCGAGCGCACCCTCGGCGGCCTGCCGTCCGACGACCTCCACGTGCTCGGCTACCACGACTTCCTCGACGCCGCCTCCCGCGGCGTCGCCGCGCACCACGCGGGCATGCTCCCGGCGTTCAAGGAGTGCGTCGAGGAGCTCTACCTCCGCGGCCTGGTCAAGATCGTCTTCGCCACCGAGACCCTGGCGCTCGGCATCAACATGCCGGCGCGCACCGTGGTCCTCGAGAAGCTGACCAAGTGGAACGGCGAGACGCACGCCGACATCACGCCGGGGGAGTACACCCAGCTCACGGGCCGCGCCGGCCGCCGAGGACTCGACGTCGAGGGGCACGCCGTCGTGCTCTGGCAGCCCGGCATGAACCCGCGGGAGCTGGCCGGTCTCGCCTCGACCCGGACCTACCCGCTGCGCTCGAGCTTCCGGCCGTCGTACAACATGGCGGTCAACCTGGTGCACTCCTACGGACGCCACCGGGCGCGGGAGCTCCTCGAGCAGTCCTTCGCGCAGTTCCAGGCCGACCGCGCCGTCGTCGGGCTCGCCCGCCAGCAGCGCAAGGCCGAGGACGCGCTCGCCGGCTACGCCGAGGCCGCCCAGTGCCACCTCGGCGACTTCATGGAGTACGCCGCCCTGCGCCGTCGGATCTCCGAGCTCGAGAAGGAGTCCAGCAAGGTCCGCCGGAACGACCGGCGCAGCGAGGCCGAGGCGTCGCTGGAGCGGCTCAAGCCCGGCGACATCGTCGTGGTGCCGGTCGGCAAGTTCGCCGGTCCTGCGGTCATCGTCGACCCGGGCCTCTCCGAGCACGGGCACCGCCCCCTCGTGATCACCGCGGAGCGGCAGGGCCGCAGGCTGGCGATGATGGACTTCCCGACGCCGGTGGAGCCGGTCGCGAGGATCCGGCTGCCGCGCAAGCTCGACCCGCGCAACCCGCACCAGCGCAAGGACGTCGCACAGGCCGTCCGCGAGGCCGTGCGCGGGCTGCCGCTGTCGGTCACCCGCCCCAAGGCGGAGCGGGGCCAGGTCGACCCCGAGATCGCCCAGCAGATCGCGGCACTGCGCGCCCAGGTCCGCGAGCACCCCTGCCACGGCTGCGCGGAGCGCGAGGACCACGCCCGGTGGGCCGAGCGGTGGGCGAAGCTCGACAAGGACACCCAGACGCTGTCGCAGCGGATCGAGCGGCGTACCAACACCGTGGCGCGCACCTTCGACCGCGTCTGCGAGGTGCTGGAGGCGCTCGAGTACCTCGACGGCGACGAGGTCACCGAGCGCGGGCGCGGCCTGATGCGGATCTACTCCGACCTCGACCTGGTCGCGGCGGAGGCGCTGCGCAGTGGGCTGTGGGACGACCTGTCCCCGGCCCAGCTGGGCGCCGTGCTGTCGGCGCTGGTCTACGAGGCCCGCCGTCCCGAGGACGGACCGCCCAACGTCCCCGGCGGCGCGATCGGGACCACGATCGACGCGATGACCCGGTTGTGGGGCGAGCTGGAGCGGCTCGAGCGCGAGCACCGGCTCGACTTCCTCCGCAAGCCCGACGGCGGCTTCGCATGGACGGCCTATCGCTGGGCCGAGGGCCAGGACCTCGACGAGGTGATCACCCGCAACGACCAGACCGCGGGCGACTTCGTGCGCCAGATGAAGCAGCTGATCGACTTCGCCGGGCAGATCGCCGACGCCGCGGCCGGCACGCCGGTGCGGGACAACGCACGGGCACTGGTGAAGCTGCTGCGGCGGGGGATCGTCGCGGGCGACTGACGTCCGGCGTACTGCGACCCGACCAGGCCCGGGACCCCCGTCGATCGGGCACGACTGCAGCCGTCCCGGCCGCTTTGCTGCGGTTTGGGACCAAACCGCAACTCTCAGCAGCACCCGGCAGCGCCACCCACGGGAACCCTCAGCCGAGTCCCTCGGACGCGACCCCCGCCTCAGCCGCCCGCAACCGGGCCGCGTACTCGACGCCCCGGGGCGACAGCGCCACCACCGAGCGCCGCTTGTCGCCCGGGTCGATGCGGCGTACGACGATGCCCCGCTCGACCAGCTTGTCCATGTACCGCGTCAGGCTGGCGGCCGGTACGACGGCCAGCGTCGCGATCTCACCCATCCCGAGGCCGGGCGCGGCGCCGATCACGGCGATGATGCGCCAGTGGTCCATCGTGAGGCCGTGCTCGGCCAGCAGCGGTCGCAGGGCGCCGCGCAGCCGCGCCTCGACCTGGCGCACGTGCACGGCGAGGCTGCTCCCGGGCTCTCCCGAGTGCAGGGACTGCGGCTGGGTCACGGCGATCTCCTCGGTCGGATTGTGACAATCGCGTGAACGACGCTGCCACGCCGCGGCGTCGGCACTATCCTAGGGCGGACCACGAAGACCCCCGGTTGATCCGTCGCCCGCAACGTCGCCGGCAGCACCAGCCGACGCCCCGCACGGAGGTCCCCGTGCTTCGCACGCGCCCAGACGACGTCCTTCCGGTTGCCTTCGTGGTCCCCCTCCAGGGGCCGACCGGCATCTACGGCCCGTCCTGCCTGGCGTGCGGCGAGCTGGCGGTCGAGCAGCTGAACGCCGGCGCGGGCATCGCCGGACGCCGCGTCGAGCTGGTCGTGGTCGACGGCGGACGCGACCCGGACCTGGTGGCGGACGAGGTCGGCCGGCTGGTCGACACGGGCGCGGTCGAGGCCGTGGCGGGCTGGCACACCTCGGCCGTGCGCCAGGCGATCACCCGTCGTGTCGGGGGTCGCGTCGTCTACGCGTTCGGCGCCATGCACGAGGGCGGCGACTCCACGCCCGGCGTGTTCATGATCGGCGAGCGCCCGATCAACCAGCTGCTGCCCGCGGCGCACTGGATGCGCGAGGAGCTGGGCGTCGGTCGCTGGGCGATCCTCGGCAACGACTACGTGTTCCCGCGGGTGACCGGGACGACGGCCCGCCTCGCCCTGCAGGGCACCGCCTCGGAGATCGTCAGCGAGACCTACGTGCCGCTCGGCACGAGCGACTTCGCCGGCGTGATCAGTGAGCTCGAGCGACAGCCGGTGGACGGCGTGATCATGCTGCTGATGGGGCAGGACGCCGTGCACTTCAACCGGCAGTTCGCCCGGGCGGGCCTCACCGCGGCGCTCCCGCGGCTCAGCCCGGCGGTCGAGGAGAACACGCTGCTCGCCGCCGGTGCGGACGCGAGTGAGGGCCTGTACGCCGCGGCGGCGTACTTCGACGGGATGGACACCGTCGAGAGCTCGACCCTCGCCCGGGACTACTACGCGCGCTGGGGCCGGTGGGCGCCGGCGCTCAACGCCGTCGGGGAGTCCTGCTACGAGGCCATCTCGTTCCTCGCCCGCGTCGGCGAGGTGTGCGGCTCGCTCACCGTCGACGCGGTGGCCTCGCTGCCCTCGGGCCACTTCTACTCCAGTCCCCGCGGCCTGATGCGCCTGGACGGGAACCTGCTCGACCAGGACGTCTACCTCGCCGCTGCGGACGGGCTCGAGTTCCGCGTCGAGCAGCAGATCGCGCGCGCCCACTAGCTGCACCCGCTGATCTCGTCCCACGCGCCGGTGAGCTCGACGTCGTGGACCTGCTGGCCGAGCCGCCGCCACAGGACGGCACCGGGGCGGTCGAGGTCGTAGCGGTGGAGGTCGTCGGGAGTCTCCGGCACGTCCGCACCGACCGACAGCACGCTCGTCACGACCCGGGAGCCCCCGAGCATCCACGGCGCGGACGCGGCGTCGAGCGGCAGGTCCTCGACCAGCACCGGACCGGCGGGGTCGTGGACGGTGGTGGTCTGCCGGACCGATCCCGGCTGCTCGCCGTACCGCCCGAGCACGAGGGTCTCCCGCAGCGCCAGGCGTGCGCCGGCAGCGCACCGCACGCGCACCGCACGCGCGACCTCGGCCCCCGCCGCCACGACGAAGGGGAGCCCGCCCCACCGCAGGGTCGCTCCCGCGGCGAGGTCGACCCGCACGTCCCAGCGGGCGGCGGAGCCGCGCATGTCGTAGGCGACGGTGCCGCCCGTCTCGACGAGGTCGACCTCGAGCCCTTCGCCGACCGACACGTCGATCTCGATCGCGTCGCCGGCGAGGAGCAGCGCACCTTCCGGAACGAGGGCGACCCGTGCCCTCGCGGCGGCGTGCTCGACCACCACGGCGCGCAGTGCCGACGCCGTCGGGTCCGAGCGGGTGACGGCCGTGCGCACCTGGCAGCGCCCGCCGGAGGGACCGGCGGAGATGCGCAGGCGGGTCCGGCCGAGGCGCTCAGTGCTCGTGAGCATGCTCACCGGCGTGCGAGTGCGCGGCCATCGGGCCGGGATCCACCGGCACCAGCAGGCCGTGCTGGTGGGAGGAGCGGACCTCGAGGACCCAGGCGACGATCGCGTCGATGCTCGCCCGGTCGGTCCGGGAGAGGGCGATGACCGGTCGCCCGTCGCGGGCCGCGACGGCGTCGGCCTTCATCTGCACGACGTCCACGCCGACGTACGGCGCCAGGTCGGTCTTGTTGACCACCAGCAGGTCGGCCCGCTCGATCCCCGGTCCGCCCTTGCGTGCGACGTCGCCACCGCCCGCCACGTCGAGCACGAACACCTGCGCGTCCACGAGCGCGGGCGAGAAGGTGGCCGTCAGGTTGTCGCCGCCGGACTCGAGGAGCACCAGGTCGAGGTCGGGGTAGTCGCGCTCGAGCTCCTCGACCTCCAGCAGGTTGGCGCTGATGTCGTCGCGGATCGCCGTGTGCGGGCAGGCACCCGTCTCGACCGCGCGGATGCGATCGGCTGCCAGGACCCCGGCGGAGCGCAGGAAGCGGGCGTCCTCGTCGGTGTAGATGTCGTTGGTGACGACGGCGAGGCTGAGCCGGTCGGACAGCTCGCGGCACAGCAGCGCGATGAGCGAGCTCTTGCCGGTGCCGACGGGCCCGCACACGCCCAGCCGGAGCGGGCGCTCGACGTGGGCATGGGCGTGGTCGTGGTGATGGTGCTCAGGCACGGAACAACCTCCTGGTGGTGCGGGCATGGGCCTGCGCCCACACCTCGATCTGGGGGACCCCGACGGCGGGGATGTCGTCGGGCTCGGCGACGCCGGCGGTCGCCGTGACCAGGTCCTCGACGAGCGGCAGCGCGTCGACCACCCATCCCGTGACGGCCGCCGGGTCGAGGGGGAGCAGCTTGAGCGCCGCGGCGCAGACGGTCTGCACGTCGTCGTACGCGACGAGGCGGGCGAGCGCCTCCGCGCCGATCCCGAGGCCGGCCGCCACGGCGCCGAGCGCCACCGCCCTGCTCGCGCCGGGGACCGCCTGCAGCGGCGCCGCGGCGTCCGGCCACACCTGGGCGCACAGGCGCAGCAGGGTCCGGGCCTGCACCCGCGACGCGCTGCGGACCGCCGGCGCGACGGTCCGCGCCGCCCAGGCCGTCTCCACGTCCGCCAGCGGCGTCCGGTCCAGCACCGCCCGCCGGGCCGCGAGCGCCGTGCCCGCCTCGACCCGGGTGACGCCCCGCAGCCGCGTCCGGAGGTACGACGGCACGTCGGCCGCTCCCAGACCAGCCATCACGGCGCCCTCGAGCGTGCCGGACTGGGTGTGCCCCGCGACGGGCAGCCGCGCGTCGGCGAGCAGCAGGGTGAGCAGGTCGGGGTGGGCCATCGCGGTCTCAGAACATCGAGTACAGCTGCGCCAGGGGCAGCTCGGTGGCCGGGGCCGGCACGATCCGCTCGCCGTCGACGTCGATCGCGAAGGTCTCCGGGTCGATGTCGATCCGCGGCAGCGCGGTGTTGTTGGCCATGTCGGCCTTGGTGACCGCTCGCGTCGGCTTCACCGCCGCGAGCCGGCGACGCAGCCCCAGCCGGTCGGCGAGGCCGTCCTCCAGCGCCGCAGGCGACACGAAGGTCACGCCGTGCGCGCTGCCGTCGTCGCCGAGGGTGGGCCGCATCAGCACCGGCTGCGGTGTCGGGATGGAGGCGTTCGGGTCCCCGAGTGCCCCCCACACGAGCGCTCCGGACTTCATCACCACCTGCGGCCGGATCCCGAAGAAGCGCGGGTCCCAGAGGACGAGGTCGGCGAGCTTGCCGGGCTCCACCGAGCCGACCTCGTGGTCGATGCCGTGCGCGACGGCCGGGTTGATCGTGTACTTCGCGACGTAGCGCCGGGCCCGCGCGTTGTCCGCCGGCCCCTCGGCGAGGTCGCCGTGGGCGCCGTAGCGGGCCTTCATGACGTGCGCGACCTGCCAGGTCCGGCAGACCACCTCGCCGATGCGGCCCATGGCCTGCGCGTCGGACGACGTGATCGAGAGGGCCCCGAGGTCGTGCAGCAGGTCCTCCGCGGCGATCGTGGTGGCCCGGATCCGGGACTCGGCGAACGCGAGGTCCTCGGGGACCTGCGGGTTGAGGTGGTGGCAGACCATCAGCATGTCGAGGTGCTCGGCGACCGTGTTGACGGTGTGCGGCAGCGTCGGGTTGGTCGAGCCGGGGATCACGTGCGGCAGCGAGGCCACGGTGAGGATGTCCGGCGCGTGCCCGCCACCCGCGCCCTCGGCGTGGAAGGCGTGGATGCCCCGACCGGCGATCGCGGCGATGGTCGACTCGACGTAGCCGGCCTCGTTGAGGCTGTCGGAGTGCAGTGCGACCTGCAGGCCGAACTCGTCCGCCGCGCGCAGCGAGGCGTCGATGGCCGCGGGCGTCGATCCCCAGTCCTCGTGCACCTTGTAGCCGGCCGCGCCGCCCAGCGCCTGCTCGGCGAGCCCGCCGGCGCTGACCGTGTTGCCCTTGCCGAACAGCAGGATGTTCAGCGGCACCGAGTCCAGCGCCCGGTGCACGGTCGCCAGGTGCCACGCACCGGGCGTCACCGTGGTGGCCTTCGAGCCCTCGGACGGGCCGGTGCCGCCACCCGCGATGGTGGTGATGCCGGTGGCCAGCGCCTCCACCAGCTGCGAGCGGGAGAGCAGGTGCACGTGCACGTCGATGGCGCCCGCGGTGAGGATCTTGCCCTCGCCGGCGACCACGTCGGTCCCGGGACCGATCACGAGGTCGGGGTGGACGCCGTCGGCGATGTCGGGGTTGCCCGACCGGCCCAGCGCCACGATCCGCCCGTCCTTGATCCCCACGTCGGCCCGGACGACGCCCCAGTGGTCGAGCACCAGCGCGTTGGTGATGACCGTGTCGAGGGCGCCCTCGGCCGACGTGCGCGTCGACTGCGCCATCGACTCCCTGATCGACTTGCCGCCGCCGAAGACCGCCTCCTCGCCGCCGACCACCCAGTCCTGCTCGACCTCGATCCACAGGTCGGTGTCGCCGAGCCGGACCTGGTCGCCGACGGTCGGGCCGTACAGGGCGGCGTACGCCGCACGGCTGATCTCAACCATCGAGCCGGCCTCCGTCCGTGCGCACCTGGATGCCCGGCACCACCCGCGCTCCCCGGAGCGCGACGATCGCGACCTCCTGGGACGCGCCCGGCTCGAACCGGCGTGACGTCCCCGAGGGGATGTCCAGCCGGAAGCCGTACGCCGCCGCACGGTCGAAGTCGAGGGCGGCGTTCACGTCGGGCAGGTGGATGTGCGAGCCGATCTGCACCGGCCGGTCGCCGGTGTTGGTGACCACCAGCAGGCCACGCTCGTCGGGGGAGCGGTCCGCGTTCAGCACGACCGTGCCGGGTGCGGTCCGGGTGGCGCCCGGTCCGTCGCTCACGATGCCCATGGGTGCTCGCTCCTCACGCGATCGGGTGGTGGAGAGTGACGAGCTTGCGCCCGTCGCGGAAGGTGGCCTCGACCTGGACGTCGACCAGCATCTCGGGGACGCCGGCCATGACCTGCTCGCGGCGCAGCACGTCGCGGCCGCGCTCCATCAGGTCCGAGACCAGCGCACCGGCGCGGGCCTCCTCGATGACCCAGCAGGACAGCAGGGCGACCGCCTCGGGGTAGTTGAGCCGGACCCCGCGGTCCAGCCGGTCCCGGGCGACCATGCCGGCGACGCTCAGCAGCAGCTTCTCCGTGTCGGAGGGTGTCAGGTGCATGGCCTCAGACTGCCATCGCCGTACGAACCGCCTCGAGCGCTCCGGCGCCGCCGGCACCGCTCGAGGTGACCCGGCCCGACTCCAGCACGTAGTAGGCGTCGGTGCTGCGCAGGGCGAAGCCGACGTGCTGCTCGACCAGCAGGACCGACAGGTCCCCCCGCGCCGTGAGCGCGGTGATGACCGCCTCGATCTCGGCGACCACATTGGGCTGGATGCCCTCGGTCGGCTCGTCGAGGATCAGCATCCGCGGCTTGGTCAGGAGCGTCCGCGCGATCGCGAGCTGTTGGCGCTGGCCTCCGGAGAGCAGACCCGCCCTGCGTGCGAGCAGGTCACGCAGCGCCGGGAAGGTGTCCAGCACCTCGTCGATCGCCGCCCGGTCGGTGCTGACCAGCTGCAGGTTCTCCAGGGTCGTCATCTGGGGGAACGACAGCTGGCCCTGCGGGACGTAGCCCAGGCCGCGCGCCACCCGCTTGTTCGGGCGGAGCCGGGTCACGTCCTCGCCGTCGAGCAGCACCTGCCCGCGCATCACCGGCAGCAGACCCACCGCGACGCGCAGCACCGTGGTCTTGCCCGCGCCGTTGTGACCCATCACGGCGACGGCGCCGCCATCGGGGACCTCCAGCGACACGTCCTCCAGGACGCGGGTGCGGCCGTAGCCGGCGCTCACCCCTCGCAGCTCAAGCATGGTCGACCTCCTCGCTCGCCTCGGCGGCACTCGTCTCGGCCTGTCGGCCCAGGTAGACCTCCTGGACCCGCGGATCGGCCTGGATCTCCGCCACCGTGCCCTCGGCCAGCACCTTGCCGGCATGCATCACGGTCACCACGTCGGCGTAGCTGCGGACGAACTCCATGTCGTGCTCGATCACGACGATGGTCCGCTCGCGGCCGATCCGCCGCAGCAGCTCGCCGGTCTCGGCCCGCTCCTCGGCGCTCATGCCGGCCACCGGCTCGTCGAGCAGCATCACCCGGGCGTCCTGCACCAGCAGCATCCCGATCTCGAGCCACTGCTTCTGGCCGTGGGCCAGGACTCCCGCGGGCTTGTCGCGCAGGTCCGCGAGCCCGATGGTCTCCAGCGCCTCCTCGACGTACGACGGCGTGCCGCGCCGGGCGAGCGCCATCCTCCACGCCGACCGGTGGACCCCGCCGGCGATGTCGAGGTTCTGCAGGACCGAGAGGCCCTCGAACACCGTCGCCGTCTGGAAGGTGCGGCCGATGCCGGCGCGCACGATCCGGTGCGACTTGGTGTGCAACAGGTCCCGGTGGCGGTACCGGGCCAGCCCGGTGGCGGGCACGAGCCCGGTCACCGCGTCCACGAGCGTGGTCTTGCCGGCCCCGTTGGGCCCGATCAGGAAGTGCAGGCGGCCCTGCAGCAGGGTCAGGTCGACCCCGTCGATGGCCTTGAAGCCATCGAACTCGACGCTCAGCCCCCGGATCTCCAGGTAGTCGTCGTTCATCGGGCGACCTCCAGGTCGTCGACCGCCGGCTCTGCCGTGCGGTGCTTCGGGACGGCGGGGGAGCGGACCACCGAGCGCAGCCGTCCGAGGGCCTGGGACCAGACGCTGCCGAGACCGGCGGGGAAGAACAGGATCACGACGATGAACAGCAGGCCCAGGAAGTAGGTCCACTGGTCCGGGAAGGACTCCGAGAGCGACGTGCGTCCGTAGCCGACGGCGAGCGCACCCAGCGCCGGACCCAGCAGGAGTGCGCGTCCGCCGAGCGCGACGCCGGCGATCAGGAAGATCGACGCGGTCGCGTCGACGTCGGACGGCGAGATGATGCCGGTGATCGGCGCGAAGAGGGCGCCGCCAACGCTCGCCATCACCGCGGCGACCACGAAGGCGACCAGCTTGATGTTGGCCGGGTCGTGCCCCAGGAAGCGGACGCGCTCCTCGGCGTCCCGGGTCGCGACCAGCAACTCGCCGAAGCGGCTGCGGTAGAGCTGCCACACCACGAGCAGGCAGGCCACCAGCACGGCCGCGGCGATCGAGTAGATCATCTTCTTGTTCACCGGGTCGTAGAGGTTGTAGCCGAAGAACACGGTGAACTGGTTGAGCCCGTTGAAGCCGCCCGTCTGCTTGATGGTCGCGATCAGCAGGGTCGCGAACGCGACCGCCAGCGCCTGGGTGAGGATCGCGAAGTAGGCGCCCTTGACCCGCCTCTTGAAGATTGCCCAGCCGAGGATCGCGGTAGCGACCGCCGGGAGGGCGACGATGGCGAACAGGGTGAAGGCGCCGCTGCGGAAGGGCTCCCACCAGCCGGGCATCGTGCCGTCGCCGTACAGGACCATGAAGTCGGGGATGGCGTCCGGGCCACCCGTGGCCATCGCGGCCTCGAGCTTGAGGTGCATGGCCATCGCGTAGCCGCCGAGGCCGAAGAAGACGCCCTGGCCCATGACGAGCATGCCCCCGCGCCCCCACGCGAGGCCGATGCCGACGCCCGCGATCGCCCAGCAGACGTACTTGCCGAGATTGTTGAGCCGGAACGGGCTGAGCACGGCCGGCGCGACGACGAGCAGGGCGATCGCGATCAGGGCGATGCCGACGAGCGGTCCCCACTTCTGCAGGTGCTTCATGCGAGCCCCCTGGTACGCACGGTGAACAGGCCCTGGGGCCGGAGCTGGAGGAAGACCACGACGAGCCCGAAGGTGACCACCTGGGCCATGCTCGAGCTGTACCAGTCGGTCAGGTACGCGGTGACGATGCCGACGGCGAAGGCCGCGATCACCGTGCCCTTGAGCTGGCCGAGACCGCCGGCCACGACGACGAGGAACGCCGAGATGATGTACGTCGTCCCGAGGTTCGGGTTCGTGCCGGAGATGAGGGACACGGCGACGCCGCCGATGCCCGCCAGGCCGGAGCCGACGAAGAAGGTGACCCGGTCGACGGTGCGCGTGGAGACGCCCATCGTCTCGGCGAGGTCGCGGTTCTGCACGGTCGCCCGGATCTGGCGTCCGTAGGCGGTGTACTTCAGCAGTGCGCCGAGGGCTCCGAGCGCGGCGAGCGCGAGCACGATCGTGAACATCTGCCGGTAGGGCCAGTGGTAGCCGAACACGTCGACGTTGCCGTCGAGCCAGCCCGGCGTGTGCACCGGGTCGCCCTGCGCGCCGAACACGTCCTTGGCGAGCTGCTGGAGCAGCAGGCTGACGCCGACGGTGACGAGCAGCGTGTCCAGCGGGCGCCGGTACATCCACTGGATGATCGCGACCTCCAGCAGGAGGCCGAGCAGGCCGGCGACGAGGAATGCCACCGGCAGCGCGACGAGGATCGAGATGTCGGTGTTGGTCACGACCTGCTGGGTGAGATAGGCCGTGTAGGCGCCGGCCATGAGGAACTCGCCGTGCGCCATGTTGATCACGCCCATCTGGCCGAAGGTGAGGGCCAGGCCGAGCGCGGCGATGAGCAGCAACGCGCCGGTGGCGGCACCGGCGAGCAGCGGGGTGGTGAACGCGTCCACGGGGGACTCCTGACGGGTGGCCCCGGGGTGCCGCGCTGCGCGAGCACGACACCCCGGGGGAGGGACGATCCGGACCGGCTCAGGTCACTCGCCGCTGGGGTCCCACCACGAGTAGCCCTTCAGGAACGGGTCGGGCTCGATCGGCGCGTCCGAGGACCAGACCACGTCGAACTGGTTGTCCTTGTTGATCCGCCCGATCAGGCCGGTCTTGGCGATGTGGTGGTTCTCGCCGTCGATCGTGACCGTGCCCTCGGGGGCGTCGAAGGTGACCCCGTCGGCCGCGGCGTTGATCTTGTCGACGTCGAAGGAGTCGGCCTTCTCGACCAGCGCCTTGTAGAGGTAGAGCGAGGTGTACGCCGCCTCCATCGGGTCCGACGTGGGCCGCTTGTCGCCGTACTTGGCCTTGAACGCCTTGATGAACGCGTCGTTGGTCGGGCTCTTCACCGACTGGAAGTAGTTCCACGCGGCGAACTGGCCGGTGACGTCCTTGCCCATCGCCGGCGCCTCCTCCTCGGCGATGGAGACCGAGATGATCGGCGACGTCTCGGGGCTCAGGCCCTGCTCGTAGTACGCCTTGATGAAGCCGACATTGGACGAGCCGTTGATCGTGTTGAACACGAAGTCCGGCTTCGCCTTGACGATCTTCGACACCTGGGTGGTCCAGTCGTCGTCGTCCAGCGGGACGTACTCCTCGCCGACGATCTCGATGCCGAGCTCCTTGGCGTACTGCTTGATGATCTTGTTGGCGGTGCGCGGGAAGACGTAGTCCGAACCCGCGAGGAACAGGGTCTTCACGCCCTTGGACTTGAGGAAGTCCATGGCCGGGATGATCTGCTGGTTGGTCGTGGCGCCGGTGTAGTAGATGTTCTTCGACGCCTCGAGGCCCTCGTACTGCACCGGGTAGAAGAGCAGCCCGTTGTCGGCCTCGACGACCGGGAGCATCGCCTTGCGCGACGCGGAGGTCCAGCCGCCGAAGACGGCCGCGACGCAGTCGCCGGTGAGCAGCTTCTCGATCTTCTCGGCGAAGACGGCCGGGTCACTGGCCCCGTCCTCCACCACCGGCTCGATCTTCTTCCCGAGGATGCCGCCGTCGGCGTTGATCTCCTCCAGGGCCATCACCAGCGAGTCGCGAACGGTCTGCTCGCTGATCGCCATGGCGCCGGAGGTGGAGTTCAGGAACCCGAGCTTGATGGTGTCACCGGAGGTGTCGACGCAGCTCTCGGCTGAGCTCGACTCCCCGGACTTGGAACCGCCACAGGCGCTGAGGCTGAGTGCCGCGGTGAGCACGAGCACGGAGCCGGTCGCAAGGCGGGAGCGGGAATGGAACAAGGGACAACCCTCTCGGTCATCGCGACCGCCTTCTCGGGAGGCGGCCGCTGGGCCAGGGGGCACGACGCCGGGCCCCGGTGGCGATGAACCTAGGAACGGCTGATTTCCAACTAGTACCAAATGGAATGAAATCGGTGTTACATGTCGGCCGCGGGCTCCACGGCGAGTGACGCGAGCACGCCGGTCAGCCGTGCGACCGGACTCGCGAGGCCCCACTGCTCCACCAGTGCCGCCAGCCGGTCGGCGTCCATTGGGTGCTGGGGGAGCGCGAGGTGGTCGCGGCGGAGATCGATGTCGCGGGCCACCGCGACGACGGTCGGAGCCACCTCGAGGTACGCCGCCGCGTCGCGGATCTTCAGCCGGGGACCCGGGCCCAGGTCGCTGCCCGGATCCTCGACCGCGGCGAGGATGCCCGGGATGTCGTCGTACTTCTGCAGGAGGCTGGCGGCCGTCTTCTCGCCGACCCCCTTCACGCCCGGCAGGCCGTCGGACGCGTCCCCGCGCAGGGTCGCGAAGTCGGCGTACTGGTCGGCCCGCACGCCGTACTTCTCCAGCACCCAGGCCTCGTCGACACGCTCGTGCCGGCCGACCCCGCGGCCGACGTACAGGATCCGGACGCCGGCGGCGTCGTCGACCAGCTGGAAGAGGTCGCGGTCGCCGGTCACCACGTCGACCGGCATCCCGGCACCGGTCGCGAGCGTGCCGATCACGTCGTCGGCCTCGTATCCGGGGGCGCCCACCACGGCGATGCCGAACGCGTCCAGCACCTCGCGGATGACCGGTACCTGCAGCTCCAGCGGGTCCGGGACCTCCTCGACGTCCGGGGCGCCGACGACCTCCTCGACGACACGGTGCGCCTTGTAGGTCGGGATCAGGTCGACGCGCCACTGCGGGCGCCAGTCGTCGTCCCAGCAGCAGGCGAGGTGGGTCGGCTGGTACTGCTCCACCAGCCGGGAGATGTAGTCGAGCAGGCCGCGGACAGCGTTCACGTTGGTGCCGCCGGGGGAGAGGATCTCGGGCGAGCCGAAGAAGGCCCGGAAGTAGAGGCTGGCGGTGTCCAGGAGCAGCAGGCGGTCCGTCACCGGGCCAGCGTAGTGGTGCGGATCGGCGTGGATCGGCGTGGATCGGAGCGCCGCGGCGAGACATCGCGGTGACGGGCCGCCGCGACCACTAGGGTGGGGCGCGTGAGTCAGAGCAGCCATCCAGCCGTCGAGGCGACCGATCGGCAGATCCTGGAGCTCCTGGCCAAGGACGGGCGGATGTCCTACACCGATCTCGGGCGGGCCACGGGGCTCTCCACCTCGGCCGTGCACCAGCGGGTCAAGCGACTCGAGCAGCGCGGCCTCATCCTCGGCTACGGCGCGACGGTGAACTATGCCGAGATCGGCCTACCACTGACGGCGTTCATCGCCATCCGCCCCATCGACCCGTCCCAGCCGGACGACTGCCCCGACCGGCTGGTCGACATGCCGGAGATCGAGTCGTGCTGGTCCGTGGCCGGCGAGGAGTCGTACGTCCTCAAGGTCCGCACCACCTCGCCCGCCGAGATGGAGGGCCTGCTGGGCCGGATCCGGAGCGCGGCCAACGTCTCCACGCGCACCACGATCGTGCTCTCGACGTACTACGAGAACCGTCCGGTGAGCTGATCCAGCACGAGAGCCGGCGTGTTGTGACGCGACACGCCGGACAAGGTCCCGATTTTCTGAGATTTTTCTCGTTCGGTGAGGCCTTCCTGACCTGCGAGAACGCGCGTCTGCGCAGGTCAGCGGCCGGTTGACAGCGCCGGTCCGGCTGACAAAAGTACGGAACCGTTCGCCCGTGCAGGTCGTGGCAGGCGGACCGACGTCCGAGTGGCCGCATCGCCCGGGGGAGTAGCACCAGCTCTTCCCGGGTTGCGGTTCGCGGAGGTCGGTTCGCTCCTCGAGGGCGGACCGAAAGGGTTCGGGTCTCCCTAGACAACGTCGCGCGCGTCGGCAGCCGGTCGGAAGTCGGGATGGTCCGAAGGCGGCTCGAACCCTTTCGCGCCTGCAAGGCCGATGGCCACCACCGCTAGGCTCGGCGCGTGCTGCAGCGCTCGTTCCTCGCGGTCCTCGGGGGAGTCCTCCTCACCGCGTCCTTCGAGCCGATCGCGTTCGCGTGGCTGCTCCCGTTCGGCGTCGCGTCCTTCGCGCTGCTCACCTCCGGCCTGTCGGTACGCCGCTCCGGCGTGGTCGGCCTGGTCTTCGGCGTCGCCTACTACTTCAGCCACATCGAGTGGATGCGGGCCTCGATCGGCCCGGACGCCTGGCTCGCCCTGTCCACCGTCGAGGCCCTCTTCTACGGGTTGCTGGGCCTCGCGGTGCCGCTGCTGCGCCGACTGCCGTGGTGGCCGGTCTGGCTGGCCGCGGCGTGGACGACGATGGAGACCGCGCGAAGCGGCTGGCCGTTCAGCGGCATGCCGTGGGGGCGGTTGTCCTTCGCGGCGATCGACACGCCCGCCGCGCCGGCCGTCGCCTACGTCGGGATGACCGGGCTGTCCTTCCTCCTGGCGCTGCTCGGCTTCCTGCTGGCCCGTGCCGTCGAGGACCGCTCCCTGCCCGCCGTCGGCGCACTGGTCGCCATGTGCGCGCTCGTCGTGGTGCCGGCGGTGTTCCCCTGGACGGTCCCCGAGACGGGGAAGGCCACGGTGGCGGTCGTCCAGGGGAACGTGCCCGGCCCGGGCAACGACATCCTCTGGGACCCGCGAGGCGTGACGCAGAACCACGTGGACGCGACCGTCGAGCTGGCTGCGGACGTCGCGGCCGGCAACGAGCCGATGCCGGACTTCGTGCTCTGGCCGGAGAACTCCACCGCCGTCGACCCCTTCGACGACCTGCCGGTCAGCACCGGCATCCAGCAGGCGGTGCAGGCGATCGGCGTCCCCGTCGTCGTCGGTGGCATCGTCGACGACGGTCCCGACCACGTGCTCAACCAGGGCATCGTCTGGGATCCCGAGGC
Organism: Nocardioides sp. SRI_004; assembly: GCF_057586415.1. Lineage (NCBI taxonomy): Bacteria > Bacillati > Actinomycetota > Actinomycetes > Propionibacteriales > Nocardioidaceae > Nocardioides > Nocardioides sp. SRI_004. Next base: position 242,578 of record NZ_JBYCZV010000004.1, read on the forward strand.
GGGTGCCGGTGACCGCTACACGAAGCACCACCCCGTGCCGTACGGCGAGTACATCCCCTTCCGCGACATCTGGGACCCCAAGTTCGGGCAGCTCGCCCTGATCTCCCGGGACATGAAGAGCGGCACCCGCACCGAGCCACTGCGGGTCGCCGGGGTGCGGGTCGCCGACGCGATCTGCTTCGACGTCGCGTACGACGACGTGATGCCCCCGCAGGTCCGCGACGGGGCGGAACTGCTCGCCGTGCAGACGAGCAACGCGAGCTTCATCTTCACCCACCAGATCGAGCAGCAGTTCGCCATCACCCGGCTGCGCGCCATCGAGGCCGGCCGGTGGCTCACGGTCGCCTCGACCAACGGCCGCAGCGGCGTGATCGCGCCGGACGGCACCGTCGTCGCGACGGCCCCGAAGCTGAGGACCGCGGTGATGGTCGAGGAGGTCGGCCTGGCGAGCGGGCTCACCCCCGCGATGTGGCTGGGGCCGTGGCCCACCCGGTTGTTCACCGGATCGACCCTTGCCGCTCTCGTCTGTGGTGCCATCGCGTACCGTCGAGGGCGAGAGTTTGCCGGGCCCGTGGAAGTCCCGGCGAAGGAGCCCAGCGATGCTTGTTGACCACACCCCCGACCTCGGACGTGTCGTGATGGTCGTGCCCACCTACAACGAGGCGGACAACATCGCCTGGATCGTGGGGCGGCTGCGCGCCGCCCAGCCGTCCCTCGACGTCCTCGTCGTCGACGACGGCTCACCGGACGGCACGGGCGACATCGCCGACGGCCTGGCTGCCACCGACCCGCAGGTCCACGTCCTGCACCGCACGACCAAGGGCGGTCTCGGCGCGGCGTACCTCGCCGGCTTCGCCTGGGCGCTCGAGCGCGGCTACGACGTCATCGGCGAGATGGACGCCGACGGCTCCCACCAGCCCGAGCAGCTGCAGCGCCTGCTCACCGGCCTGCTCGACGCCGACCTGGTCATCGGGTCGCGCTGGATCCCCGGCGGATCCGTCGTCAACTGGCCGTGGGAGCGCGAGGTCCTCTCCCGGGGCGGCAACCTCTACGTGCGGATGCTGCTCGGCATCAAGGTCCGCGACGCCACGGCCGGCTACCGGCTGTTCCGCCGCACCACCCTGGAGAAGATCCACCTCGACGAGGTGCGCTCGACAGGCTACGTCTTCCAGACCGACCTCGTGACGCGCACCCTGCGCGCCGGCCTGACCGTGCGTGAGGTGCCGATCGAGTTCGTCGAGCGCGTGCGCGGCGAGTCGAAGATGAGCGGCCAGGTCGCCGTGGAGTCCCTCAAGCGGATCACCGCCTGGGGCATCCGCGAGCGCTGGGCGCGGGTCAAGGGCCGCCCCGCAACCGGGCGGGAGCTGGTCTCCAGCCGATGAGCACACCATGAGGTCCCGATGAGCCGCCGCGGCCGGCGAGCAGCAGTCCTGCTGATCCTCGCCTTCGTCGTAATGCCGATCCTGGAGATCTACGTGCTCATCCAGGTCGGCCAGGCCATCGGCCCCTGGTGGACCATCCTGCTGCTCGTCCTCGACAGCATCATCGGCGCCTGGCTGATCAAGCGGGAGGGCCGGCGCGCCTGGCAGGCGCTGCGTGAGCAGGTCGAGACCGGCCGGATGCCGCACAAGGAGCTGGCCGACGGTGCGCTCGTCGTGCTCGGCGGGGCGTTCATGCTCAGTCCGGGGTTCGTCACGGACGCGCTCGGCATCCTGCTGATCCTGCCGGTGACGCGGCCGTTGTTCCGCGGACTGCTGGTGGCGTACGCCGGCCGCCAGGTCGTGCGGCGTACCGGCTTCGGTCCGGGCGGGTCCACCGCGCCCGGAAATGGCACTCGCCCCGGGCCAGAGGTGGTCCAGGGCGAGGTCGTCGACGACTGACGCGAAGGCCGGTAGCGCGGCGAGAGGCGTCGACGGCAGCTTGCTGCCCGCATCAACGCCGAAGACGCGCTCGGCCCCGAAAGGCTCTAGGCCTTCGCCGGCTTCTTCTTGCGCGCGTTGGCGCGGTGCAGGTGCGCCGGGCCGATCTCGCCGCCGCGCAGCAGCTCGAGCCGCTCGGTCAGGATCTCCTCGAGCTCCTTCTCCGAGCGCCGCTCCAGCAACATGTCCCAGTGGGTGCGCTGCGGCTTCTCGACCTTGACCTCACGCTCGATGCCGGCCGTGCTCTCGGCCTCGAGCCCGCAGCGCGGGCACTCCCAGATCGCCGGCACCTCGGCCTCGATCGACATCGTGATCTCGAACTCGTGACCCTGGGGACAGCGGTAACCCACCTGCTGCCGGGCCGCGAACTCGATGCCGCGCTCGTCCTCGAACGACTGGCCCCCCAGTCGGGCGCCACGCAGTGTCCGCTCAGCCATGAGAACTCCACCTCCCGTGTTTCGTCTCTGTCTGACAACGCTACCCGCCGGTAAAAAGTTCCAATCCCTGCGCATTGCCGGATCAGGTCACAGTGGCAGATCGGCGGGCGGACCACCAGTCGGAGGAGTCGCGGGTCAGATCACCGGGGGAGCGGTGTTGCCCGCCTCGCGGATGCCGCGTGCGGTGTCCACGCGGAGCAGGAGCAGGCCGCCGACGACGAAGAACGCGATCAGGGCGAAGATCGCCGGCCGGTAGGAGTCGGTGAACTGGTAGACGAGGCCGAAGGTCAGCGTCCCGAACCACGACGTCCCGCGGTCCATGGCGTGGTAGAGGCTGAAGTACTCCGCCTCCTTGCCGCGGGGGATGAACAGCGAGAAGTACGACCTGGCCAGCGCCTGGGTGCCACCGAGCACGAGGCCGATGGCCACGCCGAGGGCCAGGAACGGCAGCACGCTCTTGTCGGGCACGACGAGCGCGACCGTGACGATGCCCATCCAGCCGACCAGGCCGACCAGGATCACCCGCTTGGCGCCGTACCGGCCGGCGACGCGGGCGAAGAGGATCGCGCCGCCGATGCCGACCAGCTGCACCAGCAGGTAGGTGCCGAGCACGATGCCGTCGCCGAAGCCGAGCTCCTTGGTGCCGAAGGTCGACGCGGAGTTGATGACCGTCTGGATGCCGTCGTTGAAGAACAGGTAGGCGGCCAGGAAGGTGAGCGCGACGGGGTAGTTGCGCAGATCCTTCAGGGTCGCCCACAGCTGGCCGAAGGACCGGGTCAGCACGCCGCCCTCGACCGCCTCCACGGCGACCGGCTGGTGCCGCTTGATGCCGCGCCACGGGATGACCATGAACGCCGCCCACCAGACCGCGGCCGAGAGCAGGGAGAGGCGGACGGCCATCTCCTTGTCGAGGCCGATCGAGTCGTGGAGGCTCACGACGGCGAAGTTCACCGCGAGCAGCAGCCCACCGCCGGCGTACCCGTAGGCCCAGCCGACCGACGACACCCGGTCGCGCTCGCTCTCGGTCGAGATGACCGGCAGGATCGAGTCGCTGACGACGATGGCGGCGCCGCCGGCCAGGTTGGCGACGATGAAGGCGATGCTGCCGAAGAGCCAGTTCTCGCCGCTCATGAAGAACAGCAGCCCGGCGAACGCCGCGCCCACCCAGGAGAAGGCGGCGAGGAGGTCCGGCTTGCGCGCGATCCGGTCCGCGTACGCGCCGATCACGGGGTAGAAGAAGACGCTCAGCACCGTCGAGAGCGTGATGACGTACGACGGCAGGGAGCCCGGCGCGATCGACAGGCCGAGCACGTGCAGCCGCCCGTGCTCGCCGACGGCGTTCTCCGCCACCGAGATCAGGTAGGGCGCGAAGAGCACGCCTGCGACGGTCGTCTGGAACGCCGAGGCGGCCCAGTCGGTGAAGTACCACGCACGCTGCTCGCGCGCGCGGTTGAGCGGTCCCAGGTCCGCGATCGTCATGACGCCCCTCCCTGCGCGGACCACCATTGGCCGCGCCCCTGGAGCACATCCTTGAGCAGGTCGGTGCGATCCGTGAAGATCCCGTCGACACCCAGGTCGAGCAGCTCGTTCATCTCCGCCGGGTCGTCGATGGTCCACACGTGCACCTGGAGTCCGGCGGCGTGCGCCCGGCGGACCAGGCCGCGCGTGACGACGACGAAGCGGCCGCTGCGGTGCGGCACCTGGAAGGCCGCGAACCCGTCCCCGGCCAGCAACCGGGCGATGCGGGCGCTGGGGGAGAGGCGCCACACGACGACCTGCCACGGGTCGGCCGCCGTCGGCACCCGACGATCGGTGAGAGCGCGGAACCGCCGGATCCGGCGCCGGGAGAAGGAGCCGATGAACACCCGGTCCCACAGGTCGCGCTCCCGCACCAGCGCCGCCAGCGGTGCGACCGCGTCATCGGACTTGATGTCGATGTTGAAGCGCGCCTGCGGGAAGGCGTCGAGCAGGTCGACCAGGGTCGGGACCTCCTCGCGCCCACCGATCCGGGCCCGTCGTACGTCGGCCAGGGTCAGGTCGCGCACGGCGCCCTCCTGGTCGGTGACGCGGTCGAGCACCTCGTCGTGGAACGCCAGCAGGACGCCGTCGGCGGTCAGGTGGACATCGGTCTCGAGGTAGTCGTAGCCGAGCGCGGCGGCGTGGCGGAAGGCCGCCATGGTGTTCTCGAGGCCCTCGATCTCCGGGTGGTAGGCACCGCCGCGGTGGGCGAAGGCCAGGACCTTGCCCTTCGGGAGGTACGTCATCCTCAGATGTCTCTGAACGTCTCGATCTCGGCGCCGAGGGAGCTCAACCGCTCGGCGAGGTCCTCGTAGCCGCGGTGGATGACATAGGTGCTGCGCAGCACCGACGTGCCCTTGCTGGCCAGCATGGCGAGGAGGACGACGACCGCGGGACGCAGCGCGGGCGGGCAGACCAGCTCGGTGCCGGTCCACGAGGTCGGGCCGTCGATCTGGACCCGGTGCGGGTCGAGCAGGGTCACCCGGCCGCCGAGCTTGTTGAGCTCGGTGAGGTAGATCGCCCGGTTGTCGTAGACCCAGTCGTTGAGGTAGGTCGTGCCCTCGGCGACCGCGGCGATCACCGCGAAGAACGGCAGGTTGTCGATGTTGAGGCCGGGGAAGGGCATCGGGTGGATCTTGTCGCGCGGGGCGACCAGGTCGGAGGCGTGCGTCGTGATGTCGACGAGCCGGGTCCGGCCGTTGGCGGCGAGGTACTCCTCGGAGCGGTCGTAGCGAAAACCCATCTCCTCCAGCACGGCGAGCTCGATCTCGAGGAACTCGATCGGCGCGCGCTGGATGGTGATCTCCGAGCGGGTCACGATCGCCGCGGCGAGCAGCGACATCGCCTCGATCGGGTCCTCGCTGGGGGAGTAGTCGACGTCGACGTCGATGGACTCGCGGCCGGTGACGGTCAGCGTCGTCGTACCGATGCCCTCGACCTCGACGCCGAGCGCCTGCAGGTAGAAGCAGAGGTCCTGGACCATGTAGTTGGACGACGCGTTGCGGATGACGGTCGTGCCGGGGTGCAGGGCGGCAGCCATCAGCGCGTTCTCGGTGACCGTGTCGCCGCGCTCGGTGAGCACGATCGGGCGGCCGGGGACGATCGCGCGGTTGGCCTGGGCGTGGTACCACCCGTCGGTCGCCTTCACCTCGAGCCCGAAGGGCCGCAGCGCCGACATGTGCGGCTCGACGGTGCGGGTGCCGAGGTTGCAGCCGCCCGCGTAGGGCAGCTCGAAGGTGTCCATCCGGTGCAGAAGGGGACCGAGGAACATGATGACCGAGCGGGTACGCCGCGCGGCCTCCTCGTCGATCTTGGTGAGGTCGAACTCCTTGGGCGGGATGATCTCGAGGTCGTTCTCCGCGTTGATCCAGCGGGTCTGGACGCCGAGGCTGTCGAGCACCTCGAGCAGGCGGTTGACCTCCTCGATCCGCGCGACCTTGCGCAGCGTCGTGCGACCGCGGTTGAGCAGCGAGGCGCACAGCAGCGCGACACCGGCGTTCTTCGAGGTCTTGACGTCGATGCTGCCGGACAGCGTCGTGGGGCCCTTGACCCGCAGGTGGGTCGGGCCGGCGCCGAGCGCCACGATCTCCGAGTCGAGGGCGGCGCCGATCCGGGCCAGCATCTCCAGGGAGAGGTTCTGGTGCCCCTTCTCGATCCGGTTGATCGCACTCTGGCTGGTCGCCAGCCGCTCGGCGAGCTGGGCCTGGGTCAGGCCCCGGTGCTTGCGGGCGTCGCGGATCAGGTTCCCGATGCGGCCCTTGTAGTCGTCGTTCGACTCGTCCGTCGTCATGCCTACGACGGTAACTCACATATGAGATATCGCCAACGGCGGCGACGGCGAGTCTCGGCCGCCGACCGCCGATGCGGCAGGATTCAGGTCATGCGCGCCACGACGATCCACGCCGCCGGAGACATCCGCGTCGAAGAGGTCCCGGACCCGGTCATCAAGAAGCCCACCGACGCGATCGTCAAGGTCACGGCCGGCTGCATCTGCGGCTCCGACCTGTGGCCCTACCGCGGCGAGAACCCGATCCGCTCGGGCGCCACCATCGGCCACGAGTGCATCGGGATCGTCGAGGAGGTCGGCAGCGAGGTCCGCGACTTCAAGGCCGGCGACTACGTCGTCGTACCGTTCTGCCACTGCGACAACACGTGCGCGAACTGCCAGGCCGGCGCCCAGTCGGCGTGCGTCAACCTCGGCATGACGGCCAGCGGCCAGGCGGAGTACGCCCGGGTCAACCAGGCCGACGGAAGCCTCGTCGCGACCGGCGGTACGCCGCCCGACGACCTGCTGGCCTCGGTCCTGGCGCTCACCGACGTGATGCCGACCGGCTGGCACGCGGCCGTGTGCGCAGGCGTGCGCAAGGGCGGGACCGCGGTGGTGGTCGGTGACGGCGCGGTCGGCCTCTGCGGCGTCCTCGCGGCCTCCGTGATGGGCGCGGAGAAGATCATCGCGATGTCGCGCCACGAGCCCCGGCAGGAGATCGCCCGCGCGTTCGGCGCCACCCACGTGGTCGCGGCGCGCGGCGAGGACGGCATCGCCGAGGTCCGGGAGATCACCGACGACATCGGTGTCGACGCGGCCCTCGAGTGCGTCGGCACCGACGAGGCGATGAAGACCGCGATCGGCGTGACCCGCCCCGGCGGCGGCGTCGGTTTCGTCGGCGTCCCGCACGGCGTCGAGCTGCCGATCCGGACCCTCTTCGAGCGCAACATCGGCCTGCGCGGCGGCATCGCCCCGGTCCGGCGCTACCTCCCCGAGCTCCTCGCGCTCGTCCAGGACCGCACCATCGACCCGGGGAAGGTCTTCGACCTGACCCTGCCGCTGGAGGAGGCTCCGGAGGGCTACCGGGCGATGGACGAGCGGCGCGCGATCAAGGTCATGCTGCAGCCCTGACCCGCGGGCAAATCGGGATGCGCCCTGTCGGCGGCGGGCCCTAGGTTCTGCGACATGACCCGCCTCGACGACGCGACCTACCTCGACCACATCCGCACGGAGTCCGCCCGGTTCGCCGCCGTGCTGGCCGACTTCGCCCCGGACGCGAGAGTGCCGTCGTGCCCCGAGTGGGACGCCTCCGACCTGCTGTGGCACCTCGGCGAGGTGCAGCACTGGTGGCACCACGTCGTCACCACCCGACCGGCGCCGCCGGAGAGCTACGTCGAGCCCGAGCGGCCGGCCTCCTGGGCCGGGCTGCGGTCCTTCTTCGACGAGTGGCACGACCGCTTCCTCACGGAGCTCGCCGCCGCCGACCCGGCCGAGGCGGCCTGGTCCTGGTCGAGCAACCCCGGCCACCACAACATCGCCTTCACCTACCGCCGCCAGGCGCACGAGGCCCTCATCCACCGCCTCGACGCGGAGCTCGCGGCCGGCACGACCAGCCCGCTCCCGGCCGACCTGGCCACCGACGGCGTCGACGAGGTGCTCGACGTGATGTACGGCGGCCTGCCGGAGTGGGGTCGCTTCGACGGCGAGCCGCTGTACGTCGAGTACCGCACCAGCGACACCGGGCGCTCGGTGTGGGCGCAGCTCGGCACCTTCTCGGGCACGGCGCCCGACGGCACCGTCCGCACCGGGGAGCCCGACCAGCACGTCGTCCCGGCCCCGTCGGTCGCGGCGGACGTCGTGGTCACCGGTACCGCCGACCGGCTCGACGGCTGGCTCTGGCACAGGTTCGACGCCACCGGGATCACGATCGACGGCGACCCGGAGGTGTGGGCGCGGGCGGCCGAGGTGCTGGGGCAGGCGATCGAGTAGGGCGGAGCGGGTCGAAGGCCTGCGGTTTGGTCCCAAACCGCAGGAATTCGGGCTGGAAGGTCAACCGGTGTAAGCAACGGTCATGCTGCTGCCGGGTTTGACAGCAGTGCGTCAACCGCGCAGCTGGGCCTTCCGGCCGTTCTTGCCCGCGAACCACACGACGCCGAAGAGCGCCCCGATGAGGCCGAGGAAGAACACGACGGCGGCGATCAGGACCAGGAGCGTGACGGTACCCATGGGTAACATCCTGACATGACGTGCGTCACTTTTCACGCACCGTGCGCGTCGCGGATCAGCACTCGATCACGTTGACGGCGAGGCCGCCCCGCGATGTCTCCTTGTACTTGGTGTGCATGTCGCGTCCGGTGTCGCGCATGGTCTTGATCGCCCGGTCGAGGGACACGGTGTGCCGGCCGGTGCCGGCCAGGGCGAGGCGGGCCGCGTTGATCGCCTTCACCGACGCGATCGCGTTGCGCTCGATGCAGGGGATCTGGACCAGGCCCCCGACGGGGTCGCAGGTGAGGCCGAGGTTGTGCTCGATGCCGATCTCGGCCGCGTTCTCGACCTGCTCGGGCGTCCCGCCCAGGACCTCGCAGAAGGCGCCTGCGGCCATCGAGCAGGCGGAGCCGACCTCGCCCTGGCAGCCGACCTCGGCGCCCGAGATGGAGGCGTTCTCCTTGAAGAGGACGCCGATCGCGCCGGCCGTGAGCAGGAAGCGGACGACGCCGTCGGCATCGGCGCCGGGGACGAAGCGGTCGTAGTAGTGCAGCACGGCCGGGATGATCCCGGCGGCGCCGTTGGTGGGCGCGGTGACCATCCGCCCGCCCGCGGCGTTCTCCTCGTTGACGGCGAGCGCGAACAGGTTGACCCAGTCCATCGCCCGCAGCGGGTCGTCCGCGCCGCCCTCCGTCGTCAGCCGGGCGTGGAGGGCGGGCGCCCGCCGGGGAACCTTGAGCCCGCCGGGCAGCACGCCCTCGTGGGCGCAGCCGTTGCGGACGCAGGCCTCCATGACCGACCAGATCTCCAGCAGGCCCGCGCGGACCTCGTCCTCGGAGCGCCAGGCCAGCTCGTTGGCCAGCATCACGTCACTGACCCGCAGGCCGGTCCGCTCGCAGATGGCGAGCAGCTCGGCCGCGCTGGAGAACGGGTACGCCACCGGCGTGGCGTCAGCGACCACCCGGTCGGCCCCGACCGCCGCCTCGTCCACGACGAACCCGCCACCGACCGAGTAGTAGACCCGGTCGCGCAGCAGGGCGCCGTCGGCGTCGTACGCCTCGAAGCGCATGCCGTTGGGATGGCCGGGGAGCGACTTGCGGCGGTGCAGGACGAGGTCGTCGGGGCCGAAGGCGACCTCGCGCTGCCCGGCGAGCCGCAGCCGACCGGCCTCCCGGATCGCGGCGACGCGGGCGTCGTACGTCGCGATGTCGACGGTGGCCGGCTCCTCACCCTCGAGGCCGAGGACCACCGCCTTCTCGGAGCCGTGCCCGTGTCCGGTCGCGCCCAGGGACCCGAACAGCTCGGCGCGGACCCGGGCGACCTGGTCCAGGCACCCGTCGGCGACGAGGCCGTCGGCGAACAGCTTCGCCGCGCGCATCGGGCCCACCGTGTGCGACGAGGAGGGCCCGATGCCCACGGAGTAGAGGTCGAAGACGCTGAGGGCCACGTCTCCAACCTAGACCTTGTCTGACAATCCCGCCTGTGGCCGGACGGCTGGTCAGCCCAGGGGCATGTACGACTTCACGGTGTCCGCCAGCCGGATGACCGGGTTCCGCTTGCCCGGAGCCGCCTCACCGAGCTGCGGCCAGGGGGCGAAGACCCGTTCGACGTCGCCGATCACGGGCTCGAGCTCGGGGTAGTGGCGCAGGATGACGTCCTTCATCGACGTCTCGTTCACCCAGTCCAGGCCGACCTGCGTGTAGATCTCCGGGCGGTAGTCGTCGGTGAAGAAGCGGTCGCTCTTGAGCCGGCGCGAGGCCATCAGGATGAAGATCCGGAAGGCCGTGTCGGAGAACCCGAAGCCCTTCGGCGGCTTCTCGGCCTGCATGCCGATCTGGAGGTCGACCGCGTCGACGTCGCCCTTGTAGATCTCGGCGAGCTCCTTGGCCCATGCCTTGTCGGGCGTGATGTCGTCGAAGGACTTGCGCCGCGGCATCCGCAGCACCTCGCGGAAGTCGTTGTAGCGCGGGATGCCGCGCTCCCGGTCGCGCACGATGTCGAGCGTCGCGAGGTCGGTGACCTGGCCGTCGACGCGGGTCAGCTTGCGCAGCGCGTTGGGGTAGTTCTTCAGGCAGACCGCGCCGGCCGAGGCGAGCCCGAAGGAGTACCAGAGGTCACCCATCTCCATGCGGTCCATGAAGTCGCGCGTGTAGCGGCCCTGCAGCTCGGTGAACTCGCGGTGCTCGAGGAACTCGCCGGACTCCAACGAGTAGAAGTCCCAGTCGTCGGCGATGAGCGGGTGCATCCGGTAGACCGAGACGAACTCCTCGGTCAGCGAGAACGGCGCGGAGTGGTGGTCGGCGGTCGAGCCGATGATGCCGGACAGCGCCTCGCTGTCGCCGACCCGCCCGATGCGGCTGCGGAAGGTCTCGCCGAGGGCGCCGTACCAGTTGGCGCTCATGCCGATCTGCAGCGCCGGGTGGCGCAGCACGCACGGGGTCCACTCGACCGTGTGGATCTTGGCGATGAGGGCCGACACGACGAGCACTCCCAGCTCGAAGAGGCGCTGGTCGCTGAGGGAGGGGTACGCCTTCTTCAGCGCGTCGCAGACCGCGTTGTGCTCGCGGGAGAACATGGTGTGCAGGAGGCCCACGCCCACCCAGTAGTTCTCGCGCATGCCGGTCAGGTCGATCCCCGGGATGTCGCTCTTGAGCAGGCGGCCGTCGTCGCCGACCTTGATCTTGCCGTCGACGAAGGTGCGCATCTCGTCCTGGCGCTCGCGACCGCTGCCGTAGATCTGCGAGCCGTCCCACCAGTGCGTCTCCTGGTTGGCGAACACCGGCGCCGGGCAGCCGGAGGTGATCTCGCCGCCGTCCATCGGGATGGTGGAGCGGATCCGCATCGGGTTCTCGGGGAAGTCGTCACCGTCGCGCAGCGGGATGTCGATCGTGCGGTCCGGGACGCCGTCGCCGTGGAAGAACCAGTTGTGGTTCTCGAACTGCAGCCATGCCGCCGCCAGGCCGTTGATGATGCCCGCCGGCTTGAAGGTGTCACGGGCCATCAGGCGCTCGCTGATCACGCGCGGGTCGGGGTCGAGCAGTCGCTTGAGGTCGGGAGCGGTCCTCTCGATCGGAGCGTTGCGGCCGAAGCCCGTGCCCTTGGCCCCCATGTGCTTGCAACCGAGGTCGTTCCACGTGCCGTCCGGCGTACGGGCCCGCACCGCCTCCTCGGGCGGCGTCTCCTTCGGGTCCTCCTCGGGCCGCACGCCCTCGCCCTCGAACAGGTTCTTCGAGCGGAGGTCGTCACGCTCGCCGGAGAGGGCCTTGAGCTGGAGGATGAGCGACGGGTTCTGGTGCCACTGGACCATCGGTGCCTGCTTCCTGGGAGTGGGTGGGCGGGATCGGTGGGGGATCAGGGCGAGCGGAGCGCGAAGAAGCCGATGCGCTCGAAGCCTCCGTCGCCGGTCAGCTTCGGCATCTTGAAGAAGATCTTCCCGAGGTAGACGCCGGGCACGAGCTCGACCAGCTCGTCGCGGATGCTGCGGATGACGAGAGCCGGGTTCTGCGGGATGCCGGCGTAGTCGATGACCAGGACGGTGACGTCCGGGTCCTCGACGCCGGGCTCGGCGTAGGTGGAGAAGTCGAAGGCCGAGCGACCGTCGTCGTCGGTCCGCATCGAGTAGAGCGGCCACAGGAGCTTGCCGACCAGGCTGGAGGACTCCGTCATCCGGTTGTCGCCACTGCCCGCCTCGCTGTCGAAGCGCTTTCCGCGCCACGGCATCCACACCGCGGTGAGCGCCTTCACCGCGGTGTCGAGCACGCGGTTCGTGGTGGTCGCGACCAGGATGCCCTCGGTCGCCCCGTCGAGCGCGGTCGGCGTGGTCCCGGCGGCGAACAGGGCGTCCAGCACGGGCTCTGCGGACGCGAGGTCCTCCCGTGAGGTGCCGCGCAGGTCCTCCAGCCAGGCCCACGCCGCCGCGGCTGTCCCCAGCTTCCCGGCGTCGGCACGCAGGTCTGCCAGACGCGCCACGGCGTCCACGCCGTCCTGTACTGCGTCCGTCATCGAAACCCCCCAGTCACCGATGGACCTGCGTGCCGGGCGCCGGCCCCCGGTCGGGGCGGCCCCGGCGCTCAGTGTGACGAGCGCCACGCGGCCGCGTCTATGTGTCCGGCCACACTGATCCGACCCCAAGACGGTGGTGACACACATCACATGTGCGCCTCGACGGCGCTACTGTCTGCTCCATGCGCGTGGACGAGCTGGGCAGCGTCGCGGCCCTCGGCCAGGCGCTGCTGGACCGGGCCGAGGACCTCGGCGAGGCGCTCGCGGACGCCGTGCTCGCGCAGGTCCCCTTCTACGACGCGTCGCCGACGGTCGCCGCCACCGACCTGCGGCAGAGCTCGGTCGAGCACCTCCGCTTCGTGTTCAGCGCGCTGACCTCCGAGCAGGAGCTCGACCTCGCCGCGGCCGAGGAGACCGGCCGGCAACGGGCCGAGGCCGGGGTGCCCCTGCCGGCCCTGCTGGCGGCGTACCGGGTCGGCTTCCGGCACATCTGGGAGCACGTCGTCGCCGAGGGACGCGGGAGCGGCGTCGACACCGAGACGCTGCTCGCCGCGACCGAGCACGCCGTCGCCGCGCACGACGCCTTCGCCCACGCCGCGTCGGCCGCACATGCCGAGGTCGTGGCCGGCCAGCTGGTGCGCCACCAAGAGCGCCGTGCCGCGATGGTCGACGCACTGCTGGGCGGAAGGATCGCCGAGCGGTCCGCCGTGTGGGAGCTCGCCGGGATGCTCGGCCTCGGTGTCGCCGGCCCCTACGTCGCCGTGGCGGTCGCGGTGCCGACGCTCGGCCAGCCGGCGCTGGAGCGGCTCGAGGAGGACCTGCGCGCCCGCGACCTGCCCTCGGTCTGGCTGCTGCGCCCGGACCGCCAGCTCGGCGTGGTGGAGGTACGACGCCCCGAGCAGCTGAGCGCGCTGGTCACGCGGCTCCGCCAGCTCGCGACCACCCCGACGGGCATCAGCTCCTCGTTCGAGGACCTCGCCGACGCCCGTGACGCGGTCCGGCTCGCCGAGTCGGCCATGGAGAGCGCCCGGACCGGTGCCGGCCAGCTCGTGCGGGTCTTCGAGGACTCGCCCCTGGCCCTCGCCGCCACCGGCTCGCCCGAGCTGCTGCAGCGAGTGGCGCGGACCGTGTTCGCCCGCCTCGACGAGCAGCGTCCGGGCGACCGCGAGCTGATGCTCGACACCCTGGCGGCCTGGCTCGACGCCGGCGGCTCGACCTCCCATGCGGCGGAGGCCCTCTTCCTGCACCCGAACACGGTGCGCCAGCGGCTCAAGCGGCTCGAGGAGCTGACCGGTCGCTCGATGACGGACCCGCGCCAGGTCGCCGAGCTGTGCCTGGCGCTGGAGGTACGACGGCGCTGGAGCGCCGAGCGGACCGCGACCGACCAACCGATGAGGAACAACACCGTGGGGGACCGGGATGGGCAAGGCTGAGGACTTTCCGCACGCGTCGGTGATCGAGGGCGTGCGCTTCACGGCGCAGGTCGGCGTCCCGAACGTGATCCAGGGGCTGTTCAAGAAGCGCGAGCTGCCGACGAAGGTGGCGGGCGTCGCCCGCGCCGACCTGTTCGCGTTCACGCTGGTCCAGGGGCTGGTGCGCAAGTACGGCCCCGGCCCGTTCTGGGTCCGGGTCGCCACCGACGAGGCCCTGCTGCTCAGCGACCCTGCCGACATCGAGTTCGTGCTCGGTGGCTCGCCCGACCCGTTCGCCTCCGACCCGCCGGCCAAGAAGGCCGGGATGAGCGCCTTCCAGCCCGACGCGCTGACGCTGTCGCGCGGCGACCTGTGGCGCAACCGACGCGACTTCGCCGAGGCCGTGCTGCAGACCGGGAGGCCGCTGCACTCGCTGGCGCTGCGGATGGTCAAGGTCGCCGCCCAGGAGGCTGCGGGCCTCACCGGCGAGATCGGGTACGACGACCTCAACGCCGCCTTCCAGCGGCTGACCCGCCGCGTCGTCCTCGGTGACGCGGCTGCCGACGACACGGCGCTGACCGACCTGCTCGGCGACCTCATGGCGGCCGGCAACAAGACGCCCGGCAAGCCCGCCAAGGGGTACGACGACCTGGTGGCCCGGCTGGCGTCGTACGTCGACGCGGGGGAGAAGGGCTCGCTGGTCTCGCTCGTCGCGCAGGCCCCGCACGACGACGCCACCGCGGTGGCGGGCCAGCTCGTGCACTGGCTGTTCGCGATGGGCGACACGCTGCCGGCCAACCTGGTCCGGGCCCTGGCGGTCATCGGCAGCCACCCCGAGGTGCGCACCGAGGTCTACGCCGAGCTCGAGGGCAAGGTCCTCACCCGGGCCAAGGAGGTCGCCTCCCTCGACTACCTCGGCGGCGTGATCCTCGAGGCCATGCGGCTGTGGCCGACGACGCCGCTCTTCGGCCGGGTCACGACGCGCGAGGTGGCCTTCCCGGACGGCCGGGTGCTGCCGGAGGGCAGCCAGGTGCTGATCCACAACCTGCACAACCACCGCGACCGCGACCGGGTCCCCTTCGCCGACCGCTGTGCCCCGGGGGAGTGGGCCAGAGGCGACGCCGCGTCGTCGTGGTCGTTCAACTTCTTCAGCCACGGCCCGCAGGGCTGTCCGGGCGCGGGCATGTCGGTCTTCCTCGGCCAGGCCTTCCTGGCGGCGCTGCTGTCGCGGGCGACACCGGAGCTGGTGTCGCCCTCCCTCAACCCGTCGAAGCCGCTGCCCTACGGGCTCGACCTGTTCGCGGTGCGGATCGGGCTCACGTCCTGACCCCGTCGTTCCTCCCACGGGAGGACGACAACAGGTCTCCGGGCACGACACCATCGGCGCCATGAGCGAACTGAGCGGACGCACCTTCCTCGTCACGGGAGCCAACACCGGGATCGGGAAGGAGACCGTGCGCGACCTCGCCGGACGGGGCGCGCGGGTCGTCATCGCCGGCCGGTCGGAGGAGAAGAACCGGGCGGCGATCCGTGAGATCGCCGACCAGACCGGCAACACGGACCTCGACTGGATCCCGCTCGACCTGGGCGACCTCGCGTCGGTGCGGCAGGCCGCGGAGACCTTCCTCGCGTCGGGGGAGCCGCTCCACGTGCTGATCAACAACGCGGGCCTCGCGGGGAAGCGCGGGATGACCCCGAGCGGCTTCGAGCTGGCCTTCGGCACCAACCACGTCGGCACCTTCCTGCTCACCGAGCTGCTGCGCGACCACATCGTCGCCAGCGGCCCCGGCCGGATCGTCAACGTCGCGAGCACCGGCCACTACCGCGCGAAGGGCATCGACTGGGACGCCGTGCGCAGGCCGTCGGTCACCCGGACCGCCTTCGACGAGTACTGCGTCTCCAAGCTGGCCAACGTGCTGCACGCCCGCGAGCTGGGTCGCCGGCTGGAGGGGACCGGCGTGACGACGTACTCGCTGCACCCGGGGGCGATCGCCTCCGACGTGTGGCGGGAGGTGCCGCCGGGGCTGCGGCACGTGATGAAGCTGTTCATGAAGGACACCACGCAGGGAGCGCAGACCTCGTTGTACTGCGCCACCTCGCCCGATGTCGCCGGCGAGACCGGGCTCTACTACGACGATCGCAGGATCAAGCAGCCGTCGCGGGTCGTCACCGACGAGCTCGCCGCCGAGCTGTGGGAGCGCAGCGAGGCCTGGGTCGCCGAGGTCGCCCAGCCCTGACGCCGGTCGACCCACTCCAGGTAGCCGCTGCCGGTCAGCTCGCGCCCGCGCCACGTCGTGCGGTGCGCGTACGCCGACACGTACCCGGTCCCGTGCCCGTACCGGTACGGGGCGTCGACCTCCGCGTCCAGCCGGAGCAGCTCCTCGCCGCGGTCGCGCACGGTCCACCGCATCCGGTGCGGCACCGGCATCGGGTGGCCGGCCGGGTCGACCTGCGGCTCGTCGGCCCACTCGACGACGTCGAAGGCCACGTCGTCGTACACCTCGGCGCGGCCGTCGCGGGTGCGCACGTGGGCGAGCCGACACGCCGTGGCCCCGAGTGCGCTGACGTCGGTGAGGAGCAGCTGGGTGTCGGCGTCAAGGTCGACGACCTGGTAGGTGAAGAAGTCGACCGGCAGCTTCGCCCAGGCGGGCAGCGGGCGGCGCACCAGCGACTGCGGTGACAGGCAGCGGGCGTACTCGACGGTGCCGAGCCCGCCCAGCTCGTGGCGACCGTCCGCGTCGGTCAGCGTGCCCGTGTAGGGGGCCAGCAGGCTGACGTGGTCGTAGGGCGCCGAACGGATGAACCACGACGCCGCGGTCGTGGTGGTCAGCTCGATGTCGACGTCGAAGCCCAGGTAGCGGCCGCTCACGCGGACGAGCGGCAGGTCCACCTCGAGGGCGAGGTGCTCGCCCCACCGCAGCGGCCCGCTGTCGGGGAAGTCGCACTCGGCGAGGTCGTAGCCGGCATGGTGGTGCTGGTCGGCGTGGGCGGTGGCCGACAGCAGCATCGCGGTGTCGCGTGCGTCGGCTGCGGCGATCCGGTCGTCGTCGAAGCAGGTGCTGCCCGTCGCGCCGATCAGCGTCATCGTGTTGAGGAAGCGGTACGGCGCCGGCAGGTCCGGCAGGAAGACCCCGAAGTGCGTCCACGCCCATCGGCGCGAGCGGGCGTGCGGGACGAACAGGTCGTCGCGGTCGAACGGCTCGGTCGACGCGCGGAGCCGGCTGTCGAGCAGGCCCAGCGCCGGCACCAGGACCGGGGCAGCGAGACGGAGCGGGTTCACACGACCACCCCCGGGTTGAGCACGCCGGCCGGGTCGAGCGCCGACTTCGCGGCACGCAGGGCGGCGGCGAACGGCGCGGGCCGCTGGTCGTCGTACCACGGGCGGTGGTCGCGACCGACCGCGTGGTGGTGCGTGATGGTGCCGCCGTGCGTGCTGATCGCGTCGGAGACCGCGGCCTTGATCTCGTCCCACTGCACGAGGGTGCTGCCCCAGCGGCCGGCCGCGTAGATCCCGTAGTAGGGCGCCGGGCCGTCGGGGTAGACGTGGGTGAACCGGCAGGTCACCACACCGAGGCCGCCGCACACCTTCGCGATCGCCTGCTGCGCGGCGGCCGTCACCGCCGCGTGGAAGCGCGGGAAGGCGTCCCACGTGCAGGCGGTCTCGAAGGTCTCCACAAGCATCGAGCGACGGGCCAGCGCGTCGCGCTGGTAGGGCATCCGGATGAAGGCCGAGCGCCACGCCTGAGACGCGTCGGGCGCGTCCGGAGCCGCCCGCTCCGATCCGTCGCGGTCGCGGCTGGCCAGCACCGTGCCGCCGTGGTCGCGCACCAGTTCGAGCGCCAGGTCGAGCCAGGCGTCGACCGGGTGGTCGGCGGACTCGAAGGCGACCAGCAGCAACCCGCCGGAGGTGGTGGTGCCGGCATTGATCAGCGCCTCGGCGGGGTCGAGCAGGCGGCAGTTCGAGGGGTGCAGCCCGGACTGGGCGAGGGCGCGGGTCGCGGCGACCGCGTCGTCGTACGACGTGAAGCCGACGGTGACCGTGCGCTGCCACACTGGGCGCTGCTGGAGCCGCATCCAGGCCTCGGTGATCACGCCGAGGGCGCCCTCGGAGCCGAGGAACATCCGGTCCGGCGAGGGCCCCGCGCCGGACCCGGGGAGCCGTCGGGACTCGCCGGTGCCGGCCGGAGAGACCACGCGCAGCGCCTCGGTGAGGTCGTCGATGTGCGTGGCCAGGGTGGCGAAGTGGCCGCCAGCACGGGTGGCCAGCCACCCGCCGAGCGTGGAGAACTCGAAGGACTGGGGGAAGTGGCGCAGGGTCAGCCCGTGCGGGCGCAGCTGGTCCTCGAGAGCCGGCCCCAGGACGCCGGCCTGGACCCGCGCGGCGCGGCTGACCGGGTCCACCTCGAGCACCCGGTCCAGCAGGCCGAGGTCGAGGGTGACGGCGGGGCCGTCGAAGCGCGGCTCTACCCCGCCGACGACGGAGCTGCCGCCGCCGTACGGGACCACCGGCGTTCCGGAGGTGGTGCACCAGTCGAGCACGTCCTCCACGTCCTGCTCGGTGCGCGGGCGGACGACGAGGTCGGGCACGTGGGCGACGTCGCCGTGGAGGTTGCGGACGACGTCGCGGAACGCCTTGCCGCGGGCGTGTCCGAGCCGGTCGACCACGTCGTCGGACCCGAGGCCGGCGAGCGCCGGCGGCAGCGCCACCCGGGGCGCGGCGACCTCGAGTGACCGCGGGTCCGGGGGCTCGTGGTCGCTCAGGTCGTGGCCGGGCAGCAGCGCCGACACGCGGCCGACCAGGGCGTCGGTCTCGGCCGCGTCGAGCGCGGCCGCGGTGTGCCCCCAGCCCCACCAGGATCGAGCGGTCATCGGGTCTTCCCTTCGTCGGGGACGGGTGTGCGGGACAGGGCGGTGAGGGCACGGCGGCCGCGCTCGGTCATCTCGGCCGGACTGCGGTCGGGGTGGCGCAACCACCAGGCGACCAGCGCCGACACGGCGCTCATCCACAGGGCGGTCAGGATCGCGAGGTCGTCGGCGTCGGCGGCCTCGTCGAGGGCCGCGAGCGTGCCGACGCCGGCCCGGGCCTGCCCGGCGATCCGCAGCCGGGCGGCGCGCGCGGTGGCGTGGCCGGCGGAGCCCGCCGGCAACGTGCGGTCGTTGAGGACGTTCCAGTCGTGCGGACGGCTCTCGAGGGCGGTGAAGATCGCGGAGAGGGTGCCCTCGGCGAGCGCGAGCGGGGGACCTCCGCCCGCCAGTGCGACGTCGATCCGGTCGGTAATCCCGGCGCCCGCCCGGGCGGCGCAGGCGGCGAACAACGCGTCCTTGGAGCCGAAGTAGCCGAGCACGAGCTGCTTCGAGACGCCGGCGCCGGAGGCGATCGCGGAGAGGGACGCGCCGGCGTACCCGAGGGTGCCGAACTCGGTCGTCGCCGCGTCGAGGATGAGCTCCTCACGTTCCGCGCGGGGGATCCGCATGCCACCTCCTCAGTGTTGACCGATCGGTAATTTACCGATCGGTCAAGAGACGTCAAGCCCAGGGCCGGGGAGCCTTTGTCAAGATGGACCCGTGGCAGCGGATCCCGAGCGGCTGCGCACCCTGGCCCTCCTGCGGCGGGTGCGCGACCGCATCGACCGCGAGTACGCACGGCCCCTCGACGTCGAGGCGTTGGCGCGGGACGTGCACATGTCGTCGGGCCACCTCAGCCGCGAGTTCAGGCGTGCCTACGGCGAGCCGCCGTACTCCTACCTGATGACCCGTCGGATCGAGCGGGCGATGGCCCTGCTGCGGCGCGGCGACCTGTCGGTGACCGACGTGTGCTTCGAGGTCGGGTTCTCCTCGCTCGGCACCTTCAGCACCCGGTTCACCGAGCTCGTCGGGGTGCCGCCGAGCGCCTACCGCGACGCCGTCGCGGCCGGCGAGGAGGACATGGTCGAGCCGCCCTCCTGCGAGACCAAGAAGGTCACCCGGCCGCTGCGTCGCGGAGGCGCGCAGACCTCCCCGGACCAGGTGGGGCACGCAGGACAAGAGGTCAGGAATCGAGAAGCGCCCCGCTTCGGGACGCCACTAGCGTGACGGCCATGGACATCAGCATTCAGCACAGCTTCCTCCCGCAGACCGACCCCGAGGCCTCGCTCGCGTTCTACCGCGACGTGCTCGGCTTCGAGGTCCTCAACGACGTCGGGTACGGCGACATGCGGTGGATCACCGTCGCGCCGAAGGGCCAGGGCGGCCCCTCGATCGTGCTCGCGCCGCCGGCGGCCGACCCGGGCATCACCGAGGAGGAGAAGACCACCATCGCCGAGATGATGGCCAAGGGCACCTACGCGACGGTGGTGCTGAGCACCTCCGACCTCGACGGCACCTTCGACCGGATCCAGGCCACCGGTGCCGAGGTCATCCAGGAGCCCATCGACCAGCCGTACGGCGTCCGCGACTGCGCGTTCCGTGACCCGGCCGGCAACCACGTCCGCATCAACCAGGCCTGAGTGCCGGTGCCCGCCGAGCCCCGCGACCGGGCGACCCGCACCCGCGACGCCCTGGCGCAGCTGACCGCCCCGGCGGCCGACGCGTGGGTCGCGACGGCGTCCGCCGACGGCGTACCCCATCTCGTGCCGCTGTCGCTGGCGTGGGTGGGGGAGCGGGCCGTGGTCGCGACGGACGCCGCCTCGCCGACGGCCCGGAACGTGCTGGCGTCGGGGACGGCGCGGCTGGGGGTGGGTCCGACCCGCGACGTCGTGATGCTGGACGTCGTGCTGGAGCGGTCGGTGCCGGCCGATGAGTCCGGCGAGCTCGGCGAGTCCTATGCAGCGCAGGCCGACTGGGACCCCCGCGGCCTGGCCGGCTACGTCTACCTGGTGCTGCGCCCCGAGCGGGTCCAGGCCTGGCGCGAGGTCAACGAGATGGCGGGCCGCACGCTCATGCGCGGCGGCACCTGGAGCGAGAGGAACCCATGAGCACCACCCCCGAACCGGCCGACAGCCACGACCTGATCCGGGTCCAGGGCGCCCGGGAGAACAACCTCAAGGACGTCTCGGTCGAGATCCCGAAGCGGCGCCTCACGGTGTTCACCGGCGTCTCGGGCTCGGGGAAGAGCTCGTTGGTCTTCGGGACGATCGCGGCCGAGTCCCGACGGCTGATCGACGAGACCTACTCGACGTTCGTCCAGGGCTTCATGCCCAACCTGCCGCGGCCGGACGTCGACGTCCTGGAGGGCCTCACGACGGCCATCCTCGTCGACCAGGAGCGGATGGGTGCCAACCCGCGCTCGACGCTGGGCACGGTCACGGACGCGCACGCGATGCTGCGCTCGCTCTTCTCGCGGATCGGCGAGCCCTCCATCGGCGGGCCCACCGCGTTCTCGTTCAACATCCCCACGACGACCGTCGGCGGCGCGTCGGTCACCGAGTCGGGCAAGAAGAACGTCATCAAGCAGCAGGTCTACCTCGGCGGCATGTGCCCGCAGTGCGAGGGGCGCGGCACGGTCTCCGACCTGGACCTGTCGCAGATCGTCGACGAGAGCAGGTCGCTCGTCGACGGCGCGATCCTGGTCCCCGGCTACACCGCGGACGGCTGGATGGTCGCGGCCTTCAAGGCGGTCCTGCCGCCGGAGAAGCCGGTGGCGGCGTACACAAAGGCCGAGCGCGAGGACTTCCTGTACGCCGAGCCGCGCAAGATCAAGGTCGACAAGATCAACATCACCTACGAGGGCCTGATCCCGAAGATCCGCAAGTCGATGTTCGCCAAGGACATCGACTCGTTGCAGCCCCACATCCGGGCCTTCGTCGAGCGCGCGGCGGTCTTCGGCACCTGCCCCTCGTGCGACGGCACGCGGCTCAACGAGTCGGCGCGGTCGGTGACGATCAAGGGCCGCAACATCGGCGAGGTGGCGGCGCTGCAGGTCACCGACCTGGCCGCGTGGCTGCGCACCATCGACGACCCGGGCGTGGCCCCGCTCATCGCCACGCTGCTCCACCTGCTCGACTCGTTCATCGACATCGGCCTCGGCTACCTGTCGCTGGACCGGCCGTCCGGCACGCTCTCCGGCGGCGAGGCGCAACGCACCAAGATGGTGCGCCACCTCGGCTCGGCCCTGACCGATGTCACCTACGTCTTCGACGAGCCGACCATCGGTCTCCACCCGCACGACATCGAGCGGATGAACAAGCTCCTGCTCGAGCTGCGCGACAAGGGCAACACGGTCCTCGTCGTCGAGCACAAGCCGGAGACGATCGCGATCGCCGACCACGTGGTCGACATGGGTCCCGGCGCGGGCAGCGGCGGCGGCGAGGTCGTGTTCCAGGGGACCGTCGACGGCCTGCGGGCGTCCGGCACCCGCACCGGCGAGCACCTGGCCTACCGCGCGTCGCTGAAGGAGTCGGTGCGGGAGCGCACCGGCGTCCTCGAGGTGCGCGGGGCCGACGCGCACAACCTGCAGAAGGTCGACGTCGACATCCCGCTCGGCGTCCTCACCGTCGTCACGGGCGTCGCGGGCTCGGGCAAGAGCTCGCTCGTGCACGGCTCGGTGGTCGGCCGCGAGGGCGTCGTGGCGATCGACCAGGCGGCGATCAAGGGCTCGCGACGGTCCAACCCGGCGACGTACACCGGGCTCCTCGAGCCGATCCGGAAGGCCTTCGCGAAGGCCAACGACGTGAAGCCGGCCCTGTTCAGCGCCAACTCGGAGGGCGCCTGCCCGACCTGCAAGGGCTCCGGCGTCATCGTCACCGAGCTCGGCTTCATGGACACCGTCTCCACGCCGTGCGAGGACTGCGGCGGCAAGCGCTTCCAGGCAGCGGTGCTCGACTACCGACTGGGCGGGCTGAACATCGCCGAGGTGCTCGAGCTGCCGGTCGAGCGCGCCCTCGAGCTCTTCACCGCGCCGGAGACCAAGGTCCCGGCCGCGGCGGACATCCTGGCCCGGCTGCAGGACGTCGGGCTCGGCTACCTGACCCTCGGCCAGCCGCTCAACACGCTCTCCGGCGGGGAGCGGCAGCGGGTCAAGCTGGCCCTGCACCTGAAGGAGAAGGGCGGGATCTACGTCCTGGACGAGCCGACGACCGGACTCCACCTCGCCGACGTCGACAACCTGCTCGGCCTGCTGGACCGGCTGGTCGACGCGGGCAAGACGGTCATCGTCATCGAGCACCACCAGGCCGTCATGGCCCACGCCGACTGGATCATCGATCTCGGCCCTGGCGCCGGCCACGATGGCGGCAGGATCGTGTTCGAGGGCACGCCGGCCGACCTGGTGGCCGGGGCGGGCACGCTCACCGGCCAGCACCTGGCGGACTACGTCAGCTGACGCGCTCGGCCTCGACGATCCTGACCAGCTCGTCGGCCACGCGCAGCATCGGCTCGCTCGAGTGCTGCGCGAGGCCGACGACGACGGCGCCCTCGACCGCGGCGAGCATCAACGTCGCCAGGCTGGCCGTGCGCTCCGAGGGCACGCCGACGTGGAGCAGCCAGCCCGCCACCGCCTCGCTCCAGTCGCTGAACGCCTGCCCGGCCAGCTCGCGGGCGACCGGCTCGCTCTCGCCACCGAGCGCGGCGGCGACCACCGGGCAGCCGGCCGTGTAGTCGCTCGCCTCCGCCTCGGCCCGCCACACCTCGACGATGAGCGGGATGGCCTCGGCCGGCTCGAGGTCGACGAGGGCGAGGAGCGCCGCCGAGTAGTCCTCGACGGCCTCCCGGACCGCGTCCGCCACCATCTCCGACCGGCCGCCGGGGAAGTAGTGGTACAGCGAGCCGCGCGAGGCCCCCGCCTCCGCGACCACGTCGAGCATCGTGGTGCCGGCGACGCCGCGGCGACGCATCAGCTCGCGGGTCGTGTGGACGATCCGCTCGCGCTTGGCCGGGTCGGGGCGACGGGCCATCTCAGAGCCCGCGGCGGCCGACGCGGACGCTGTCGCGTCCGTTGCGGACGAGGTACTGCGCGACGTTGAGGGCCGGGTGGCGCCGCGGGGCGGGCTCCTTGCCGTCGGCCATCCGCCACATCTGCACGGTGTACGCCGTCAGCTCGGTCAGGCTGTCGATGAGCTTGATGCCGCTGCGCTTGGGCCGGACGATGCTCTCGGTCGTCGTACCGTCCAGCAGGCCGGCGGTGACGTCGGGGTCGACCGTGAGCGGGCGACCCAGGCCGACGACGTCGATGGCACCGCTGGCGACGGCGTCCTCCATCGCGTCGACCGTGCGGAAGCCGCCGGTGAGCATGAGCGGGAGCTCGGGGAGCTCGGCGCGCACCCGGAGGGCGTAGTCGAGGAAGTAGGCCTCGCGCTTGCGGGTGCTCTCCTTCAGCGTGGGGTCGACGCCGAGCATCGCAGCGGAGGAGTAGGTGCCGCCGGAGACCTCGAGCAGGTCGATGCCCTCGGCGGCGAGCGCGTGGACGACCTCGATGGACTCGTCCTCGCTGAACCCGCCGCGCTGGAAGTCGGCGGAGTTGAGCTTGATCGCCATCGCCTTGTCGCTGCCGATCTCGGCGCGGATCGCACGGGCGACCTCGAGCACGAAGCGGCGGCGCTTCTCGGGCGTGCCGCCCCAGGCGTCGGTGCGCAGGTTGGCGAGCGGGGAGAGGAACTGGCTGACGAGGTAGCCGTGGGCGCCGTGGATCTGGACGCCGTCGAATCCGGCGCGGACCAGGTGTCCGGCGGTCGCGGCGAAGCGGGCGATGATGTCCTCGATCTCCGCGTTGGTCAGCTCGCGCGGCTGGGCGAACATGCCGCCGCTCTCCGGCAGCGCGACCGCCGAGGGAGCCACCGGCCGGGGGGTGAGGGTGCGCGGGGCCTGGCGGCCGGGGTGGTTGATCTGGGCCCAGGCGACGGCACCGTCGGCCTTGATGATGTCGGCCCACTCGGCGAGGTCCTGCGCGGACCGGTCGTCCTCGACGACGACATTGCCGGGCTCGCCGATCGCCCGGCGGTCGACCATCACGTTGCCGGTGATCGTCAGGCCCGCGCCGTTGCCCGACCAGCGCCGGTAGAGGTTCTTGATCCGCTCACCGGGGGTGTGGTCGCGCCGGGCGAGGCTCTCGCTGAGCGCGGCCTTGGCGAGCCGGTTCGGGAGGACCGAGCCGTTGGGGAGGGTGAACGGCTGGTGGAGGGCGGCGACGGCCGTCGGGGTCTCTGACATGGCGATAACTATGCAGCCCTGCATAGAAATCGGGAAGGGGCCGCGCAGAGACCTGCGTCACGCCCGCGGCGCCCGGAGCCCAGCGCTCTAGATCGCCGCGTCGTCGAGGCAGAGGATGTTGTCCTCGCTGTCCTTGAACCAGGCGGCGTGGCCCATCCCCTCCATGCTCGCGACCGGCCCGTCCCACGTGATGCCGGGCATGTCGTAGTGCTCGAAGACCACGCCCCTCGCCTCGAGGTCGACGACCTCGGAAGCGACGTCACCGACGTGGAACTGGGCGATCGTGTGGCCCGCCTTCCCCGCCTGGTCGGTCTCATAGAGGAAGAAGGCGGTGCCGCCGGCGCGGTAGACCAGCCCGCCCGGGTTCTCGTCGGCCGGGACCAGGCCCAGCTTGTCCTCGTAGAACCGGCGCGCCCGCCCGAGATCGGCGGCCGGGATGTTCGCGGTGACCTGGCTGTCCTGCAGCATGGTTGATCCTCCGTTCCGGCCGGCACTCGCCGCCACTTCGCAAGGTACGCCGAAGCGGGCGCCGCCACCATGCTCGGAAGCGGGGGAGGAGCGCCCGCCGTCGGCTGTCGGGCGGCTGTCGGGCGGCTGTCGGGCGGCTGTCGGCGGCTGTCGGTGGCCGCCGGTAGAACGGGCTGCATGAGCAGACAGGTCCAGATCACCTACGACGCCCACGACCCGCGCGCCCAGTCGAGGTTCTGGGCCGAGGTGCTCGGCTACCTCATCCCCGGCCCACCCGGGGTCGAGCTGGCGGACGGTGCCGACCCGCTGGCCGCGTGGGACGGCTTCCTCGAGCGGATCGGTGTGCCCGCCGACCAGCGCAACAGCCGCTCCGCCGTCGAGGACCCCGACGGGGTGGGCCCGCGGGTGTTCTTCCAGCAGGTCCCCGAGGACAAGGTCGTCAAGAACCGGCTGCACCTCGACGTGCGTGCCGCGCCCGGGCTGGCGGGGGAGGAGCGGATGGCCGCGCTCGAGACCGAGGGCGCACGACTCGTCGCCCTCGGCGCCACCCGGCTGGCGCGCCACGAGCCGGCGCCTCCGCTGGAGGCCGGCCACCTCGTGATGGCCGACCCCGAGGGCAACGAGTTCTGCCTGGACTGACCGGGTCTCGTGACGGTCGCTGCGCGACCTCCTCGACCACCGGGCGCGGCTCAGTCGGCGGCGTCCAGCTCCTCGACCACCGGGCGCGGCTCAGTCGGCGGCGTCCAGCTCCTCGACCACCGGGCGCGGCTCAGTCGGCGGCGTACAGCTCCTCGATCACGTCGGCGTACTTCTCGGCGATGGGCCGACGCTTCAGCTTCATCGTCGGGGTGAGCTCGTCACCTCCGGGCAGCCAGTCCGTCGGCAGGATCCGGTAGCTCTTGACCTGCTCGACGCGCGAGAGGCGGGCGTTGGCCTCCTCGATGGCCGTCGCGACCTGCTCCTGGACCTTCGGGTCGGTCGCGAGCGCGGCGGCCGAGCCGTCCGGGAGGCCCTGCTGCTCGGCGTAGGCCGCGCAGACGTCGGGGTCGAGCACGAGCAGGGCCACGTTGTAGGGCCGGCGGTCGCCCACCACGACGGCCTGGCCGACCAGCGGGTGCGACGCCTTGAGGACCTGCTCGATGTTGGCCGGCGACATGTTCTTGCCGGCCGCGGTGATGATCAGCTCCTTCTTCCTGTCGACGATGCGGACGTAGCCGTCATCGTCGATGGTCGCGACGTCACCGGTGTGCAGCCAGCCGTCGGCGTCGATCGCCTCCGCGGTCTTGTCCGGCTGGTTGCGGTAGCCGCGCATCAGCTGCGGGCCGCGTACGAGCAGCTCGCCGTCGTCTGCGAGCCGGACCTCCAGGCCGGGGATCGGCTTGCCGACCGTCCCGATCCGGATGTCCTCGGGCGGGTTGATGATGCCGCAGCAGGAGATCTCCGACATGCCCCACAGCTCGCAGATCGGCGCCCCCAGGGCGGCGAAGAACTCCAGCACCTCCGGCGCGATCGGCGCGGCTCCCGAGACGGTGAACCGCACGTCGTCGAGGCCGAGCAGCTGCCGCACCGCGGTCCTGTGGTCGTCGGGCAGTGCGCTCGGGTCGGTGACCCCCTTGGCCTCGAGCGCAGCCTTGATCTTCTCCCAGACCCGGGGCACCCCGCCCCAGGCCGTCGGCCGGACCTCGGGCAGGGCGGCGACCACGGCCTTCGGGTCGGCCACGTAG
The DNA here is from genome assembly GCF_057586415.1 of Nocardioides sp. SRI_004. Classification (NCBI taxonomy): domain Bacteria; kingdom Bacillati; phylum Actinomycetota; class Actinomycetes; order Propionibacteriales; family Nocardioidaceae; genus Nocardioides; species Nocardioides sp. SRI_004. Next base: position 269,650 of record NZ_JBYCZV010000004.1, read on the forward strand.
GTGGTCGTCGCGGCGAAGGCCATCGGCGTGTAGTGGGACGCCCAACGGTCGGCGACGTGCGCCGAGGGGAGGTACGACGTCGTGCGCTCGCCGTCCTCGGCCGGGATCACCGCCTGCACCCCCCGGAGCTGGGCGAGCATGCTGCCGTGGGTCAGCTCGACGCCCTTCGGCGGCCCGGTCGTGCCGGAGGTGTAGATGAGCGTCAGCACGTGGTCGGGCCCGACCGCGCGCCAGGACGCGTCGAAGTCGAAGCCGTCGACGGTGCGCTCCTCGAGCTCGGCCAGCGTGATCGCCCCGTCGCCGCCGTCGACGCTGACGATGGTCTCCAGGTCGGCGCCGGCCGCGAGCACCTGCGGGAGGAAGGCCTGCTCGGTGACGACCACGCGGTTGCCGGCGTTGCCGAACAGGTAGGCGATCTGCTCCGGCGAGGAGGTGTTGTAGATCGAGAACGGCACCGCCCCCAGGTGCAGCGCCGCGGTGTCCACGAGGGCGAACTCCGGGCGGTTGGTCAGCATGATGCCGACGGTGTCCTCCGGGCCGACCCCCAGCGCGGCGAGACCCTCCGCGATGCGGCGCACGCGTTCGCCGTACCCGGTCCAGGTGATCTCCTGGGCGCCGCCCGGAGTGCGGAGCGCGACGCGGTCGGCACCGCTCGCGACGGAGTTCTGGAAGGCCTCGCAGAGGCTGGCGACATCAAGGCGGTCGGTCATGGGCCGATGCTGGCAGTGTGGCGCAGGTCACGCAACGCCTTCGCCGGATCCGCTCGCCCCGGAGAGGATCACGAGCTCCTGGGTGGCGCGGGTCATGGCGACATAGCGGTCGACGGCGCCCTCGATCCCGTCGCCGAAGGCGTCCGGCTCGACCAGTACGACGAGGTCGAACTCGAGCCCCTTCGTGAGCTCCGGCGCGAGGGAGCGGACCCGGTCGGTGGCCACGAAGGTGCGGTCGCCGATGACGCAGGCGACGCCCTCGGGGTGCTGCTCCTGCCACCGCGCGACGACGGCGTCGCGGTCGGTGCGGGGCAGGCGCCGGACCGGGATGCCGGTGCTGCGCACGGACGTCGGCACGTTCGCGTCCGGCAGCGCGGCGCGGATCACCGGGGCGGCCTCGGCCATGACCTCCTCCGGCGTCCGGTAGTTCACGGTGAGCGAGGCGATGCTCACCCGGTCGATCCCCGCACGGGCCAGCCGGTCCTCCCAGGTCTCCGTGAAGCCGTGTCGCGCCTGCGCGCGGTCGCCGACGATCGTGAGGCTCCGCGACGGGCAGCGGGCGATCAGCATCTGCCACTCGGCGTCGGTCAGCTCCTGCGCCTCGTCGACCACGACGTGGGCGAACGGCCCGGCCAGGGCGTCGGGGTCGGCGGCGGGGGCACCACCGGGCGCGGCCAGGGCGCCCTGGAGGTCCGCGCCGCGCAGCATCGACATCAGCATCATCTCGGAGTCGTCGTTCGCGATCAGGTGGTCGACGACGTGGTCCATCTCCTCCTTCGCGGCCGCCTCTTCCGCCGCCCGGCGTCGCCGGCGACGCGACGCCTCGCGATCGCCGAGGCGCCGGTGGGCCGCGTCGAGCAACGGCAGGTCCGCGGCCGTCCAGCGCTGAGGGCCGCGTCGGCGCAGCAGGCGGACCTCGTCCTCGTCGAGCCAGGGAGCACACCGGCGCAGGTAGGCCGGGACCTCCCACAGGTCGCCCACCAGGTCGGATGGGTCGAGGAGCGGCCAGGCCCGGCCGAGCACGTCGTGGAGGGCGCGGGAACGGAGCACGGCACGCCGGACGACCGCGGGGGAGAGGGCCTCCTCGTCGTCGTACTTGTCGACGAGGATCTCGACGAGCGCCTCGACCACCTGGTCGCGGCCCTCGTTGTGCGGCGTGCCGGGCTCGACGGCGCCGAACGCCTCGGCCCACTCCGCACGCCCGACCCACAGGTCCCCGGCGTCGGTCTCCACGTCGACGCCCTCGGTGGGCGGCTCCTCGTAGAGCGCGACCGCGGGCTCGATCGCCGCAACCATCCGGGCGTCCGCCTTGAGGGCCGCGACGGCCGGGGACTCCTCGGGCACGAGGTCGCGACCACCGGGCACGAGGTCGCGGAGGGTGCAGGTGCGGACGCCGTCCTCGCCGAGGCTCGGGAGCACATCGGCGACGTAGTCGAGATAGGGCTGGTGCGGCCCGACGAAGAGCACCCCACCCCGCCCCGAGCCCAGCCGCGGGTCCTCGTAGAGCAGGTACGCCGCCCGGTGCAGGGCGACCACCGTCTTGCCCGTCCCGGGTCCGCCGTCGACGACGAGCGCGCCGCGCGACGAGGCGCGGATGATGGCGTCCTGGTCGGACTGGATCGTGCTCAGCACGTCGCGCATCCGCGGCGACCGGCTCGCGCCGAGGCTGGCGATGAACGCCGACTGGTCGTCCAGGGCGGCGTTGCCCTCGAGGCCGTCGGCCGTGAACACCTCGTCCCAGTAGTCGCTGATCCGGCCGAGCGTCCAGCGGTAGCGGCGCCGGCTCACCAGGCCCATCGGCCGTGCATGGGTCGCGGCGAAGAACGGCTCCGCGGCCGGCGAGCGCCAGTCGACCAGCAGGCGGGTGCCGTCGGCGTCGGTCAGGCCGAGCCGGCCGACGTACACGGGCTCGGGGTCATCCTCGCGGACGAAGCGGCCCAGGCACAGGTCCAGGGTGAACCTGCGCAGCGTGCGCAGCCGCGCGGTCAGCCGGTGGACCTCGAGGTCGCGGTCCATCGCCGCCTGCCCGTGGCCACCGCTGCGCTGGCGCTCCTCGTCGAGCCGGGCGGTGAGGTCGTCGATGGTGGTCTCGAGGCTCGCGGCCATGGCCGCGAAGTGGCGCTCGTCGTCGGCGACGAGCGCGGGGTCCGCCTTGGCGGAGAGATGGTCGGGAAGGGAGAACGCCGTCGGCGCAAGGGTCACGTGTCAGCTCCGTTGGTCGGGTCGGACCGGTGATTCTGGAGCACGCAGGGGGCCTTGCGGCAAGGCCCCCTCTCGGCTATACCTTGAAAATGGAAGAGGCCTTGCCGAGCCGCGGACGGCGCGTCATGCCGCTCCCGCGGGCTGGCGAGACGTACGCCGACCTCCGCGGTGAGGGCCGCCGGCTGCGAGTCGCCTGGCACACCGAGCGCGACGTCGTCGTGCTGTCGCTGTGGCGCGACAACGTGTGCACCGGCACCTTCCAGCTCACCGCCGACGACGTCGCCGACCTCGTCGACGTGCTGGGCGCCGGGAGGGACGCGTCGTACACCGCGGCGCTGGGGGCCCGCCGCGCGGCCCGTTCGTCATAACGCCTGCGGAGTCTCCGACGCGCCCCTAGGGTCGGGGCGTGATCGAGCTCAAGGGCCTCAACGGGGAGTCCGTCGTCTACGACGGCGCGACCGTCGCGAAGTTCCGCCACAACGGCCTCGACGAGGCCGCCCGGAACCCGGTGTCGACCTTCCGCGAGGTCCAGGTCAAGCACAAGCCGGGCAAGCGCGGCAAGGAGGGCCGGTACGACGTCATGGTGGTCCTTGCGTCGTTCATGTCGATCTCCGTCCCGGAGACCGCGAAGGGCACGCTCGACGAGCTGGTGGCCGCGCTCGAGGCGACCCGCGGCTGACCGCTACTCGGGCGCGGGCCTGATCCAGCCGTTGGCGAGCCCGTGCGTGACGAGCGCGTCGGTCGCGCCGCCGAGCACCGTCGATCCCGCGACGACACCGGCCTCGCGGGCCCGGACGGTCGTCTCGTTGGCCCCGGGCATCTGCCAGGTGCCGCCCCGGTTGACCCAGTTGAGCAGCATCGGCTCGAGCCGGTCCATCGCCTTGCAGAAGCGCGCCTCCGGCGTCTGGCCGGCCTCGAACTCGTCCCACAGGGCCCGGATCCACCTCGCCTGGTCGTCCGGGAGCAGCGTGAACAGCCGGTCGGCCGCGGCCTCCTCCCGCTCCTGCTGGCCGACGACCGCTGCCGGGTCGAAGACGGGGCTGTCGCCGGCGTAGATCTCGACGAGGTCGTGGATCACGACGAGCCGCATCGCGTGGCCGACGTCGATCGGCTCGTTCGCGTACTCCGCGAGGAGCATGACCATGAGCGCGAGGTGCCAGGAGTGCTCGGCGTCGTTCTCGCGGCGGTCCGCGGCGGCGAGGGGCGAGGCGCGCAGGATCGTCTTCAGCTTGTCGACCTCGGCGATGAACCCCAGCTGCGCTGCGAGGCGCTCGTCGATGCCGGGTGGCAGGGGGCTCCGGTCCATGATCAGGTCGTCGTCCACCCCGCCACCCTCTCAGGACGCGGCGAGCCTCAGTCCTGGAGGTCGGGCTCCGGCAGGACCTCCCGCACCTCCTGGGAGCACCGGCAGGCGGCAGCGATCTTCGCCGCCCACGCAAGCGCCTCCTCCCGGGTCGCCACCTCCAGGACGGCGAAGCCACCGATGACCTCCTTGGTCTCCGGGTAGGGCCCGTCGGTCACCACGCCGTCGGTGCCGACGATGCTCGCCTGCTGGCTCTCCAGCCCCGCACCGAAGACCCACACGCCCGCGGCGCGCGCCTCCTCGACCACGGCCATCGAGTCGCGGGTGACCGCGGGCAGCTCGGAGTCCGGGAAGTCCATCCAGCCGTCGTCGAACGAGATCAGGTAACGCGTCATCTGTCTTGCCTCCTCGTCATGGGTAGCGTCGACCCGCCGCCCCTGTCCTGTCCACGAACGGCCGCCACCGGGTACGACAGGCCGGCAGCGGATTTCTCATCGGACCTCGCCGGACACCTGGTCCAGGAGGCCTGCGAGCACCCGGGCAACCCCCTCGTCGGCACACGGTGGCGCGAGGTGGTCGGCGACCTCGACCACGCTGGGGTGCGCGTCGGCCATCGCATACGACGTCCCGGCCCAGCTGAGCATCGCGAGGTCGTTCGGCATGTCGCCGAAGGCCACGACGTCAGCGGGGACGACGCCCATGCGCTCACACAGGCGCGTGAGTGCGCTGGCCTTCGTGACCCCCACGGCGCTGATCTCGGCCAGGCCGGCGACCGACCACGTGACCGTCGCGCGGTCGCCGACGGCCTCCTCGACCGCGTCGTGGAAGGCGGTGTGATCGCCCCCAGAGGGCGACCGGTCGTCGTACCGGACGAGGACCTTGAGGGCGGTGGCGTCCCAGACCTCGTCGAGCGGGCCGCGTGGGGTGCCCGGGGGAGTGGGGTCGGGCTCGTCGAAGGTCGGGTCCAGCCGCATCCCGTCCAGGCACTCCAGCGCGAAGCTGGCGCTCGGCACGGCCTCGGTCACCGCGGCGGCGATGGCGAGCCCGGTCCCCGCGTCGATGCCCGCGAGGTGCACGACCTCGCGCGCGCCGGCGTCGTAGGTCACCGCACCGTTGGACACGATCGCCCGCCCGTGCCGGCCCACGTGGGGCCACAACGGGTCCATCCACCGCAGTGGCCGGGCCGTCACGAACACCACCGGGACGCCGGCGTCGTCGGCGCGGCGCAGCACCTGCGCCGTGTACGACGGCACCGTCGTGGCCCCGTCCGGCACGAGCGTCCCGTCGAGGTCGGTCGCGATCAGCACCCGCACCACCCTAGTGCGGCGGTGAGTCCGGGCCGCTGGTCCGGTCGATCCCTGCATGGGCACCGACAACCACGCACACGCACGCCAGCTGCTGGACGCCAACCGCTACGTCACGATCGCGACCGCGGACGAGCAGGGGAGCCCGTGGGCCACCCCGGTCTGGTTCGCCCCCGACGGGCTCGACCGGATCCTCTGGCTCTCCTGGCCGGGGTCGCGCCACTCGCAGCTGATCGCGAGCCGGCCGGAGATCGCGCTGACCGTCTTCGACTCGACGGTCGTGCCGGGCAACGCTGCGGCGCTCTACGCGACGGCACGGGCCGCCCTGTGCCCGGACGACCTGCTCGACCACAACCTGTCGGTCCTCAACGAGCGTTCGGTGGCCCAGGGCCTGCCTGCCTTCACCGCCGCGCAGGTCTCGCCGCCGGCACGGCTGCGGCTGTACGCCGCCGACCTGGTCGACGTGTGGGTGCTCGACCAGGACGCCGATGTCGACCAGCGGGCCGTCGTACCGCGGTGAGGCGCACAACTCCGTTGCCGCCGGACGGGGAGCAGGGCAGAGTCGCCGCATGCTCGAGCTGCGCACGCTGACCCCGGACGACTGGCCGCTGTGGCGCGAGCTGCGCCTCGCGGCGCTGGCCGAGGCTCCCGAGGCGTTCGGCGCGACGCTCGCCGAGTGGTCCGGCCCGGGCGACCAGGAGGAGCGCTGGCGGGCCCGCCTGTCGATCCCCGGGGCACGCGACCACGTCGTCCTCCTCGACGGCACCCCCGCCGGCATGGTCAGTGGGGTGCCGGGCGAGGACGCCGGTGTGGTCGAGCTGATCTCGATGTGGGTGACGGCCGCGGCCCGCGGCAGGGGAGTGGGGGACCTGCTCGTCGCGGCCGTCGAGCAGTGGGCCCGGGACGAGGGCGCCACCACCCTGCGGCTCGCGGTGATGCGCGACAACCCGATCGCGACCACCTTGTACGAGCGCCACGGCTTCGCCCCGCCGCCCGGGGGAGACGACCGTCTCGGTGACGGCCGGGAGCTCGTGCTGGCGAAGCGCCTCGACGGCTGACGACGGCTCGGGGTGCACCGGCCGTCGTACCGTGTCTGCGTGCTTCCCGACCCGACCGCCCGGCTCCGGTTCCGGCCCATGGGCCGGGACGACTTGGCGGACATCAGCACCCTGGAGCTCGGCGGCTCCCGCGGCCCCGCCGGGTGGATCGAGTGGAACCTGCGCAACTACGACGAGCACGGGTTCGGGCTCTGGGTCGTCGAGACCCACCAGGGGGAGTTCGTCGGCGACTGCGGCCTGACGATGCAGGAGGTCGAGGGGGAGTGGCTGGTCGAGGCGGGTTGGCACGTGCGCTCGTCGCTGCGCCGGCAGGGGTACGCCGCCGAGGCGGCCACCGGAGTCCTGGACGCCGCTCGTGGCGAAGCCGTCGACCACGTGGTCGCGATCATCCGCCCCGACAACGTCGCATCCCAGGGCGTGGCGACGCGGGTCGGCATGACCCTCGAGCGTGAGGTCCACAAGAACGGCGGGCCCGCGCTGGTCTTCGGCATCGACCTCGGTCGGTGAGTATCGGCGTCACCCAGGAGTCCGGGCTAGGTTTCGTCGCGTGACGAGTGACTTCCTCAGCACCGTGGCCGCGTTCGAGGCGGCCGTCGACAGGGGCGACGGAGAGGCTGCGCTGTCGGCCCTCGACCGCTTCCGCGAGGTGTTCGGCGACGCCACGGATGCGGAGGCCGCCCTTGCCGGCCCCCGGCTGGCAGCCGCCCTTCCGGCCGTGCCCGCCGGGCCGGCCGGCCTGCTCGGCATCCTCGTCGGTGCCTGCGTCGAACGCGGCGCGGATCCCGTCGCCTGCGCGCCGGCGGTTCTCGACAAGGCCGAGACGGCCGTCGCGGCGGCGGCCGAGTTCTGCCGGCGGTGGCCGGGGGAGCAGGACCTCCCCAAGCCGACCCTCGCCGACCCGCCCGCTGCCGTCGTCGCCGCCGTCGGGGGAGCCGACGACCCGGTCGCGCGCGGTGCTGCGCTGGGCTGGTGGGCCCTCCCGCTCTGGGAGCGGGCCGCCGGGGCGGTGCTGAGCCACGAGGAGGTACGCCGGGCCGAGCTTCCGCGACCGGTGCTGACCGACGTCCTGGCGGAGGTGCACGCAGCCTCCGGCGCGGGCCAGTGGCTGCTCTCGGCGCTGAAGGTGCTCGACGAGGAGCGACTCGTCGTCGTCCACCGTCCGAGCGGCAAGGGCTTCGAGATGACCATGGGCGGCATCGGCGACAACTTCCAGCTGCACACCCTGCTCGCTGCGGCGCTCGTCCCGGACCACCTGCCGGGCGCCCGGCCCGACGCGGCCGCCATTGCCGCCTGCACCGGCGCCGATCCGCAGGCGTCCACCGAGTACGCCGGCGCCGGGGTCTTCAACCTCGTCGCTCCGGACGGCACGTGGATCTGGAACGAGGGCACGCCGAGCGACATCCCGGTCACCGAGGGTGTCCGTCTGCTCCTGCTCGACCCGCCGCCGTACCAGCGCACCTGGACCGCCGGCCGGCTCTTCCCCGGGATGCGTGCGCACCTGACCCTCGAACGCACGCTGAGCGAGGCCGAGGTCGCCGAGCACCTGACGACGGTGCGCGGCCATGGCTGACCACGCCTGGACTCCTGAGGACCGCAGGAGGCAGCTCGGCGAGGTCCTCCGGCATGCCCGATGGATCAAGAAGAGCCACCGGACCGACGCCTTCGACGAGCTCATCGCCACCTGCCAACGGTTCCGCGTGCACGGGTTCTCCGACGTGGATCTCAAGGAGTTCAGCCGCGCCAACGAGACACCGCCGGGCCGGCTGCATCCGCGCAGCGACACCCGGATGCAGATGGAGATGGACCAGCCCCGGCTGGTGGCGCGTCTGGACCAGCTCAAGCAGGCGGTGTACGAGCTCCGGACGCGGGGACGCATCGACTGATCGAGGCACAGATCCCTCCTTTGCCATATCGCCGATAACGAACATTATGTCAGATTACGGGAATCGGCCCCCTCCCCGGACCGCGGACGCTGGCCTGGAGTCCTGCCCCGGTCCACCGTGGTTTCATGGCTTCCCCCAGCGAGCTCGTGGGCGTGCGCTACCTCGTCGACGTCGTCGACGAGGCTTGGCGTTCTACACGACACATCTCGGCTTCACCGTGCACACGAACGTCGCACCGGCTCTCGCCGATGTCGTCCGCGGTTCGCTCAGGCTGCTCCTGAGCGGATCGGCCAGCTCCGGCGCCCGCGCAACGCCCCCGGATCGCTCAGGATCGCTCGGACGCAACCGGATCAACCTGCCCGTGGACGACATCGAGGCCGAGGTCGAGCGATTGGCCGCAGCCGGTCTGTCCTTCGCCAGCGACCTCGTCTCGGGGCCGGGCGGCAGCCAGATCCTCCTGGAGGATCCCTCCGGGAACCTGGTCGAGCTGTTCCAGCCCCGCTCGACCTGACATAACGTCGCCGCCACTCAGCGACCGGCGGAGCGCCACGCACGCGGCCCGACGCCGTACTCCTTGGCGAAGGCACGCGAGAACGCCGCCTCCGAGGCATACCCGACCGCTCGGCTGATCGCCGCTGCCGAGTCCGGGGTCGAGGTCAGCAGGTCGGCGGCCTGCGCCAGGCGCAGCCGTTGGAGGTAGCGCCCCGGCGACTCCCCCACCAGTCGTGTGAACCGCGCCGAGAACGCCGCCCGCGACAGCGCCGAGAGCTCCGCCAGCGACTCCACCGTCCACGGCTGCTCGGGCTGGCGGTGCATCGCGCGCAGTGCGGGCCCGAGTGGACGGTCCAGGGCTGCGGTCAGCCAACCGGGGCCGCCCGGACCGCTCGCCCCGTCGGTCGCTGCCCACGCCCGCAGGGCCTGGATGAACAGCAGGTCGAGGATCCGCGAGGCCATCACCTTCGAGCCCGCACTCGGGTCGGTGACCTCACGGCCGAGGAGCTGCGCGCTCAGCGGGAGCCACTCGCGTCCCTCCGCGCGGATCACGATCGCCGGCGGCAGCGCCTCGAGCAGGGGTACGCCGGCACGCTCCTCGACCACGAAGGAGCCGCTCATCCACACCGCGTCCTCCATCGGCCGCAGGCGGTGGGCGACGCCTCGGGCGAGCAGGGCGAGATCACCCGTGCCCAGCACCACCCGCTCTCCCCCGCCGTCCGGGACGTCGTAGCGCAGCGCGACGGAGCCGCTCTCCACGACGTGGAGCAACCGGCCCCCGGCCCGGTGCCGCTCCTCGTGCCCGCGACCTGCCGCCACGCGGGTCACCCGGTCGCCGCGCAGGTGGATCATCTCCAGGACGTCGGACAGGGCATCGGCCGAGGTGTCGAGCGGAACTGCAAAGTTTTCGAGCGATTCTGGCATGGCTACTTGCTCCCGCGTCTCAATACGGTGGATGCACCCTATCAACAAGGAGCACCTGCCATGACCGAACCGACCGTCGTCCTCGTCCACGGATTCTGGGGCGGCGCCGCCCACTGGGCGAATGTCATCGTCGAGCTGGACCGTCGCGGCCACACCGGCATCCGCGCCGTGGAGATCCCGCTCACCTCGCTGGCCGACGACGCGACCCGCACCCGGGAGATGGTCCGCCAGGTCGACGGCCCCGTCGTTCTCGTCGGCCACTCGTACGGCGGTGCGGTGATCTCCGAGGCCGGCAACCTGCCGAACGTGACCGGCCTCGTGTACGTCGCGGCCTTCGCCCCGGACGCCGGCGAGAGCCCCGGCCAGATCACCGAGGAGCACCCGCCGGCGGCGGTCGCCAGCATCGCACCCGACTCCGACGGGCGCCTGTGGGTGCAGCCGGACAGGTTCCGGGAGAGCTTCGCCCAGGACCTCTCCGCCGACGAGGCCCTCGTCATGGCCGTCACCCAGAAGGCACCGCTCGGCAGCACGTTCGGCGACACCGTGACCGACCCCGCCTGGCGGCACAAGCCGACGTGGTACCAGGTCTCCACCGAGGACCGGATGATCCACCCGGACAACCAGCGCCGGATGGCCGCGCGCATGCAGCCCCAGCGCACGATCGAGCTGGCGGCCAGCCACGCCTCGCTGGCGTCGCAGCCGGCAGCGGTGGCCGACCTGATCGAGGAGGCACTCCGCGCGGCAACCGCCTGAACCCGGCGGAGCACCCGCAGGACGGTCGGGTCAGCGCTCGGTGACCCGACCGTCCGCGACGACGAGCTCCCGGGAGGTCGCGACCGCCGACAGCATCCGCCGGTCGTGCGTGACGAGGAGCAGCGTGCCCGGGTAGTCGGCGAGAGCCGACTCGAGCTGCTCGATCGCGGGAAGGTCGAGGTGGTTGGTCGGCTCGTCGAGGACGAGCAGGTTCACTCCCCTGGCCTGCAGCAGCGCGAGGGAAGCACGGGTCCGCTCCCCCGGCGACAGCGTCGACGCCGGTCGCACGACGTGGTCGGACTTCAGCCCGAACTTCGCCAGCAGCGTCCGGACCGGCTCCGGCGCCATGTCCGGCACCTGCGCCTGGAAGGCATCGACGAGGCTGTCCTCGGCCTCGAACAGCCGCCGCGCCTGGTCCACCTCGCCGACCACGACGCCGGGGCCGAGGAAGGACTCCCCCGACGACAGCGCCAGCCGGCCGAGCAGGGCGGCCAGCAGGGTCGACTTGCCGGCGCCGTTCGCGCCGGTGATGGCGACCTTCTCCGCCCAACCGATCTCGAGGTCGACCGGGCCGAGCGTGAAGTCCCCCCGGTGTACGACGGCCTGCCGCAGCGCCGCGGTGACCGCACCGGAGCGTGGCGCCACCGCGATCTCCAGGCGCAGCTCCCACTCCTTGCGGGGCTCCTCGACCTCCTCGAGCCGTTCGAGCGCCCGCTCCGACTGCCGCACCTTCGCCGCCTGCTTCTCACTGGACTCGGCACGGAACCGGCGCACCGACTTGTCGGGCTCCTTGTCGATGCTGCGCCGGGCGTTGCGCACGCCCTGTGCCGCCCAGCTGCGCTGCATCGTGGCCCGCGCCTGGAGCTGGGCGACCGTGCCGGCGTACTCCTCGTAGGCCTCGCGGGCGTGGCGCCGGGCGATCTCGCGCTCCTGCAGCCACGACTCGTAGCCGCCGCCGTACACGTTGATCGCGCGCTGGTGCAGGTCGAGCTCGACGATCCGGTTGACCGTGCGGGCGAGGAACTCGCGGTCGTGGCTGACGATCACCGCCGCGACGCCGAGGCCGGCCACGAACCGCTCCAGCCGCTCGAGGCCCTGCAGGTCGAGGTCGTTGGTGGGCTCGTCGAGCAGGAAGACGTCGTAGCGCGAGAGCAGCAGGCTGGCCAGGCCGGCCCGTGCGGCCTGGCCGCCGGAGAGCGAGGCCATCGACTGGTCGAGGTCGACGGCGAGTCCGACATCCGCCAGGACCGCGTCGGTGCGCTCGTCGAGGTCGGGCGCGCCCAGCGCCAGCCAGCGCTCGAGAGCCTCGGCGTAGGCGTCGTCGGCGCCCGGCTCCCCCGCCTCCAGCCTGCTCGTCGCGAGGTCGAAGTCGGCCTGCGCCGCCGCCACGCCGGTGCGCCGGGCGAGGAAGGCCCGCACGGTCTCGCCGGCGCGCCGCTCGGTCTCCTGCGGCAGGTAGCCGATCGTGGCGGACGCCGGCGCGAGCGTGATCGTGCCGCTCTCCGGCGCCAGCTCTCCCGCGAGGGTGCGCAGCAGGGTCGACTTGCCGGCACCGTTGGGTCCGACGAGGCCGATGACGTCGCGGGGCGCGACGACCAGGTCGAGGCCGCTGAACAGGGCGGTCGCGCCGTGGCCCGCCGAGAGGCCGGCGACCTTGACGGTCGCTGCCATCAGAGCCCGGCGACCCGCGGCAGGACGGACGTCACCAGCTCGGTGGTCCACGCCTCCGGGTCGTCGGACGCCGGCATCGCGGTCGCGAGGGTGACGCCCAGGGCGGCGTACTCCTCCATCTCGCGGGCGAACCGGTCGGCCTCGCCGACCGGGTCGCCCATCCAGAGGATCGTCTTGCGGATGGCGTCGTAGTCACGGCCGAGGTCGTCGCAGTGGCGGCGCAGGACCTCCAGCTTGTGGGCGACGCCCGGCACGCCCTCGCCGGTGAAGAGGTTGCAGGCGTCGGCGTACTGGGCGACCATCCGCAGGGTCTTGCGCTCCCCCTGTCCGCCGATCATGAGGGGGACCCGCCCCCGCACCGGCCGCGGGAGGCAGATCGTCTCGGCGAGGTGGAAGTGCTCGCCCTCGAAGGGCCCGTCGTCGTCGCTCCACATCTGCTCGGCGACGCGGATCGTCTCCTCCAGGCGCTCGAACCGCTCGGCCAGCGGCGGGAACGGGACGCCGAGCCCGCGGTGCTCGCGCTCGTACCAGGCGGCGCCGAGGCCCAGCCACGCCCGCCCCCGCGACAGCACGTCGAGCGAGGACACCACCTTCGCGAGCACGCCCGGGTGGCGGTAGGTCACCCCGGTGACGAGCAGCCCGAGGTGGACCCGCTCGGTGCGGGCGGCGAGGTAGCCGAGTGCGGTGTAGCCCTCGAGCATCGGCTCGAACGGCCCGCCGAAGTCGACCATCTGGAAGTGGTGGTCCATCAAGGTCACCAGCGCGACGCCGCCCTCGTCGGCGACGCGCACCGACGCGTCCAGCCGGTCGACCAGCGTCGTCTGCCAGTCGGGGTGGGAGAAGGTCGCGTAGTGCAGGCCGAGGTCCATGGCATCAACCTAGCCCGGAGGCACTCAGGCTCCCTGCGTACGATGCGGGCCATGCGCACTCGCCTGCTCGCCGGTGTCCCGGCCCTGCTCCTGCTCGCCACCCTCACCGCGTGCAACGACGACGGTGACGAGACCGCGACGGACAGCTCGTCGGACACGTCCTCCAGCGAGTCGGGCAGCCCGAGCGACCCGGTCGCCACCGAGACGAGCGAGGGCGCCCCTGCCGGCGGTGCCTCCTGCACCTACACGCCCGACGGGTCCGACAGCGACGCGACGCCCCCGCCGGCGAAGGCGGCCTACTCCGGCAAGGTCGGCGCCACGGTCACCACCTCGATCGGGAAGCTGGGGTTCACCCTCGACGCCGACGCGGCGCCGTGCACGGTCAACTCGTTCCTGTCGCTCGCCGAGCAGGGCTACTACGACGGCACCAAGTGCCACCGCCTCACCGTGGCCGAGGGCTTCAAGGTCCTGCAGTGCGGGGACCCGACGGGCACCGGCGCCGGCGGGCCGGGCTACTCCTTCGCCGACGAGCTCACCGGCCAGGAGACCTACGGCGCGGGCACCCTCGCGATGGCGAACGCCGGCCCGGACACCAACGGCTCCCAGTTCTTCATCGTGTACGGCGACACGGGCCTCACGCCCGACTACACCGTCTTCGGGACGGTCGACGAGGCCGGCCTGAAGGCGATCGACAAGGCCGCCGCGGCGGGCGTCACGCCGGCCAACGGCCCCGAGGACGGTGCGCCGGTGACGCCGGTCGACATCGAGTCGGTCAAGAAGGACTGACCGCGAGGTCGACGCCGGTCAGGTCCACCGACCTCTCCCAGAGCCGGTGGGCGAGGACCTCGTCGTCGACCTTCCGCGACATCCGCGCGGGCGCGGGCCAGCCCCACAGCTCGGTCCGCCCGTGCGGGCCGATGTAGGTGCCGCCGGCGACGTCGGTGGTGGCGGCGTACACGGTGCACAGCGCGCCGCGCCACGCCGGCATGCCGACGAGCAGGTGACCGTAGTGGCCGATCGCGGTCACGACCGGATTGCCGGTGCTGCTGGTGATGCCGGTGGCGCTGGCGCCCGGGTGCGCGCCCACGGCCCTCAGCGGTGAGCCGGCCGCGCGCAGGCGGCGGTCGAGCTCGCGCATGAAGAGCAGGTCGGCGAGCTTCGAGTCGCCGTAGGCGGCGAAAGCGCGGTAGGGCCGGCGCTGCCAGCCCAGGTCGTCGAGGTCGATCCGGCCGGAGCGGTGCTCGCGGGAGCTGACCACGACCACCCGGTCGGTCAGCAGCGGCAGCAGGCCGAGGGTCAACACGAAGTGGCCCAGGTAGTTGGTCGCGAAGTGCATCTCCACGCCCTCCGCCGACAGCGCGTGCGGCACCCCGAGCACACCCGCGTTGTTGACGAGCACGTCGACCGGCCGGCCGTCGTCGACCATGCCGGCGACGAACGCACGCACCGACGCCAGGTCGCTGACGTCGACCTGCCGCACCTCCACGCGCCCCTTGTCGTGCCCGGGCACGGTGCGTGCGGCGGCCTCCGCCTTCTCGACGCTGCGGCACGCCATCACGACCTCGGCGCCCCGCGAGCCGAGGATCCGCGCGGTCTCCAGGCCGAGGCCCCCGTTGGAGCCGGTGATGACGAACCGCCGTCCCTGCTGGGGAGGCACCTGGGTCCACGGACGCATGGCGGACAGGCTCCCATACGCTGGCCGGATGAGCAGCGAGAACGGACCCGCCAGCCTCACCCGCGCCGAGGCGGAGCACCGCGCGAACGGCCTCACCGTGACGTCGTACGACGTCGAGCTGGACCTGTCGCTGGCCGACGACACCTTCTCCTCGCGCACCACCATCCGGTTCGCCAGCTCGTCCCTGCGGACGTTCGTGGAGGTCAAGCCCACCGCGCTGCACTCCGCCGTGCTCGACGGTGCCGCGCTGTCGCCCGACAGCCTGGAGCGCGGCCGGCTGCCGCTGGACCTCGCCGCGGGTGAGCACGAGCTCGTCGTGGAGGCGACGATGGGCTTCCGCAACGACGGCGAGGGCCTGCACCGGTCGGTCGACCCGGCCGACGGGCTCGCCTACGTCTACGGCATGTCCTTCATGGACGCCGCCCCGACGGTCTTCGCCTGCTTCGACCAGCCCGACCTGAAGGCGCCGTACACGATGCGGGTGACCGCCCCGGCCGACTGGCTCGTGCGCGGCAACGCACCGGCGCGCGACGTCGGCACCGACGGGACCACCCGCCAATGGCTGATGGGCCCCACTCCCCCACTGGCGACCTACTTCGTCACGGTCGTCGCCGGCCCGTACCACCTCCTCGAGGACGCCCACGACGGGATCGGCCTCGGCCTCAGCTCGCGCCGCAGCCTCGCCGCGACGCTCGACCGCGAGGCCGGCGAGCTGTTCACGCTGACCCGGCAGTCCTTCGACGAGCTGCACCGGCTGTTCGGGATCCGCTACCCGTTCGGCGACTACCACCAGGCCTTCGTGCCGGAGTTCAACGCCGGCGCGATGGAGAACCCCGGCTGCGTGACGATCCGCGACCCGCTCCTCTTCGAGGGCGCGAGCACCCGCGCCGACCGCAGCTTCCGCGCCAACATCATCGCCCACGAGATGGCCCACCAGTGGTTCGGCAACCTCGTGACGCCGCAGTGGTGGGACGACCTCTGGCTCAACGAGTCGTTCGCCGAGTACATGGGCCTGCGCGTGATCACCGACGCCACCGAGTACGCCGACGGACCGCTCCACGACTCCTACGCACGCCGCTGCTGGGGCATCACCGCCGACTCCCGGCCGACGACGCACCCGGTCGCCGGCAACCCCGCCGAGGACGCACTGTCGGCCCTGCAGAACTTCGACGGCATCTCCTATGCCCGCGGCTCCAACGTGCTGCGCCAGCTGGCCGCACGGCTCGGCGACGACGCCTTCCTCGGCGGCGTGCGGGAGCACTTCGAGCTGCACCGTTTCGGCAACGCGACGATGCACGACCTCTTCGCCAGCTGGGAGCGCGCGTCCGGCGGGTCCGACCTGGGCGGGTTCGTCCGGGACTGGTTGCTCACCCCGGGCGCCGACCAGCTGAGGGTCGACCGTGCGGCGGGCGCCGTGCTGCGGACCTCGCCGGCGTCGTACCCGGCGGAGCGGACGCACCTGCTCGACATCGCCGTCCACCGCGACGGTCGGTGGGAGGTGGCTCCGCACCGGCTCGAGGCGGCGAGCACGCCGTTCGACGCCGGTGACGCGCCGGTGCTGCTCGACGCGACCGAGACCACGTGGGCGATCTGCCCGCCGGACGCGCTCACCATGGACGCGCTCCCCCGGCTCGCGCCGACGATGGAGGACCCGCGGCTGCGGGCGACGATGTGGAACAGCGTCCGGCTCGCGCTCTTCGACGGCGCGCTCACCCCCACGCAGGTGGCCGAGCTGCTCGTCGCGGCGCCGCCCGTCGAGGACACGGCGAGCAGCGCGCGTGGCCTGCTCTCGTGGGTCGGCTCGACCGCGCTGCCGCTCGCGCCCGACGGCACCGTCGAGCGCTACCACGCCGCTGTGCTCGACGCCCTCGGCCGCGCGACCCCGGGCTCCGAGCTCCAGCTCTCGGCGTTCCGCCACGCGCTGCTGTCGTCGCAGGACGTCGACCGCCTCGCCCGGTGGGCGGCCGGCGACGGCCTGCCGGACGGCATCACCCTCGACACCGACCTGCGCTGGCGCGCGCTCACCCGGCTCGCGGGGATCGGCGCGACCGACCGCGCGGCGCTCGACGCCGCGCTGGCCGACGAGCCCAGCAGCGCGGCCACGGTCAACCACGCCGCCGCCGTCGCCTCGCTCCCGACGACCGAGGGCAAGGACTTCGCCTGGGCCCGCGCCACCGGTGAGGTGTCCGTGCCCAACTACGAGATCGACGCGGCCGGTCGGGCCATGTGGCGCATCGACCAACGCGCCCTGACGCAGCCCTACGCCGAGGCCTACTTCGCCGACCTCGACGCCATCGTCGCCGCGCACCAGGGGTGGGTCCAGGGCACCGTCGTGACGGCCTACTTCCCGATCACGCACCTCGACGCCGCGACCGTCGCGGCCGGGCAGGCCGCGCTGCGACGGGACCTGCCCGGCGCCGTACGACGACGGCTGGCGGACGCCGTCGACGAGCTCGAGCGGCGGGTCGCGGTGCTGGGTTGAGGCTCCACGGCGCGCCCCGCGGGTTTGTGTCGGGCCCCGCTGTTTGACTGTTCCCATGGTCGTCCTGCTCGCTCTGCTCCTCGGTCTCCTGCTCGGCGCGGGGGTCGGCTGGCTGCTGCGCGCCGCGACCACACAGGCCGGCGAGCCGGCCGAGGTCGTCGAGGCGCGCCACCGCGCCGAGGTGGAGCAGCTCACCCGCGACCACGCCCTCGAGGTGGAGCGCGCGGTGACGAGGCACGAGACGGCGATGGCGGAGCTGCGCCACGAGCTCGACCGCGCCCACCTGCAGCACCACGCCGCCCTCGAGGAGGTCCGGGCCGGCGAGGCCGAGGCACGCGCCGAGGTGCGGGCGGACCTCACCGCGGCGTCGGCGACGGTCGACCAGCTCCGCGAGGCGCTCGACGCCGCCCGCCAGCAGCTGCGCAGCCTGCAGGAGCAGCAGCGCCAGTCCCAGCAGGAGCGCGAGCGCGCCGAGAACGGCCAGACCCAGGTGCTCAAGACCCTGACTCCCGTGGTCGAGCACCTGCGCTCCATGCAGACCAAGGTCGACGAGCTGGAGAAGGCCCGCGTGCGCCAGCACACCGAGCTCGCCACCCAGATCCAGCACACCCAGCGCTCCGTCGAGGAGTCCCGCAAGGCGGCCGACACCCTCGCCTCGGTCCTGAAGAACAACGCCGTCCGCGGCGCCTGGGGCGAGACGCAGCTCCGCACCCTCGTCGAGACGGCCGGCCTGCTCAACCGGGTCGACTTCGACGTCCAGCACTCCGTCGAGGCCGACTCGGGTGCGCGCCGCCCCGACATGGTGATCAACCTGCCCGGCGGCAAGCAGATGGCGATCGACGCCAAGGTCCCCTACAACTCGTTCATGGACGCCCAGCGGGAGGGCCTCGAGCCGGAGACCCGTCAGCGGCTGCTCGAGGACCACGCCCGCAAGGTCCGCGGCCACGTCGACGTGCTCGCGCAGAAGGGCTACTGGACCGGCCTCCCGGTCAGCCCGGAGTTCACGGTCGCGTTCATCCCCAACGAGCAGCTGCTCAACGCCGCGCTCGACGTCGACCCGTCGCTGATGGAGCACGCCTTCGGCCAGGGCATCGTGCTGGCCACCCCGACGAACCTGTGGAGCATGCTGAAGACGGTGGCCTTCACCTGGAAGCAGGAGGCCCTCACCGAGGACGCGCAGGTGCTCTTCGAGCTCGGCCAGGTCCTCTACCGCCGCATCCTCAAGCTCGCCGAGCACGTCGACAAGCTCGGTCGCTCGCTCCAGCGCAGCGTGAAGGATTACAACGCCTTCACCGGCTCCCTCGAGCGCTCGGTGCTGCCGGCTGCGCGCAAGCTCAACGCGGCCGACCCGGTCGCCACGATCCCGGCCCCCAAGGAGGTCGAGGACGTGCCGCGCGCGCTGACCAGCGGCGAGTTCGCCGCGATCGCCGACCTCGACCGTGAGGAGCTGACGTTCGACTTCGACGTCGCCGACGGCGAGGTCGTCGACGACGCCCAGGCCGGCTGAGCGGGCCCGGGAAGCTTTACCCGCCGGTCGCCATCCGTGCGACCTCCGGCGCCGAAGCGTGGGTGACAGCCCACTCTCGCTCCGGAGGTTCCCATGCGCGTCATCTCGTCCACACCCACGTTCGTCGTCGCGGCCGCGGCACTGGCCCTGTCCGTCGGCGGCACGTCCTGGGCGATGGCCCAGCAGGGGCCGTCGAACCCGGCCGAGTCCGGCCGCCCGGGCCAGGAGCGCTGGCTGCTCGTCAACGCCAACGGCGAGATCGAGGCCCAGTCGGGCGGCTTCACGATCGCTGCGGCGTACCCGACGCTGCCCAACACCTCGACGACCGGCGACAACTCGCTCCGGGCGGCCGGCAACGTCTACATCGACGCGGGCGAGGACGTGCGCGACAACGGCCTCGTCGCCACCATCGCCCTGCAGAACCAGGTCGACCAGAACGCCGACGGGATCACCAACGGCCGCGCCGCGGCTCCCGACGCCAACCCGGAGTTCTCCGGGGAGATCGCCGCGACCGTGTGCGGCCTGGCCGGTGTCGTCGCCTGCGCGCCGGCCGGCACCAACAACACCCGGCACTTCGTGGTGAGCCCGCGCAACAGCGACGGAACGGTCACCCAGCCGGGCGCCCGCAAGCGCTTCTACATCGTGCTGACGTCCGACTGACGGACCCGACAGCGCTCAGGCGCTGCCCTCGAGGCTGACCCCGCCGGACAGGTCGACCGTCCGGCGGGTGTTGGCCAGCGAGGTGACCGTCGCCGTCCCGAGCGAGCCCTCGCGGTCGAAGACCTCGGCGGTGCCGGCCGCGATGCCTGCGTGGGCGACGTGGTCGGTGGCGCGCAGACCGATCGAGATGCCGGTGGGCCGGCGCGAGAGCGCCAGGTCGATGTCGGTGTTGATGTACTCCACGCCGCCCGCACCCCAGTTGGTGACCATGCTGGTGGCGTCGGCGACCGAGGCCACGGCCTGGAACGGGGTGCACTCCTCGCCCTCCACGATCGGGACGGCGATGTGCCAGGTCTGGTGCCGGCCACCGTTCTGGTGGTCGCCGAAGTTGTCCGACCACGGGGCGTCGCTCGCGAAGATCGGGACGTGGTGCTCGACGTCGAGGGGAGCCAGCTCCAGCGGCGGCGGCGACGGCCGCTCCTCCGGCGAGGTCCACACCGCCCCGTCGGGCGAGGACGACGGCTGGAGGAAGGTGCCGCTCGCCCGGGCGACGACCTCGCCCTCCTGCTCGACCACGGCGTCGGCCAGCAGCAGCCGGGGACCTTCCCTGACCACCGTCGCTCGTGCCGTCGTCGGGATCATCCGGGCCGGGCGGAAGAGGTCGACGTGGTAGCGAGCCGGGACGAGCTCGCTGCGCCCGGCGTCGTCCACGGCCTTCTCGAGGGCACGCGCCAGCAGGCCGCTGACGGCGACCCCGTGCATCTGGTCCGAGCGCCAGAGGCTCTGCGCCAGCGGCAGCGGGACCAGCGCGTCACCCTCGTCGCGGAACCAGGCGAACTGGACGGCAGCGCGGCGAGAGCCGTCTCCGGCAGCTTGCTGCCCGGCCTGCGGCGGAGACGCGCTCGTCCCCGGTTCATAGAACGTGTTCTCGTTCATGGCCCCATCATGCCCGCTGGCCCCTGGGTGTGAGCAGCGGGCTCCCGGGGCAGGGTGCCCGCATGACCAGACTGGGATGGATCGTCGCCGGAGCCGTCGCCCTCGTGCTGCTCCTCGCCGGCAGCGTGACCGCGCTCGTCGTCGCCTCCGGCGGTGACCCGACCAGCGTCGAGGAGGTCGCCGACGCCGCGGTCGACGCCGCGGAGGACCTCGAGGTGGACGACGGGATCGACCTGCTCTGCGAGGCGCCGTCCGGGAAGGACCGCGCCGACCTCGAGAAGCTGATCGAGACGGTGCGTGACGAGACCGGCGAGGACGACCCCGACGCGACCTACGAGATCTCCGACGTCGAGGGCGACACCGAGGGATCGTTCACGGTCCGGGTGACCAGCGACGAGGAGCCCTACACCGACGCCGAGATCGCCGCGGTCGTGCACGTCGAGGAGCGGGACGGACGCTCGTGCATCTCCGGCTTCGACCCGATCAGCTGACCCGCTCCGCCGTCATCGTCGTCGCCGTCGCGACCTCGGCCGCGGCGTGGGCGGGCGCAGGCGTCGACCCCTGGTCGCTCGCGACCTGGCTCGCGGCCCACGGCGGGCTGGTCCTCGCGGTCGCGCTCGGCTGGGTGGTCCTCGCGCCGTTGCCGCTGGGGGCGGCGGCGCTGGTGGCGCGGCGCTCGCCGTGGCCGTGGATCGGCACGGTGACGGTCCACCTCGTCGTGCCGGTCGTGCTGCTCGCCCGCTTCCCGCACCTGCTGCCCGGCTGGGCGTGGGCCGTGGTCGCGCTCAGCGTGGCGGTCGGGCTCGCGTCCGTGGTCACGGCCTTCCCGGATGGCCCCCGGGGATCGTGACCGCCGGGTCGTACGGCGTGCGGGTGTAGACGAACGTCGCGCACTCCAGGCTGCGAACCGCGCCCGTGTCGGCATCGCGCCGGACCAGCAGCCGTTCGCCGCGGTGGTAGCCCTCGGCCCCGACGAAGGCGCCGTCGACGTCGACGAAGCGCTCGTGGAGCTCGGCCGTGCGCAGGTCGCGGGCCACCAGCTCACCGCCGGTCCACTCGAAGGCGAAGCCCGTGTTGCCCCAGAACCACAGCCCGAGCAGCTCGGCCACCTCGCCCGGCAGGGGCGGCAGCGAGGGGAACCACGGCTGCGCCACCGGCGCCGCGACGTCACCGAGCAGCGTCGCCGGCACCTGCTCGGGCCGCAGGCCGGTCGTCGCGTTGGCGAGCGCGACGACGGCGTCACGGGTGTCCCGGTCGACGAAGAGCGAGGCCTGGAAGCCCGGCATCGAGCCGGTGTGGCCGACCATCGTCCGTCCGCCGACGTGGAGCACGCGGAGGCCGAGCCCGTAGGCGTCGGCCGGAGCGACCGGCGCCGCCATCTCCGCCAGCGTGGACGCGGAGAGCACGTCGCGATGGCCGGAGGCCAGGAAGTCGGCCCACCGCAGCAGGTCCGCGACCGTGCTCCACAGCTGTCCGGCGGGCGCCATGGCGCCCGTGTCGGTGTGCGGCTCGGCGCTCAGGGTGTGGGCGAAGTGGTCGACGCTGCGGCCGGGCGCGTGCTCCGCAGGAGGGTGGTACGACGTCGCGCCCATCCCGAGCGGGACGAGCAGCCGCTGCTGGACGACCTCCCACCAGGGTGCGCCGCGCAGCCGGGCCACGACCTCGCCCAGCAGCGCGAAGCCGAGGTTCGAGTAGTGGTAGTACTCCCCCGCCGCAGCCACCCGCCCGGATCCGTCGTTGGCGGCGAGCAGCTCGGCGACACCGCCGCCGTCCACGCGCTCCCACCACGGTCCGACCGGCTCGCTCTGCAGCCCGCCCGTGTGCGCGAGGAGCTCGCGCAGCGTGGCGTCGGGGTACCCGCACTCGGGCAGGAATCGCCCCACCGGGTCGGCGAGGTCGAGCAGGCCCTCGTCCCGCAGCTGCAGGACGAGGACCGCCGTCAGGGTCTTGGTGATCGAGCCGATCCGGTAGGCGGAGTCGACGCCGACCCCGGGCAGCGCCGAGGAGCAGCCGGACCAGACCGGCTCGCCCCCGCGCGCCACGCCCGCCACGACCGAAGGCAGCCGGCCCGCGCCCTGGAGCGCGGCCAGCCGGTCGTCGTACACGGTCATTCGGCGTAGGCGTCCATCGGCGGGCACGCGCACACCAGGTTGCGGTCGCCGTAGGCCTGGTCGATCCGGGCGACCGGCGGCCAGTACTTGTCGGCCGCGCCGGCGAGGCCCGCCGGGAAGACGCCGACCTCGCGGGAGTAGGCACGGTCCCACTCGCCGACCAGCGCGCGGGCGGTGTGCGGGGCGTGGTGCAGCGGCGACGCGTCGACGTCCCACTCCCCCGCGGCGACCCGGTCGATCTCGCCCTTGATCGCGATCATCGCGTCGCAGAACCGGTCGAGCTCGGTGAGGTCCTCGGACTCCGTCGGCTCGACCATCAGCGTGCCCGCGACCGGGAACGACATCGTCGGGGCGTGGAAGCCGTAGTCGATGAGCCGCTTGGCGACGTCACCGACCGAGACGCCCGTCGCTGCGGTGATGCCGCGCAGGTCGAGGATGCACTCGTGGGCGACCAGCCCGGACTCGCCTCGGTAGAGCACCGGGAAGTGCTCGCCCAGTCGGGCCGCGACGTAGTTGGCGGACAGAACCGCGACCGCGGTCGCACGGGTGAGGCCCTCAGCGCCCATCATCCGGATGTAGGCCCACGAGATCGGCAGGATGCCGGCGGAGCCGAACGGCGCGGCGCTGATCGCACCGGTGCCCTCGCGCCGGTCGGCGTCGGGGTGCAGCGGGTGCGTCGGGAGGTACGGCGCCAGGTGCGCGCGCACCGCGACCGGGCCCACGCCCGGGCCGCCGCCACCGTGCGGGATGCAGAACGTCTTGTGCAGGTTGAGGTGCGAGACGTCGCCGCCGAACTTGCCGGGCTGCGCGTAGCCGAGCAGCGCGTTGAAGTTCGCGCCGTCGACGTACACCTGGCCGCCGTGCTCGTGGACGATGTCGCACAGCTCGGTGATGGTCTCCTCGTAGACGCCGTGCGTCGACGGGTAGGTCACCATGATCGCGGCGAGCGTCTCGGAGTACTGCTCGCACTTGGCCCGCAGGTCCTCGAGGTCGACGGTGCCGTCGTCGGTCGCCTTCACGACGACGACCTTCATCCCGACCATGACGGCCGAGGCGGGGTTGGTGCCGTGGGCGGACGACGGGATAAGGCAGACGTCGCGCTGGCCCTGGCCGTTGGCGCGGTGGTAGTTGCGGATCGCGAGCATGCCCGCGAACTCGCCCTGCGCGCCGGCGTTCGGCTGGATGGAGACGCGGTCGTAGCCGGTGGCCTCGGCCAGCCAGCCCTCGAGCTGCTCGATCAGCTGGCGGTAGCCGTCGGCGTCCGCGGCCGGGACGAACGGGTGGAGGTTGGCGAAGCCGGCGAGCGAGATGGGCTCCATCTCGGTGGTCGCGTTGAGCTTCATCGTGCAGGAGCCGAGCGGGATCATGCCGCGGTCGAGCGCGTAGTCGCGGTTCGAGAGCCGCGCGAGGTAGCGCAGCATCGAGGTCTCGTTGTGATGGGTGTTGAAGACCGGGTGGGTCAGGAACTCCGTGGTCCGCTCGAGGTCCTCGGGCAGCCCGGCGTCGCCCTCGGCCGACACCTCCGTCACCCCGAAGGCACCGAGGACGGCGGCGAGCGTGGCCTCGCCGGCGGACTCGCCGAACGAGATGCCGACGGTGTCGCCGTCGACCGGCCGCAGGTGGATGCCGGCCTCACGGGCGGCCGTGACGACCGCACCGGAACGACCGGGGACGCGGACGTTGAGGGTGTCGAAGAAGGTGTCGTTGACGACCTCGATGCCGGCGGCCTCGAGGGACGCGGCGGCCCGGCGGGCGAGGCCGTGGATGTCGGCCGCAATCTCCTTCAGGCCCTGCGGACCGTGGTAGACGGCGTACATGCCGGCGGTCACGGCGAGCAGCACCTGGGCGGTGCAGATGTTGGACGTCGCCTTGTCGCGGCGGATGTGCTGCTCGCGGGTCTGCAGGGCGAGCCGGTACGCCGGGCGTCCCTCGGCGTCGACCGAGACGCCGACCAGGCGCCCGGGCAGCTGGCGCTCGAGGCCCTCGCGGACGCTGATGAAGCCGGCGTGCGGGCCGCCGTAGAACAGCGGGACGCCGAAGCGCTGGGCCGAGCCGACCACGACGTCGGCGCCGAGCGTGCCGGGCGCCTCGAGCAGGGTCAGCGCGAGCAGGTCGGCGGCGACGACCGCGAGGCCGCCCCGCTCGTGGACCGCGTCGATGACCGGCTTGATGTCGGCGATCCGGCCGGAGGCGCCGGGGTACTGGATCAGCACGCCGGAGACATCGCCCTCGGGCAGGCCCTCGGTGAGGTCGGCGACCACGATCTCGATCCCGATGCCCTCGGCGCGGGTGCGCACGACGTCGATGGTCTGCGGCAGCGCGTCCGCGTCGACGACGAACGGGCCCGAGGCCTTGCGGTTCGCGCGGAACGCCAGCGCGACGGCCTCGGCAGCCGCCGTACCCTCGTCCAGCAGGGACGAGCCGGCGGTGGTCAGCCCGGTCAGGTCGGAGACCATCGTCTGGAAGTTGATGAGCGCCTCAAGGCGGCCCTGCGAGATCTCCGGCTGGTACGGCGTGTAGGCGGTGTACCAGCTCGGGTCCTCGAGCACGTTGCGGCGGATCACGGCGGGCGTCACGGTCGCGTGGTAGCCCAGGCCGATCATCGGCTCACCGGGGACGTTGGCCGCGGCCAGGGCGCGCAGCTCGGCGGCGGCGGTCTCCTCGTCGGCGGCCGCCGGCAGGTCGAGCTCCTCGCCGGACCGGATGGACTTCGGCACGGCCGCGTCCATGAGCGCGTCGATCGACGCGTAGCCGAGACGGTCGAGCATGGTCGCGACCTGGTCGTTGTCGGGACCGATGTGGCGGTTGACGAAGGGGGCACTCATCAGCAGGCAGGCTTCCTCGGGATCGAAAAGGATCGAGCCCTCCCCCTCTGTCGGCGCGTCGCTGCGCCTCCAGAGTTGCCTGCTCCGCACGGTCCGGGCGCCTGAGAGGTTCCGGGGAGGAATTGCCCCTTCGGCGCAGGCCCACGTCAGCGACGTGTCCTGACTCTCCCGTGCGGGATGAACAGCAGCTACAGGTTACAACGCCTAGCCGGCGTTCCTCGCAGCGCGACGCGCGGCGAGCTCGTCGCCGGCCACGTCCTCGGCCTGCTCGGTGTCGCTGGCGCTCTCGCTCGGCAGCTGGGCGAGGGTGCCCTCGATCTCGCGCCAGACACCGCCGATGGCGATGCCGAACACGCCCTGGCCGCCCTGCAGGAGGTCGATGACCTCGTCGTTGCTGGTGCACTCGTAGACCGAGGCGCCGTCGCTCATGAGCGTGACCTGGGTCAGGTCGTCGGTGCCACGCTCACGCAGGTGCCCGACCGCCGTACGGATCTGCTGCAGCGAGATGCCGGCGTCCAGCAGGCGCTTGATGATCTTGAGGATCAGGATGTCGCGGAAGCTGTAGAGGCGCTGCGAGCCGGACCCCTTGGCACCGCGCACGCTCGGCTCGATCAGGCCGGTGCGCGCCCAGTAGTCGAGCTGGCGGTAGGTGATGCCGGCCGCGTTGCACGCGGTCGGACCGCGGTAGCCCAGGTCGCTCGGCAGCGGGGAGACGTCGTCGGTGAAGAGCAGCCCCTGCTCCTCGGCGGCAGCGGTCGCCGCGGCCGTGTCCTGACCGACCTTCTCGGGCTGCTGCTCGTTCACGGGGTCCTCCGCAGGGGTTCGATCAGGTGGGTGATCAAGGGGTGGTCGCGCAGGCATTGCACGGCTGTCATTCGACTCTTCAAGGTACGGCGCCGATGACGGGCCGGTCAAAGACGTCGCCGGGCGTGTCGTCAAAAACCCTCAGCCTCAACTTGAGGCTGAGGGAACTCCCGTCACTGTCCTGCTTCGAAGTCCTCGGGCGAGACGTGGTCCAGGAACTCCCGGAACGCCTCGACCTCGTCCTCCTCCTCGGCCGGCGCCGAGATCCCCGCCTCGGCCAGGACCTCCTCCGAGCAGTAGATCGTCGTACCGGTGCGAAGGGCGAGGGCGATCGAGTCCGACGGGCGCGCGCTCACCTCGGCACCCGACGCCAGGACCAGCGTCGCGAAGAAGACGCCGTCCTTCAC
This sequence comes from Nocardioides sp. SRI_004, assembly GCF_057586415.1. Taxonomy (NCBI): domain Bacteria; kingdom Bacillati; phylum Actinomycetota; class Actinomycetes; order Propionibacteriales; family Nocardioidaceae; genus Nocardioides; species Nocardioides sp. SRI_004. Next base: position 296,226 of record NZ_JBYCZV010000004.1, read on the forward strand.
GTCGGTGATCCGCACCTCCGACAGCTCTCCCCCGGTCGCCGCGAGCAGGTCCCTCATGAGGTCGTGCGTCAGCGGTCGAGGGGGGACGACGCCCTGCTGGGCGAACGCGATCGCGGTGGCCTCCACGGCGCCGATCCAGATCGGCACGTAGCGGTCCCCGACGGTCTCGCGCAGCAGCACGATGGGCTGGTTGGACGGCATCTCCACCCGGACTCCCAGGACATCCACCTCGCGCATGCCTCAACACTACTCGGGGTGGGATGAGGTGGGAGTGGTGGCTGCGTGGGGGTCGCGCAGGTGTTGCGGTTTGGGACCAAACCGCAACAATCCAACGCCCGGAGCTGCAGTTCCTGCCCAATCCGCGGCCTCGCCGGATCCCCGCGACCCGCCGGCCCTCAGATCCGGCGCAGGCCCGCCTTGACCAGGGTGGCGTGCAGCCGCACGGACAGGGCGGCGATCTCGCTCACGGCCTCCTCGGCACGCGCGGCGGCGCCGGCGTCGCGGCCGCGGCGGGGGGCGACGACCTGCTGGATGAGCCCGACCTCGCGGTCGGCGGCCGCCCGGAAGCCGCGCAGGTGGCGGGGCTCGATGCCGAAGTCCGCCAGCTCGCTGGCGGTCTGCGCAATCACCAGCGCGTCGGTGTCGTAGTGCCCGGTCGCCGACGGCGTGATGAGGGCGAACTCCTCCAGCTGTGCGAGGAGGGCCTCGTCGATCTCGGCCACCTTGATGAGCTCCTTGCGCGATAGCCGCAGCTTGTCGCTGCGACGGAAGGACTCCGGTGCCGGCATGCCGTCGGAGCCGATGGCGACGGTCGGCACGGTCGGGACGACCGGCTCCGGCGCGGGCGGCTCGAGGCCGCGGTCCATCGCGTCGAGGTGCTCGCCGATGACCTTGAGCGGCAGGTAGTGGTCGCGCTGCATCCGCAGGATGTAGCGCAGCCGCGCGATGTCGGCCTCGGAGAACTTGCGGTAGCCCGCGGGGGTGCGCTCCGGCTTGATCAGCCCCTCGGACTCGAGGAAGCGGATCTTCGGGATGCTGATGTCCTCGAAGTCCGTGCGCAGTCGGTCGAGCACCTGCCCGATGTTGAGCAGGGGCTCGCGCTCGCCGCGGGCGACGGCAGCGACCACGGTCAGTGGCTCTCGTGGCCCGCGAAGAAGACCAGGCGGTACTTGCCCACCTGGACCTCGTCACTGTCCTTGAGCTGCGCCTTCTCGATGCGGTCGCGGTTGACGTAGGTGCCGTTGAGGCTGCCCGCGTCCTCGACGGTGAACGAGTCGCCCGACCGGCGGAAGACCGCGTGGCGGCGCGAGACGGTCACGTCGTCGAGGAAGATGCCGCTCTCGGGGTGGCGGCCCGCGCTCACCTCGTCGGCGTCGAGCAGGAACCTGCTGCCGGCACCCGGACCCTTCTGTACGACGAGCAGCGCGTGCCCGACGGGAAGGGCGTCCACGGCGGCCGCGTCGACGGCGCTGAGCGCCCGGTCCGAGGTCTCCACGCGGTCGGCGGGGAAGACGGCCTGGATCGTCGCGGTCGAGTCCGTCGCGACCGGCGCGGTCGCGTCCGCCTCGACGAGACGGGTGCCGCACTGCGAGCAGAAGCGGGCGTCGTCAGGGTTCTGCCGGCCACAGGCGGTGCAGAACGGCATCTGGAAACTCCTTGGGTCCGGAACGGGTACTACGAACGTACCGGATCAGCCGTCGAGCTGGGCCTCGTATCCGGCCGCGTCGAGAAGTCCGTCGAGCTCGTCGGGCGTAGCGGGCGCGACCTCGAAGAGCCAGCCGGCGCCGTACGGGTCGTTGTTCACCAGCTCGGGCGTGGCGTCGAGGGCCTCGTTGACGGCGACGATCTCGCCGGAGACCGGGGCGTAGACGTCGCTGACCGACTTCGTCGACTCGAGCTCGCCGCACGCGTCGCCGGCAGCCACGGTCGCGCCGACCTCGGGCAGCGACACGTACACGATGTCGCCGAGGGCGTTTTGGGCGTAGTCGGTGATCCCCACGCGGACCGAGCCCGCCGCCTCGCCGGGCTGGCGCAGCCACTCGTGCTCGACGGTGTACTTCAGGTCAGCGGGGTTCGTCATGGCGAGAAGGCTACTGCCCCTGCTCCGGCAGGGCGTAGCGAGGCTCTGCGCGAGTCGCGACCGCTTCGATGTCGACCGCCTTGAGCTCGCTGACCTCCATCGTGCCGCCGTCGTTCTCGATCTGCTTCTTCGGCCCGAGGGCGAAGGTCAGCGAGTCGGCGAGGACGCCGGGCTCGCCGATGGCGTCGATGACGTACGGCGCCTCGATCCGCTCGCCGTCGACGGTGAACCCGCCCTCGGTCTCCTCGAGCGAGGTCTGCGCCACGACCCGGATGGTGCCGTTGATGGCGATCGCCTCGGCGCCGACGGTCCGCAGCGCCTGGATGGTGTCGAGGAGGGAGCCCAGGCGCACCCGGCCCTCGTCCTCGGTGATCGTGATCCGCACGCCGGGCCCGGTCACGGGCACGAGGCCCGCGATGATGCTGAGCGTGTCAGCCTCGGCCTTGGCCTGGTCGAGCGCGGTCTGCCGCTTGGTCGTGTCGTCGCGCAGGTCGGAGGCGACTCCCTCCAGGCGGTCGATCTCGGCCTCGGCACGCTGGCGGGCACCGCCGAGACCGTCGAGGAGGTCGATCAGCTCCTGCTGGCGCAGGCCGGAGTACGTCGCGTCCGTGTCGGTGACCCTGATCTGGGTGACGCCGGCGAAGCCCACCAGGGCCATGAGCACGCCCGCGACCAGCTGCCGGCGCGAGGGACGCAGCAGCGCCCGCCGGAGTCGGTCGAGCGGCTCGTCAGGCATGGAAGACGTGCCTCCGGATGGCGGCGACGTTGGTGAAGATCCGGATCCCGAGCACGACGATCACGCCCGTCGAGAGCTGGCCGCCGACGCCGAGCCGGTCGCCGAGGTAGACGATTCCGGCGGCGATCACCACGTTGCTGAGGAACGAGACGACGAAGACCTTGTCGTCGAAGATCCCGTCGAGGTAGGCGCGCAGGGCGCCGAAGACGGCGTCGAGCGCCGCCACCACCGCGATCGGCAGGTAGACCTCCAGACCGGCCGGGACGTCGGGCTGGAACACCAGGCCGAGCACCACACCGACCAACAGTCCGAGCACCGCGATCACGGCGGGCCACCTCCCTCGACCTTGGGGTTCTTCTTCTGCTCCACGAACCGGAGCTTCCGCATCGAGGCCGGTGCGGCGGGCAGCCGCAGGTCGTCCTCCTTGTCCATCTTCCACGAGAAGCCGAACTGGTTGGCAACCGCCACGAACTGCAGGCCGCTCGGCGTGTCGACGAAGCGCGACGCGAGGGAGCCCTGGTCGCCGATCGCGAGGATCGTGTACGGCGGCGCGACACCGACGAGGTTGACCTCGATCGCGTCGCCGGAGGTGCTGATCGCGCCCGTGCCCGTCAGCCGCTGCCCGTTGATGGAGATCGCCTCGGCGCCGGCGGACCACAGCGCGTTGGCGATCGTCGCCAGGTCGGTGCTGCGGACCAGCTCGTTCTCGGCGGCGTAGGGCGAGTTGTCGACGGTGAGCCGCACGCCGTCGCCGCGCACGGCCTCGAAGCCCGTGACCGCGCCGAGGTTCGCGTGGTCGGCCTGCACGTCGGCGTACCGGGAGCCGAGCGAGCGCAGCGCGTCCTCGGCGGCGAGGTTCTCCTCGCGCAGCGCCGCCGCGGAGTCGCGCAGGTCGGCGAGCGACGCCCGGCGGGCCTCGATCCGGCCGATCAGCGCGCTGCGGCTCTCCTGGTCGACGTCCGCGTTCGCCGAGGTCTGTACGGCGGCGACGGTCACCAGCAGCGCGAACGCGGCCACCACGCCGACGACGCCGGCCCGCAGCGCCGGTCGTGCATGGGCCTCCGGCCCGCGCCGCGACGCCGCGACCTGGTAGTCGCGGTCCATCGCCTCCTGGGTGATGAGCGCCAGGAGCGGCGTCCGTGCCCGGTCGGCGGGTGCGGCCGGCGCGGCGGGCTCGGTGGTCATCCCTCGCCCGTGCGCGATCGTGGCTCGGTCGTCGCCAGCAGCTTGCGCACCTGCCAGGCGTAGAGGATCCCCGCCCACCAGTACAGGCCGACGCCCCACAGGGCGAGCGACCACCCGAAGACCTGGGCGAGGGTGGCGACCGTGCCCTCGCCGTCGCCGAGGAGGAGCAGCGGGAACGCGTAGAGCAGGTTGAACGTCGCGGCCTTGCCGAGGAAGTGGACGGGCAGCGCGCTGTAGCCGCGGGTCCGCAGCAGCGGCACGAGGCCCCACAGGAGCAGGTCGCGCAGGGGCAGCGAGAGCGCCAGCCACCACGGGATGACGTCGCGCAGGGCGAGCCCCACGACGACGGCGAGGATGTAGAGGCGATCCGCGACGGGGTCCAGGAGCCGGCCCAGCTCGGAGGTCTGGTTCAGCTTGCGCGCCAGCCAGCCGTCGAGGAAGTCGCTGACGCCCGAGACCATCAGGACGACGAGCGCCCAGACGTCCTCCTCGGGCCCGAGGACGAGCCACAGGAAGAGCGGGACGCCGAGCAGCCGCGACGCGCTGATCAGGTTGGGCAGTGTCCACACCCGACCGGACGCGCGCTCGTCCCGCGTCACCGCTTCACCCACGATCGACACCCTAGTGGTCTCATCCCGCCGAGACGTCGTCGGAGTGCGCCGCGTCGCGGATCTCCCCGACGAGCTCCTCGATGACGTCCTCCAGGGCGGCGACACCGAGCGTGGTGCCGTCCGGCGCCACGACGCGCGCCATGTGCGCCCCGCGGCGCTGCAGCACCTCGAGGGCGTCGTGCAGGAGCGTGTCGGCGGTGACGGTCGCGAACGGGCGGATCCACCGGTCGGCGACGGGGCGCTCACGACGCTCCTCGTCGGGCTCGAGGACGTCCTTGATGTGGAGGTAGCCGAGCAGCTCCGGCGGGCCGGCGGGATCGTCGGAGACCACCGGGAAGCGGCTGAAGCCGGTCGCCGCGCACAGCGCCTCGACGTCGGCACCGGTCGAGCCGCGCACCACCGTGGCGAGCGAGTCGGGCGCCATCATCACCTCGGCCACGGTCTTCTCGGTGAACCCGAGCGCGCCGGACAGCCGGTCGTACTCGTCCTCGGCGAGCAGGCCCTCGCCGTGCGACTCCTCGACGAGCGCGGCGACCTCCTCGCGGGTGTAGGTGCTGCCGAGCTCGTCCTTGGGCTCGATCCGGACCAGGCGCAGCATCGCGTTGGCGATCGCGTTGATGGACACGATGAGCGGACGCAGCACCAGCACGATGCCGTACATCGGCGGGCCGAGGATCAGTGCGGCACGGTCGGGCCCGGCGATCGCGATGTTCTTCGGCACCATCTCGCCCAGCACGACGTGCAGGTAGACCACGACCGTCATCGCGATCACGAAGGCGACCGGGTGCAGCCAGTCGTCCGGGACGTGGAGCTCGTGGAAGACGGGCTCGATCAGGTGGGCCAGCGCCGGCTCGCCCACCGCACCGAGGCCGAGCGAGCAGACGGTGATGCCGAGCTGGGCGCCCGCCATCATCTGGGAGACCTGCTCCATCGCGGTGAGCGTGATGGCGGCCATCCGCGAGCCGGCCTGGGCGCGCGGCTCGATCTGCGAGCGGCGCGCGGAGATCAGCGCGAACTCCGCGCCCACGAAGAAGGCGTTCGCTGCCAGCAGGACCACGGCGAGCAGCACGCCGGAGAAGTCACCCATCGGCCGGCTCCTCCTCCACCCGCAGCGACAGGCGGTCGATGCGCAGCCCGTCCATGTGGTCGACGGTCAGCACCGCACGTCGTACCGGGGCGTCCTCGTCGTCCCCCGGCTCCGTGAGCGGTACGACGGCCTGCTCCCCCGTCACCGGGATGCGGCCGAGCAGCTTCAGCACCAGCCCCGCCACCGTGTCGTAGTCCTCGCCCTCGGGCAGCTCCACGCCGGTGAGGTCCTCGACCTCGTCGGGGCGGAGCAGGCCGGACAGCGACCACGTGCCGTCACGGCGCAGGCGGCCGCGGCTGCCGAGCCGGTCGTGCTCGTCGGCGATGTCCCCGACGATCTCCTCGATCACGTCCTCCAGGGTCACGATGCCGGCATGGTCGCCGTACTCGTCGAGCACGATGGCCATCTGGAAGCCGTCGGCCCGCAGCAGCGCCAGCAGCGGGTCGAGCCGCAGCGAGTCGGGCACCACGATCGGCTTCGCCATCAGGTGCTTGACCTTCGTGGTCGCGCGCTCGTGCAGCGGCAGCGCGACGGCGTTCTTGACGTGCACGGTGCCGACGACCGCGTCGGTCTCGTCGAGCACCGGGAAGCGCGAGTTGCCCGACTCACGCGCCAGCGCGATGACCGCGCTCGCCCGGTCGTTGATGTCGAGGCTGCGGGTCCGGACGCGGGGCGTCATGATCTCCCCCGCCGTCCGGGTGCCGAACTCCACCGAGCGCTCCATCAGCTCGGCCGTGTCGGCGTCGAGGGTCCCCTCGTCGGCGGAGCGCTGGATGAGCGAGGCGAGCTCGGTGACGCTGCGCGCCGAGCGCAGCTCCTCCTGGGGCTCGATGCCGAGGCGGCGCACGATCGCGTTGGCGCTGCCGTTGAGGACGTTGATCGGGCCCTTCGCGGCGGCCGTGAAGGCGCGCATCGGCGCCTGGGTGAGCCGCGCGGTCACGTAGGGCAGCGAGATCGCGACGTTCTTGGGCACCAGCTCGCCGACCAGCATGGTGAGCAGCGTGCTGAGCACGAGGCCCGTCGCGACGGCCACCGGTCCGACCGCGCCCTCGGCGACGCCGGCGTCCTCCAGCGGACCGCGGAGGAGCTCCGCGATCGCCGGTTCGGCGAGGAAGCCGATCGCGAGGTTGGTGATCGTGATGCCGACCTGGGCCCCGGAGAGCTGGGTCGACAGGCTGCGCAGCGCCTTCTGCAGGCCGATCGCGGAGGCGTCACCGTCGGCGGCCGCGCGGTCGACCTGACCGCGGTCCACGGTGACGAACGCGAACTCGGCGGCGACGAAGAGCCCGCACGCGAGGACGAGGAGGATGGCGAGTCCCAGCAAGAGCCAGGCGGTCATCGAGGTCCTTCAGGAGGGGAACGGGAGCCACCACCTTAGGGCAACCACCCCAAACCCCGCCGGTCAGACCGACGGCGCCCCGGCGATCGCGCGCACGTCGCCCTCACCGGAGGCCGACACCCAGCCGCGTCCGGGCTCGAGGCGCCGGATGGTGCGGGCCGGTACGCCGCCCACGACGGCGTGGTCCTCGACGACCCCGCGCACGACCGAGCCGGCGGCGACCACGACGTTCCGCCCGATCGTCGTACCGGGGAGGATCATCGCGCCGTGGCCGATCCACGAGCCGGCGCCGATCACGACGGGCTGGTGGGCACCGAACTGCAGGCCGACCGGGACGTCGGGGTCCTGGTAGCCGTGGCTGGCGTCGGAGACGAACACGTCCTGGCCGAACCACACGTCGTCGCCGATCGTGATCGACTCGTGCGCCGTGATGCAGGCGCGGGCGCCGATCACGCACCGCTCGCCGATCACCAGTCCCCTCTCCGGCAGCACCGCCTGGGTCGGGCCGTAGCCGACCGAGAGCGTCGAGTACTTGCCGATCAGGGTGTCGCGCCCGACGTGGATCGCCTCCGGGTTGACCACCGTCGCCATCGGGAAGGCCAGGCACGCGCCCTGGCCGAAGGACCCGAAACGGTCGCCGAGGTCGGTGCCCGGTGAGACGTCGCCCACCCGCTCGAGCCACTGCCAGGCGGCGTGGACGGAGCGGTTGAGCAGGCGGCGTACGGCGGGCACCGGGCGAGGTTACCGAAACGCAACATTCAGCGGACGTTCCCAGTTCGTTGGTGTGACACCGCGACCCCTAACATCCGGGAGTGCAGAAGCCCCGTGACCCCCAGGTGATCGCCTACTTCGCTGACGACCCGACGCGGGTCTACCAGCTGTTGCAGTGGCTCCCGGTGCTCGAACGGCTCGACGCGACGCACCCGGTCGGGATCCTCACCCGCGACGCCGCCACGCGCGACATCGTCACCGAGCGGACCACGCTCCCCGTGCTGTTCGCCCCCGGCTTCAACGACCTCGCCCAGCTGTACGACGAGCTCGACGCCGCGGTCGTCCTGTACTGCAACAACTCGATGACCAACTTCAACTCGCTGCTCGACGGCCGGATGATGCACGTGCACATCAACCACGGCGAGAGCGACAAGCACTCGATGGTCAGCAACAACGCCAAGGCCTACGACCGCGTGTTCGTGGCCGGCGAGGCCGCCGTGCAGCGGCACCGCGCCGCGCTGATGGAGCTCGACGAGTGGCGGCTGGTCCGGATCGGCCGGCCGCAGCTCGACCTGCGCCCCGCTCCCCTGCTGCCGCCGAGCGAGCGGCGTACCGTCCTCTACGCCCCGACGTGGGAGGGCGACGCCGCCTACAACTGCTACACGTCGGTCGACGTCTTCGGTCCGGACATCGTGCGCGCCGTCCTCGCGGTGCCGGACGTCCGCCTGGTCTACAAGCCGCACCCCAAGGTGACGACGAGCCAGATCGCCGCGATCCGCGAGGGCCACCAGGCGATCCTCGACCTCATCGAGCGCGCCGCCGAGGCCGACCCCGAGGCGGGCCACGCCGCCGTCTGGCAGGGTGACATCCTCGCCGTCTTCCCCGGCTGCGACGCGATGATCACCGACGTCTCCTCGGTCGGCCTCGACTGGCTCTACCTCCAGACCGACAAGCCCATCCTGATCACCGACCGGCACGCCGACGCCGAGCGGTTGCGCCAGGAGGTGCCGGTCAGCCGCTGCGCCGACGTCATCGACGCCGACGACATCGCCAGCCTGAGCGACCTGCTCGCCGACCGGCTCGAGCACGACGAGCACCGGATCGCGCGGGCCGCGATGCGCCACCACTACTTCGACGACAACGGTGTCGGCGACAGCACCGTGCGCTTCGTCGAGGCGGTCAGCGAGCTCGTGGAGACACGAAACCGGCTGCAGGGCACGAGCCCCGCAGCCGGCTTCGAGGAGTCGGCCTGACCCTCGGGAGGCCAGGTCCGACCGGTCAGTACGAGTACGTGGTCACGTAGTAGTTCGAGTAGCCACCGATGTAGCCGTTGCTCGCCTTCACCAGGCCGCGGAAGTGCGTCTTGCGCGAGTAGGCGGGCAGCTTGGTCGACCAGGCGCCGGTCGACGAGGTCGTGAGCGTCTTGTAGAGGCTCCAGGTGCACGACGAGCTGGTCGGGCTGGTGCAGGTCGACTTCTGGATGTACACCGTGCGGCGGGCGTAGCTCGGGGTCACCTTGCCGTAGAAGACGCGGGTCGAGCGGTTGAAGTTGTCGCCGAGGTTGCGCTTGACGCCGACCTTGACCACGTTGGAGACCGACGTGCCGTAGGTGTCGGCGCCGTAGGTGCCACCCGAGTAGACGATGCGGTACTGGGTGGTGTTCGACGGCTTGAGCGACCAGACCAGGTCGGTCGTGGTGTCGGTGTAGGTCTTGGAGCTGACGTTGGCCCAGCTGCTCGCTCCGTAGGGCAGGCGCTGGAGCGTCGCCGTTCCGGCGTTGACGTACTTCGGCGCCGCGGTGTCGTAGCCGACGCGACCGGTGAGGGTGACCGCGACGCCGTACCGGACGGAGCTGTAGTTGTTCTCGAGCTCCGCGAAGCTGCTGTAGGCCGCAGCGTTCGCCGGCGCGGTGGAGACGGCGACGAGCGACAGCGAGCTCGCCACCATCGCGACGACCATCAGGACGATGCGTCGCAAGGACTTCACATGCATGGTTTGTTGCCCCCGGGATGTCAGTTTTGGTGAAGGTTCTGCGGCGGTTGCCGCAGGGGGAGGCTATCCACCGCACGGCCCGGCCACACCAGAACCCCCTGTGGAGGGATCACATCCGGTGTCGGGACCACCTGAGAGGCTGTTCCCATGCCCGACGACACCCGCTCCGTGTACGCCGCCGAGGACCTTCTCGCCGGCTGGCTCGACGAGGCGCGCCGACGCCCGGGCAGCCCACTGCGGATCACGGCCGGGCGCGAGGTCCTCGAGCTCGAGCCGGAGACGGAGCCCCGCTTCACCGACCCCGCCCACGTCCAGGACTATGTCGACCGCGTGCTCGCCCACCTCGTCGCGACCGACAGCCGGTACGACGACGGGAGCGGCCTCGACCTGGCGACGGTGCCGGTCGTGGTGCGCCCCCGCCGCGGGGACCGGCAGGCCCACTACGAGCGCGGCGAGCTGCCGCTGCGGGGCGTGATGGCGATCCCGCCGCGCGAGATCGGCGGGGCGTGGTCGCTGCGGGCGGCGGTCGTGCTCCACGAGGTGGCCCACCACTTGGCCGGGGTCGACGGGCACGGCGCCGCCTTCCGCAGCACCTTCCTCCGGCTGCTCGAGGACGTCGGGATGCCGGTGCTCGCCGAGCTGCTGCACACCGCCTACCGGCTCTCCGGCCTCGACACCGGCATCGACGGCGAGGACCGCACGCTGCTGCGGATCGGTCGCCTGCTGCGGCAGGCGGAGCGGACGAGCAACACCGCGGAGCGCGACGCCTTCTTCGCCAAGGCGCAGACCCTCGCCACGCGGCACCAGATCGCGCTCGCCGTCGCGCGGGCCACCGCGCAGACCGAGGAGCAGCGCCAGGACCCGGCCTGGGAGACCGTGCTCATCGGCGAGTCCGGCAAGAGGTCGCTCGCGCGCTACGTCCGCCTCGTGCTCGAGATCGCCCGCGCCAACGACGTGCGCGTCGCCATCTACACGAGCAACACCCGGGTGACCCTCTACGGCTTCCCGTCCGACATCGCCGTCGTCAAGGCGCTCTACGCCTCGCTGGTCACCCAGATGGTCGCCGACGGCGACGCCCACCTGCGCTCCGGCGCGCACAAGTCCGACACCCGCCAGGTCTGGAACGCGCGCAGCCGCCGCTGGGAGGACCGGCCGGTGCACGGGTCGACCGCGCGGGCCGCCTTCTACGAGGCCTGGGCCGACCACGTGGGCGACCGGCTCGCCCGGGCGCGCGACGAGGCCCGCGCCGCCGCGATCGCCGCCGAGCCACCGGTCGACGACCGCCCCACCTCCACCGAGCTCGCGATCCGCGCCAAGGAGGTCGAGGTCGTCGACTACTTCCGCACGATGCAGCGCGAGCACGGCATCCGCGGCACCTGGAAGGGCACAGCGTCGGCGGGCCATGCCGCTCCCGGCTCACACGAGGCCGGGGTGCGGGCCGCGGCTCGGGCACGGCTCGGCACCGAGCGCGCGATCAGCTCCTGAGGCCGAGCGCCGGCACGACGTACGACGCCACGAGCTCGCGCTCCGCCTCGGCGTCCCGCCCCGGCATGGCCACCAGGGCGAGCACCGACCGGACGATCCACTCGGCGTCCCGGGACCCGGGCCGGACGGCGCCGGTCAGGGCACGAGCCAGCGCGGTGACGCCGTCGGGTCCGCCGAGGACGTCGTCGAGGGAGTCCTGCCCGCGCAGCCAGGTCGACACGACGGGATCCGCGCGGATCGCCGCCGCGGCCGTGACGATCGCGGCCGTGGCCCGCTCGGCGCCGCCGAGCCCCGCGATCGCCTGCTCCACCTGCGCGACCACGTCCGCAGCACCTGACGTGAGGAGGTCGTCGACGAGCGCGGCGCGGCTGCCGACGAGCCGGTAGAGCGTGGCCCGCGAGCAGCCGGCCCGGCGCGCGATCGCGTCGGCGGTGGTCTGCTCGATGCCGCGCTCGAGGAAGAGTTCCCGTGCGGCCCGGTGGACCCGTCGTACGGCGGCATCCTTGCGAGGCCCGCCGACCAGCCAGTCGCTCACCTCCACAGGGTCTCGTACCGAGACACCTGAGGGCCACAATTGAGCGAGGAATGAGACACTCGTCGATGAGGACGGCGACGGCCTGTCCGCTCCCGTTGACGCCGGACGGTACGGCCGCCGACGCTCCTGCCATGTTCGACGTGTTCGACCCCGACCTCATCGACGACCCGTACCACGCCCTGGCCCGGCTGCGCGCCACCGAGCCGGTGCACCGGATCGCGGGGACCGACTTCTTCCTGGTCTCGTCGTGGGACCTGGTGCACGAGGTGCTGGCCGACCCGGCGTCGTACTCCTCGAACCTGCGGGCGGTGCTGCTCCGCTCCCCCGGCGGTACGCCGACGGCGCTGCCGATGGACGGCGGCGGCACCGTCGAGCAGGTGCTCGCCACGGCGGACGACCCGGTGCACAAGCCGCACCGCTCGGCGGTCCTCGGCACGATCGGACGCCGGATCCGCGCCCTCGAGTCGTCCGTGGAGCGCCAGGCCGACCTGCTCTGGAACCGCTGGTTCGCCGGCGGCACGGCCGAGTGGGCGCGGGACATGGCCGACCGGCTCCCGCTGGTCCTGGTCGCGGAGCTGATCGGGCTCCCGCCCGGCGACGTGCCGGACCTGCTCCGCTGGGCCTACGACAGCACCGAGATGCTCGGCGGCTGGGTCGACGCCGAGCGCCTGACCGCCACCGTCACGGCGTCGCTCGAGCTGCACGCCCACCTCGGGGCCCGGTTCACGACCGCCCTCGCGGCACCCCGTGACGACCTGATGGGCGAGCTGGCCCGGGCGTGCCACGACGGCGTCCTCGATCCGGCGACCGCGGTGCTGGTCCTGCTCCAGCTGGTCGGCGCGGGCGGCGAGTCCACGGCGGGATTGATGGGGACGGCGGCCCGGCTGCTCGCGACCGATCCGGCGCTCCAGGACCGGCTGCGGACGTCTCCCGAGCTGCTCGACCCCTTCCTCGACGAGTGCCTCCGCCTCGAGTCGCCCTTCCGCGGGCACTACCGGCACGCCCGTGCCGACACCCGGCTGGGCGGGGTCGAGGTGCCCGCCGGCAGCAACCTGCTGCTGCTCTGGGGAGCAGCCAACCGGGACCCGGCGCGCTTCGACCGCCCCGACGAGCTCGACCTCGACCGGCCCGGCATCCGCCAGCACCTGGCGTTCGGCCGCGGCGCGCACTTCTGCGTCGGCTCCGCGCTCGCCCGGATGGAGGCGTCGACCGCCCTGCGGGCGCTGCTCGCGCGGACGACGTCGTTCAGCCTCGACGGCGACGACGCAGCGACGTGGGTGCCGAGCATCTTCGTCCGGCGCCACGCCCGGCTGCGGCTGGCGCTGGACCGCTAGGACGCCTGCCGGACCCGTCGGTTCGCGCGGCCGCTCGCGCGGGCGACCAGCTCGTCGCCGTGCACCACCCGGACGACGAACAGGTCCTCCTTGGCCAGGCGCTCGGCGAGCTCGGCGGTCGCGACCAGGTCGTCGCCCGGACGCGCGGGCCGGACGTAGTCGATGTGCACCGCGCTCACCACGCCGGAGTGCTCGTCGTCGTTGGCCGCGGCGGCGAGCGCGATCCCGGCCAGGGAGAAGAGGAACGAGCCGTGGGCGGTGCCGTGCGGGTTGAGGTGGTCCTGGGACACGCGCACCCGCGCCTCGGCCCGCCCGCCGCCGTACCCGGTGACGTCGACGCCGAGGAAGGCGGCGAACGCGTCGGTGCGGGGGCCGCTCATCGGGGTCCGTCGACGAAGATGTCGTACTCCAGCTCGCCCGTGCCGCCGTACGACGACAGGTCGGTCACGCCCGCCTGGCGCAGCACGTCCACGTCGAGCAGCGCCTCACCGGTCTGCTCGCGCGAGGGCCGGGTCAGGATCTCGATCGCGGCATCGGCCACGATCTCCGGCGTCCGCGCCTTCGCGATCGCGTCGTCGCCGCCGAGCAGGTTCTGGACCGCGGCGGTGGCGATGAGCGTCTCGGGCCACAGGCAGTTGGCGGCGACGCCGTCCTCGGCGTACTCGGCGGCCCAGCCGAGGGTGAGCAGCGACATGCCGTACTTCGCGAGCGTGTACGCCGGGTGCTTGCCCAGCCACTCCGGCGACAGGTTGAGCGGCGGGCTCAGCGACAGGATGTGCGGGTTGGTGCCGACCCGGAGGTGCGGCAGGCAGGCCCGCGTGAGCAGGTAGGTGCCGCGCAGCTGGATCTGGGTCATCAGGTCGAAGCGCTTGACCGGCAGGTCGGCCGTCGGGTCCAGCGCGATGGCCGAGGCGTTGTTGACGCAGATGTCGATGCCACCGAAGCGCTCGACGGCCCGGGCGACCGCGTTGTCGACCGACGCCTCGTCACGGACGTCGCCGACGACCGCGAGCGCCTGGCCGCCGGCAGCCTCGATCTCGGCGGCGGCGGTGTGGACCGTGCCGGGCAGGCGCGGGTCGGGCACGTCGGTCTTCGCGAGCAGCACGACGTTGGCGCCCTCACGGGCCGCGGCGATGCCGATCGCGAGGCCGATCCCCCGGCTGCCGCCGGACATCATCAGGGTCCGCCCGGCGAGGCGCTGGCTGGTGGTGTTCTCCGTCATGCCGGAACCGTTACACAGTTCCGACAGTCGTGCCTAGAGTGTTAGACAAAGGTCACAACAGATTCCCGACGACCGTCGCGCTGTCGTAACATCACGCCATCATGCCTGCCCTCAAGCCCGTCACCACCCGCTCGGCGCTGCTGACGCTCCTGCTCGGAGCCGAGCTGCCGAGCCTGACCACCCGGGAGCTGGTCGCTGCGGCGTCGGTCGTCGGCTTCGCCGAGCCGGCCGTGCGGGTGGCGCTCTCGCGGATGGCGGCGGCCGGCGACGTCGTACGCGATGACGAGGGACGGCACCGGCTCTCCGACCGCCTCCTCGAGCGCCAGCGGCGCCAGGACCGGGCCACCCGGCCCGCGGTCCACGACTGGGACGGCAGCTGGGAGATCGTCGCGGTGACGACGGCCGGCAGGACCGCCGCGGACCGGGCCGACCTGCGCACGACGCTGGGCGAGCTGCGGCTGGCCGAGCTGCGCGAGGGCGTCTGGACGCGGCCGGCGAACCTGGCCATCGACTGGCCGGCCGCGGTCGAGGAGGTGAGCGACCGGTTCACCGGAGCGGCCGCCACCGACGCACGAGAGCTCGCCGGCCGCCTGTGGGACCTCGGGGACTGGGCCCGCACGGCCCGTGAGCTGCTCGCCGCGACCGACACCACCGACCCGGTGCTGCGGTTCACCGCCTGCGCCACGTCGGGCCGGCACCTGCTGACCGACCCCGTCCTCCCCGCCGAGCTGCTCCCCCGCGACTGGCCCGGCGAGGAGCTGCGCGCCAGCCACGTCGCCTACAAGCAGTGGGTCAACGACATGCGGCGCTCCCTCGTCGACGCGGGGTAGCGTCGGCCCGTGCCGGAACTCGAGGAGCCGCAGAACGAGAGCCTGCTCACCGTCGTCATCGCCTTCGGGGCCAACCTCCTGATCGCGGTCGCCAAGACCGTGGCGGCGGGCGTCACCGGCTCGGCCTCCATGGTCGCCGAGGCCGCGCACTCCTGGGCGGACGCCGGCAACGAGGTCTTCCTCCTGGTCGGCGAGCGTCGCGCCGCGCGGCCCCCCGACGCGACGCACACCCTCGGCTACGGACGGGTCGGCTACATCTGGTCGATGTTCGCGGCGTTCGGCCTCTTCACCGTCGGCGCTGCGGTGTCGGTCTGGCACGGGGTGCAGTCGCTGGGGCACGAGGAGGAGGTGCCGTCGTACACCTGGGCCTATGCCGTGCTCGGCATCGCGTTCGCGCTGGAGGGCACGTCCTTCCTCCAGGCCCTGCGCCAGGCCCAGCGGGCGGCGGTACGGCGCCGCGTCTCGCCCCTGCGCTACCTGCGGCTGACCTCGAACCCGACCCTGCGCGCGGTCTTCGCAGAGGACTTCGCCGCCCTGATCGGCCTGGTCATCGCCTTCCTCGGCATCCTGCTGCACCAGGTGACCGGCGAGGCCGTCTGGGACGCGGTCGGGTCCATCGTCGTGGGCCTGCTGCTCGGCGTCGTCGCGCTCTTCCTCATCCGGCGCAACATGGACTTCCTCACCGGGGAGACCGTGACGCCGCTGACCCGCGACATCGCGCTGCGGGCGCTGCTCGACCACCCCGAGATCGCCCGGATCAGCTATCTCTACATGGAGTGGGTCGGCGCGGACCGGATCTTCCTGGTCGCCGCGGTCGACCTCGTCGGCGACGCGCCCGAGTCCGATGTCGCCGGTCGCCTCGGCGCGATCGAGGACGCGCTCCACGACCGGCCGGAGATCGTGCGTGCCGTGCTCACCCTCACCCGGCCGGGCGACCCGACCGACCTGCAGCCGGGCCGGCTTCCCGACTGGTACCTCGCGGACTGACGGCCCTCGGTCAGGCCGCGCGGGCCGGTTCGCTGCGGAACCGGTTGGAGCGGCCGGCGATGCCGAGCGCCCGCCACACGCGGCGGGACACCGGGTTCATCAGGCCGAGCTCGTCGGCCAGCATCCGCACGTCGCCGAACATGTCGCGCAGGAACTCGCGCGACTCCGGGCTCTCCCACCACACCTCGCGCACGACCTCGGGCGGGATCCCCATGTCCTTGACCGCCTTGCGTCCCGGAACGACGATCGCGTCGCACAGCACGCGCATCAGGACCGGGGTCAGCACGGAGGCGAACAGCCGGTGGAAGCGGCCGAGACGAGGCGCGCGGTGCTCGAGGTACTGGTGCGCGAAGCCGATGTGGCGCGCCTCCTCGGCGACGTGGATCTGGCTGATCCGGCGCAGCAGCGGGTGCATCTCCTCGCCCGAGCGCAGCATCACCTTCTGCACGTAGTCGATCGGCTCCTCGCCGCCGAGCACGCCGATGAAGAAGATGAAGGGCAGGTGCTTGGCCGCGAGCGGCAGGAACGGGCCCAGCGCCCGGAAGAGCGTGTGGGACCCGGCGACGTCGAGGCCGGTCCGGTTCACGAACTCCTGGAACATCTGCGTGTGGTGGCACTCCTCGGTCGCCTCGTGCGTGGAGTAGCGGAACTCCGGGCGCCCGTTGGGGAGGTCGAGGCAGTACATCATCAGGCCGGCGATCAGCACCTGCTCGAACTGCAGGCCCACCTTGACCACGTTGGTCTGGCGGTAGAAGCCGACCTCGATCTGGCGCTCCCGCGGGAGCGAGCGGTACCACTCCGTCCGGCCGAGCGCGTCGACCGAGGGCAGGATCCAGCGCGGGTCCTGCGGGTCGATCGCGTTCTCCGGGTCGTCCCAGGCGACATCGGTGAACGCGTCGAAGTGGTGCTCGACCGACGCCTCGGACAGCGTCCGGAGGAGGTCGTGGTACTCCTGCTGGCTCGATCCGATCGATCCCATGCCCGCCAAGTTAGTGCAAGTCCGTGTTGCGGACAATGGGTAGATGCAACCGGGGGTAACACGCAGATCCGGGACCCCTGACCTGTCCCGTTCGCCCCTCACGCACCTCGGATCACACCTACGGTGTGGCGGTGACCCTCGCCGACGCCGTTCCCCTTCCGCCCACCGAGCCCCGCCGGCCGCGCCGTCGGGCAGCGGCCATCGCCGGGATCGTCGGCGTCGCCGCGGTCGTCGGTGGCGGCGCGTGGGCGTGGCAGGTGTGGGCGGCGCAGGGACCCCAGCCGGCCGAGGCACTCCCCGCCGACACGCTGGCCTACGTCGCCGTCGACCTCGACCCGCCGGGTGGCCAGAAGGTGGCGGCGTACCGGGCGTTGAAGCGGATCCCCTCGCTCGCGAAGGAGCTCGGGATCGGGAGCCAGGACGACCTGCGCAAGTCGCTCGTCGAGAGCATCGCCGAGGACGGCGGCTGCGACCTGCCGTGGCGCGAGGTCGAGGACTGGGCGGGCGACCGCGGCGCGCTGGCCGTCGTACCCCTGGAGGAGCCGGCGCTCGTCGTGGCGCTCCAGGTCTCCGACCCCGACGGCGCGCGGAGGGGGCTCGCGAAGGTCGCCGACAGCTGCGGCGACGACGAGTTCGGCTTCACCGTCGGTGACGGCTGGGCGATCCTGGCCGAGAGCGACGAGATCGCGGAGCAGGTCCGGGCCGACGCGGAGGATGCCGACCTGGCCGGGGACCAGGACTTCAAGGAGCTCACCGGCGCCACCGGCGATCCCGGGGTGGTGACCCTGTACGCCGCGCCGGAGGCCGGCCAGGCCCTGCTGGACGTGAGCGACGGGTTCCCGTTCTTCCTGTTCGCCGCAGGCCCGCTGGGCTCGCTCGACCCGGTCAGCGCGATGGTCACCGCAGCCACCGTGGTCTCGGACTTCTCGTCCGTCATCGAGGAGGACCTCGCCGGCCAAGACGCCGCGCCGGAGATGTCGCCGGAGGAGGAGGCGCTCTGGGACCGGATGGACAGGTACGACGAGCTCACCCGCGCCGAGCAGAAGGAGTTCGACAAGGAGCTCACCGACTATTACGAGCGGCAGTACGGCGACCTCGAGGACGGTGGGTCCGGCGAGGGCTCGGACGGCGACGAGGAGGACTTCTTCGAGATCCCGGCGGAGACCCGCAAGGCCCTCGAGGACTTCTCCGGGCTCGGCGGGACCGTCCGCTTCGACGACGGCGGCGTCGAACTCGACGTCGTGGCCGACCCCTTCCTGACCGGGTACGACGGCATCTACGACGACGCCGGCGCGCGGGACGCGATCGCAGGCCTGCCGGCCGACACGGTCGTGGCGTTCGGCGGCGGCCTCGCCGACGGTTGGGCCGAGCGGGCGCTGACCCGCAACCAGCTCCTCCTCGAGCAGGAGGGGGACGAGCTGATCGCCTCCTTCGAGAAGGCCACGGGTCTCTCCCCCGCCGACCTCGAGGACCTCGGCGGCGACGCGATCGCCTTCGCGGCCGGGGACGGCTTCGAGAGGT
The DNA here is from genome assembly GCF_057586415.1 of Nocardioides sp. SRI_004. Classification (NCBI taxonomy): domain Bacteria; kingdom Bacillati; phylum Actinomycetota; class Actinomycetes; order Propionibacteriales; family Nocardioidaceae; genus Nocardioides; species Nocardioides sp. SRI_004. Next base: position 314,860 of record NZ_JBYCZV010000004.1, read on the forward strand.
TCGTGGACGACGAGTCCGTCGAGGACCTGCCCATCGCCGTCCGGGTCACCGGCGACCCGGAGAGGATCGAGGCGGCCCTCGCCAAGCTGCGCGGGACGAAGGAGCTGTCCGAGCTCCTGGGCTCGGAGCGCACCGACGACGGCCTCGTCATCGGCCCCAGCCCGTCGTACCTCGCCGAGCTGGTCGACCCCGACGAGACGCTGGGCGACTCGGGCCGCTTCGAGGACGCCCTGCCGGACGCCGACGACGCCGTGGCCCTCGCCTACACCGACCTCGGCGCCGGCCACTGGCTGGAGACGTTGTCCGAGGGCGACCTGACGGCGAAGGACGTCGACTCGCTCGCCACGCTGGGCGGCGCCGTCTCGAAGGAGGGCGACCGCTACCGGGTCCAGCTCCGGCTCGCGTTCGACTAGGGCGACCCCGCTTCATCGAACGGACCGAACGCGGACGGGAAATCTTGTCCGGCACCACAGACGGCGCCGTCGGGACGCTCGGGATGCTGGACCGGTGCCCCTGCTGGATGCCCTGACCGAAGCCGACCTCGTCGCCGACATCGGCGCGCTGGTGCGCTGCGAGTCCCCGACCGAGGACAAGGCAGCCGTCGCGCGCAGCGCCGAGGTCGTCGCGGACCTGGGCACGCGCCTCCTCGGTGTCGCGCCCGAGCGCATCGTGCGTGACGGCTGGACGCACCTGCGGTGGCGGTTCGGACCCGCCCGGGTGCTCGTGCTGGGGCACCACGACACCGTGTGGCCGATCGGCTCGCTGGCCGACAACCCCTGCGCCGTCGTCAACGGCGTGCTGCGAGGACCGGGCTGCTTCGACATGAAGGCCGGGGTGGCCATGGCGCTGCGGGCCGTCGCCGCGCTCGACGACCGGACGGGCGTGTGCCTGCTGATCACCGGGGACGAGGAGATCGGCTCGCCGTCCTCGCGAGGACTCATCGAGGACGAGGCCCGCGGCTGCCGTGCCGCGCTGGTGCTCGAGGCGGCGGGACCGGGCGGAGCCCTCAAGACCGAGCGCAAGGGCGTGTCCCGGTACGACGTGCTGGTCGAGGGGCGCGCCGCGCACGCGGGCCTCGAGCCCGAGCGCGGCGTGAACGCCACCGTGGAGGCGGCCCACCAGGTGCTCGCGGTCGCGGCGCTGAGCGATCCTGATGCCGGTACGACGGTCACGCCGACCCGCCTGGACGCCGGTACGACGATCAACACCGTCCCGGCCGCCGCCGGCTTCGGCGTCGATGTCCGGGTCCGCGACGACGCCGAGCAGCAGCGGATCCACGCCGCGATCACCGACCTCGAGGCGGTCCTGCCGGATGCCCGGGTGCGGGTCCTCGGCGGACCGAACCGGCCGCCGTTGACGGCCGACGCGACGGCGGCGCTGTACGACCGCGCCGTCGCCCTCGCCGAGCAGCTGGGCCTGGACCCGTTGACGTCGCTCTCCGTCGGCGGGGCCTCGGACGGCAACTTCACCGCCGGCGTCGGCACCCCCACCCTCGACGGCCTCGGGGCGGTGGGCGGCGGCGCCCACGCCCCTGACGAGCACGTCCTCGTCGCGCACCTGCTGCCCCGGACGCGCCTGCTCGCCGGACTCCTCCACGACCTGCTGGCGGAGGACGGCGCATGCTGATCCACGCCGAAGAGGACGCCGCGCGGGCCGCCGCGACGTCGGGCGTGGTCATCCGCACCCTCGACGAGGTCGCGGACCTCGAAGCGGTGCGCCGGCTCTACGAGCGGATCTGGCGGACCGGCGCCGCCGCCCCACCCGTGACCGCCGACCTGCTCAAGGCCATGGCCAAGGCGGGAAGCTACGTCAGCGGCGCGTACGCCGGCGACGAGCTGGTCGGCGCCTGCTTCGGCTTCTTCGCGGCGCCTGCACGCCATGCCCTGCACAGCCACATCGCCGGCGTGCTCACCAGCTCCCGGGCACGCCATGTCGGCTATGCCCTGAAGCTCCACCAGCGGGCGTGGGCGCTCGCGCACGACACCGCCGAGATCTCGTGGACCTACGACCCGCTGATCCGGCGCAACGCGTGGTTCAACCTGGGCAAGCTCGCCGCGGACGCCGACGAGTACCTGCCGAACTTCTACGGGCCGATCGACGACCAGGTCAACCGCAGTGACGACACCGACCGGATCCTCGTGCGATGGTCGCTCACGACCGATGCGGTTCGTGCCGCCTGCGCCGGGAGCCCCCGGACCCTCGACGGCGGGGCCGAGCGGCACGCCGGCGCCCAGGTCGCGCTCGAGGCCTCGGCGGCGGGCGGCCCGCTGCAGCGGCCCGTCCTGGGCAGGACCGTGCTGGTCGGCGTACCCGATGACATCGAGGGGCTGCGCGAGCACGACCCGCGCACCGCGGCGCAGTGGCGCACCGCCCTGCGCGAGGTCCTCGGCGGCCTCCTGGCGGACGGCGCCCGGGTGCGCGGCTTCGACCGGGCCGGCTGGTACGTCGTCGACCGCGAGCCCGCCACCGACGGAAGGAGCAGGGAACGATGAAGCTCGAGGGTGTGGAGATCCGCACCGTGGAGGTGCCGCTGGTGGCGCCGTTCCGGACCTCGTTCGGCACGGAGACCGTGCGCGAGGCGGTCCTGGTCCGCGTGGTCACCGACGAGGCCGAGGGCTGGGGCGAGTGCGGTGCGGGCACCGGACCGCACTACTCCTCGGAGTACACCGGCGCCGCCGCCGACGTGCTGCGCCGCTTCCTCGTGCCCGCGGTCGCGGCCGCTCCCGACCTGGACGCGCACCGGGTCGCCCCGGCGTTGGCGCCGTTCAAGGGCCACCGGATGGCCAAGGCCGCCCTCGAGACGGCGGTGCTGGACGCCGATCTCCGCGCCCGCGGCGTCTCCTTCGCCCACGCCCTCGGCGCGGTGCGGACCCATGTGCCGTGCGGGGTGTCGGTCGGGATCACGGGGTCGGTCCCTGCCCTGCTCGACGTCGTCGACGAGTACCTGGCGGCCGGCTACCGACGGATCAAGCTGAAGATCGAGCCCGGTTGGGACGTCGAGCCCGTCCGGGCCGTGCGCGAGCGGTTCGGCGACATCCCGCTCCAGGTCGACGCGAACACCGCCTACCGACGCAGCGACCTCCGTCACCTCCTCCAGCTCGACGCCTTCGATCTGCTCCTCGTCGAGCAGCCGCTGCCCGAGGACGACCTGCTCGGCCACGCAGAGCTCGCCCGCGCGATCCGCACCCCGTTGTGCCTGGACGAGTCGATCGTCTCGGCAGCCGCGGCGGCCGACGCGATCGCGCTCGGCGCCTGCCGGATCGTCAACATCAAGCCGGGTCGCGTCGGGGGCTACCTCGAGGCGCGACGGATCCACGACGTCTGCGCGGCGCACGGCGTGCCCGTCTGGTGCGGGGGGATGCTCGAGACCGGGCTGGGCCGCGCGGCCAACCTGGCCCTGGCCGCGCTGCCCGGCTTCACCTTGCCGGGCGACACCTCGGCGTCCGAGCGCTACTACCGCACCGACCTCACCGAGCCGTTCGTGCTCGAGGACGGCCAGCTGCGGGTCCCGACCGGCGCGGGCATCGGGGTGAGCCCGATCGCCGACGTGCTCGACGAGGTCACCGTGGCGCGGGAATGGCTCCCGCTCGCGCCCTGAGGTCCGTGAGGTCTCCGGCGTGTGTCGGCGCGGACGAATGAGTGCGATGATTTCGTCGTGATCGACGAACGGGCGCACCCCGCACCGGGGCTAGCGTCACCGGCGTGTCGGCAGCCGTGAGCAATCTCCCCCGCGCCGGGCTGACGCGCGTGCTCGAGGAGGTCGGGGCGACCCTGCTGGACGTGGTGTGCGGCGAGGTCCGGGCCGGTGAGATCGGCGGGATCGTCATCCACGACCCCCTCGACGAGCCCGAGCTGCCCGACAACGCAGTCGTCCTCGGCGTCGGGCTGCAGGATCCGGCAGCGATCGCCCGGGTCGCGCGGGAGAGCGGTGGCCGGGGCGCGCTCGCGCTCGTCGTCCGCGGCCCCGTCGAGGCGACCGAGGTGCTGGAGGAGGCGGCCCGGGGAGCCGGTGTCGTCGTCCTCGCGCTGGCCCGCGGCGCGTCGTGGAACGAGCTGGCCGGGATGTTGCGGACCCTCACCGCCGAGCCCGCGGCGGTGGTCGCCGACCCGGCCGTCCCGACCGGACAGCTCGGCAGGTCCGGCGCCGGCCTGCGCCAGGTGACGGGCTACCAGTCCGGCCTGGACGACCTCTTCGCCGTCGCCAACGCGATCGCGGCGCTGGTCGACGCGCCCGTCACGATCGAGGACCGCAGCTCCCGGCTCCTGGCCTTCTCGAGCCGCCAGGAGGAGGTCGACAGCTGGCGGGTGCAGACGATCCTGCGCCGCCAGGTGCCCGAGCACTACACCCGCATCCTCGAGGAGCGCGGCGACTTCCAGGAGATCTACCGCAGCACGCGGCCGGTGTTCGTGCCGCCCATCGACGACAGCACCCCCGGCGGCCAGGGCCGCGCGGCGATCGCGATCCGGGCCGGCGACGAGATCCTCGGGACCATCTGGGCCGTGGCCGAGGAGCCGCTCGACGAGCAACGCAGCCAGGCCCTGTACGACGGCGCGAAGATCGTCGCGATGCACCTGGTCTGGCAGCGGGCCGACGCCGACGTCGAGCGTCGACTGCGCGCCGAGCTGCTGAGCACCGCGCTCGAGGGCGGACCCCGGACCGTCGAGACGCTGCAGCGGCTCGGCCTCAAGGACGAGCCTGCCGTGGTGCTGGCGCTCACCGTGGTCGGCGCCGACGCCGAGCCTCCCCTGCCGGCGCAGCTCGCCGTCGAGCGCAAGCGCCTCGCGGACGCCTTCGCGCTCCACCTCACCGCGGTGCACCCGCGGAGCGCGGCGGGGCTGGTCGGCGACGTCGCCTATGCCATCCTCCCCGTGGCCCGCGGCCGCAAGGACAGCGAGGAGCGCGCCGTGGTGATCGCGTCGGACTTCCTCTCCCGCGTCGACTCGCGGCTGCGTCCGCTGGTCGGCGTCGGTCCGATCGCGGCCGGCGGTGCGGCCCTGCAGCGCTCACGCACCGGCGCCGACCGGGCCCTGCGGGTGCTGCGGTCGCGTCGCGGCGGGCAGCAGGTGGTCCGCCTGGAGGACGTGCACCTGGAGGCGCTGCTCCTCGAGCTCGCCGACCGCGTCCCGAAGGGCGACCTCCCGAGCGGTCCGGTCGCCCGCATCATGGCCTACGACCGGATCCACCAGAGCAGCCTGATGGAGACCCTGCGGGCGTGGCTCGACGCGTTCGGCGACGTGGCCGTCGCGTCCGCGGCGATGTACGTCCACACCAACACCTTCCGCTACCGGCTGCGCCGGGCCACCGAGGTCGGCCAGGTCGACCTCGCCGACCCCGACGCGCGGCTCGCGGTCATGCTCCAGCTGCGGCTGCTCGACCTCACCCGGACGAGCGGGGCCTGAGCCCCAGCTCGCGGACCAGGAAGCCGAGCCACTCCACGTCCTGGGCCAGGACCACCTCGGGTCCGCTGGCCGCGCCGTGGCCGGCGCCCTCGAAGACGTGGACGAGGACCGGTGCCGTGCCGCGCTGGGCTGCCTGCAGCCGGGCGACGAACTTGCGGGCGTGCCACGGCCGGCACCGCGGGTCGTTCGCGCCCGCCTGCAGGTAGACCGCCGGGAACTCGCCCGGACGGACCAGCTCGTACGGCGAACGACCGATCATGCGTCGTACGTCCTCGGGGTCGTCGGGATCGCCCCACGCCTTGCGGATGACGAAGTCGAGATAGGGGTCGCGCATGCCCGCGACCAGGTCGAGCAGGGGCGCCCTGGGCAGCACCGCGCGCCACAGGTCGGGCCGGGTGGTCACCGCGACGCCGCACATCAGCCCGCCGTCGGACCCGCCGGTCAGCGCCATCCGGTCCGTGGTGCTGACGCCCGAGGCGACGAGGTGCTCGGCGACGGCGACGAGGTCGTCGTCGCGCACGTGCTTGGTCTCGCGATGGGCCGCCAGGTACCAGTCCCGCCCGAGCTCCCCTCCCCCGCGCAGGTAGGCCTGCACCAGCGTGCCGCCTGCCGCGACGAACGCCGCGAGATCGGGCTGGTACGACGGCAGCGTGGCCACGTTGGCGGCGCCATAGGCCGTGACGAGCACCGGCGCCGGCGCACCGTGATCGGCCCCGGCGGGGCGCACGACGTGGAAGGGCACCGCGGTCCCGTCACCGGCGGGCGCGCTCCCCGCCTCGACGGACGCGTCGAGGACCACCCTCGGGGGCGCCAGCTCCTCGACACCGCCACCGGGACGGTGGCGGTGCACGCTCCACGAGCGCGTCAACGTGGAGAACGCGAAGACCAGCTCGGGGGCCGGGGCGCCGACGGCGAGGCCGGTGAGGGGGAAGAAGGGCGCCGCGATCGTGCCGCCCGCCGGCATCGGCACCTCGCCGACCGGGACGCCGGCGGCGTCGAGGACCCGGATCCGGGCGAAGGTCCGGTCGAGCTCGGCGAGGTAGAGGTGCTCCGCCACCGGCGTCAGCGCGCGCAGCACCGTGGGTCCCTCCGGCACGAGCTCGGCCCACGTCGCCGGGTCGGCCGGCGTCGGCGAGTCGAGCGGGATCGCGACCACGCGGCCGCGCGCGGCGCCGATGTCGGTCACCGCGACGTACCGGTCGCCGACGACGTGGCCGGCGACCGTGCCCGTGCAGCCGGTGACGAAGGGACGCCAGCCGGCGGCGGGCTCGCGGAGGTCGCGCACGGCGACCGGCACGGGGCTCCCGACCCGGTGCGCTGCCACCAGCCAGCGACCGTCCGGCGAGGGCTGCACGAGGGTGTACTCGCGCGAGCCCTCCGGCAGCGGGATCTCCTCGACGACGGTCGCGCCCGAGGCGAGGTCGTGGTGGAAGGTCGCCTGGACGAACTCCTCCGGGGTGCCGCTCAGGGCGAGGAACCAGAAGCCGCCGCTGTCGGGTTGCCAGGAGACGCCCCCGGCCCAGGCGCTGTGCAGGACCTGCGGTGGTGCCGGCCGGCGCTCACCGGACGCGACCTCCACCAGGCGGATCGTGTTGTGCTCGCTGCCGTCGTCGCACACGCCGAACGCGAGGAGCCGCCCGTCCGGGGACGGCGCGAACCACGAGAGCACCTCCCCCGGCTCGAGGCGCGCCACGACCGAACCGTCCCCGAGCGGCTCGTCCGAGGCGACCAGGGCGTCGCCCACCGGCCGGAACCACCTGCCGGCGGCATGCCTCGGCAGGGCGGGCCGCGCGCCGGCGTCGTACTGCTCGACGAGCGCGCGCAGGGCGCCCCGGTCCTGGCCGCCGAGGATGGTGCCCGTGGCCACCTCGGCCTGCCGGCGCTGCCAGGCGTGCACCTCGTCGTCCTCGGCCTCGAGCCAGCGGTAGGGGTCCGGGACCGAGACGCCCGCCTGCGTGGCGACGACGTCGACCGTCCGGGTCGGCGGGTACGGCGCGGCGAGCTCGGCCCGGAGCCGCTCGAAGGCGCCGGGCACCCGGTGCACCTCCCCCAGCGCCAGCACGTGGTCGAAGGCACCTGCGCTGGGAAGCGCCGGGGCCGGGGCATTCCCGGCGAGGGACACCGCCCAGTCGAAGGGCCGGTCGGAGAGGTCGGTGATCTCGACGCGCGGACCCGAGGCCCAGGTCGTGCCGACGACCACCAGCTCGGGTCCGAGCGCCGCGGAGAGCAGCGAGCCCATCGTCGGCCGGCCGTCGTACGGCGTGCGCTGGACGTGGCCGTTGTGCGCTCCGACCAGCACCCGCTCCTCCCGTTCGAGGACCCAACGGACCGTCTCCGCCATGAACACGTCACGGTCCTGTCCATCGGCGAAGGCCCGTACCGACGCGGCGAGCCGCTGCGCGACCGGGTCCGCGGCGGCACTGCCACGGTCGGCGAGGATCCGGAGGTCGGCGTGCAGGCGCTCGCGGTCCTCGTCGGACAGGCCGGCGTACCGCACGGCCGCCTCCACGCGCCCGCCGAGGTCCGCGCGCCGGAGCAGTGCGTCGTCCCCGGGCTCGGGCTCGAGCCGGAGCAGCAGCTCGCGCACCGCCGGTCCCGGCGACGTCGAGGCGCCGGCCACGTCCATGCCGTAGAAGCGGAGGCCGCCGCGCTCACGCATCCAGCCGAGCTGCGCGTGGACGGCCGGCGAGTGCCCGAAGCCGTAGGAGATGCCTTCGCCGGCGACGGCGGCGACCTCCCCGGGACCGCCGCGCACCCAGGCGTCGACCGCCAGGCCCTCGGCGAACCCGGACTCGAGCACGAGCGCCGTGAAGCCGAGGTCCACGAGCATCCGGAACAGCTCGTCCCGGACCTCGTGGAGCTCGGTCACGTTGTGAGCGGCCTCGCCGAGCGCCACCACCCGTGCATCGCGCACGAGCGGGCGCAGCCCGGCGAGGTCGACCGCGGTCATCATTGGTGGAAGTACCACAGCTCCGGCGAGTACAGGAAGCTCAGCAGGGCGTGGAACGAGTCCTGCGGCCCCGACAGCGTGTCCTTCCAGACGACCAGCGTGTGCGGTGTCGGGAACAGCAGCACGGGCAGGTCCTCGGAGATCGCGGTGATCTCCTTCGACAGCGCAGCCGGATCGGCGCCGAAGGTCGACTGGTCGATCAGCTCGTCGATCTTCTTGTTGGCGTAGCTGCCGAGGTTGAAGCTGCCCGTGGTGTTGAACAGCGTGTTGCTGGTCGGGTAGCCCGCCGCCTGGTAGATCGCGCCGTAGTCCTGCATCGCCCACTCGTTCGCCTTCGCCGGGGCGAAGCTGTTGCCGTAGTTGGCGTACATGTAGTTGAGCGACTTGGTGACGACCTTGACCTCGATGCCGAGCTTCTTCGCCTGCGAGGCGAAGGCGATGTCACGTGCGCCGACGTAGGACGGCGTGTTCGCCGACGCGAGGGTGAAGCTGATGGCCTGGCCCTCGGGGATGCCCGCCCCGCACTGGTCCGCGCCCGTGCCGGGGTTCGCGCAGGTCGTGCGGCCGTCCGGCACGACCTTCCAGCCGTGGTCGGTCAGCAGCTTCTCCGCCGCGTCCGGGTCGAACGGGTACGTCGGCTCGTCACCGAACTCCGGCGGGTACGGCGACTCCGCCCCGGCCACGCTGTAGTTCTCCGACGCCGTGCCGTTGTAGACACCGCGGCTCGCGATGTAGCCGTCCTGGTCGATCAGGTGCTGCAGCGCTTGCCGCACGTACAGCTGGCTCGCGACCTTGTCGAAGTTGTCGACCGTGTTCTTGAAGTTGAAGGTCAGCGGGTCGAAGCGGGCGGGCGCGGGCGCGCCGTACACGTGGTAGCCGTCCTTCTTGAGGTCGTCGATCTCGTTGACGAAGCTCGCGTCCAGGGTGCCGACGGTGAGCGTGCCCGCCTTGTACTGGTTGAGCACCGCGGAGGCGGAGGTGAACGCCTTGAAGTCGACCTGGTCGAGGTGCTGGTCGCCGGGCCCGCTGTACTCCTCGTTGGGCACCAGCGAGAACGAACCGGTCGTCGGGTCGAAGCTCTTCAGCTGGAACGGCCCGTTCACGACCTTCCACAGCGGGTTCGTCGTGAAGCCGGCCTGGTCCTCGGCCTGCTTGGTCAGGTACCTGTAGATCGCCGTGGCGTTCTTCGGGTCCGTCGCGTCGAGGTGCTCGCCGCCGGTCTCCGCGATGTTCCACTCCTGCGACGGCATCACGTAGAGCAGGGCAAGCATCGAGAGCAGGTAGGACTCGTTGTAGGCCGTGTCGAGGTGGAAGGTGACCGTCTTGTCGTCCGTCGCCTCGGCGCGCACGCCGTCCGGGAACTGCCCGGGCGTGTAGAAGCTCCAGTTACCGGGGCTCTCGGCGATGCCCGCCTTGAGCAGGTCGAGGGAGAAGACCACGTCGTCGGCGACGACCGGCCGACCGTTGGACCACTGGTAGTCCTTGAGCGAGATCTCGACGGTCTTGCGGTCGTCGCTGAAGGACGGCATCTCCGCCATGCTCAGCTCCTCGTTGACGACGCCCTCGCCGGACCCGCTCGGCCGGTAGAGGGCCCGCCACAGCTGGCCGCGGGCGATGACCGTCCCGCTCACCGACGCCGGCGGGTACGGGTAGATGTAGTTGGGGCTGAGACCCGGCGTGAGGGCGACGGTGATGGTGCCGCCGTCCTTGGGGTTGCCGGTCTCGGCGGGCATGTCCTTGTACTTGCTCGCGATGTCCTTGGTCGATCCGGCATCGCCGGAGCACCCCGAGACGAGGAGGGCGACCACCGCGGCGAGGGCCACGCCGAGGCGGGCGCGTCGCGGTCCGGGCAGGTGTGTCATGACGGCTCCTGGTGAGGTGGTGGGTGGTGCTCCGACGATCCAGCAGGTGGTCCGGTGCCGGTTCGTCCGGTACGACGATTCGCCGGCGGCCGGTCGGTACGGGCGGACAGGGGTCGTCGGCTCAGTCGGCCTTGCGGCCGATCGCGTCACGCAGCGCGTCGGCGAGCAGGTTGAGGGCCAGCACGGTGAGGATGATGCAGCCACCCACGGGGTAGATCAGCCACCAGTAGTCCGAGGAGATGTAGGTGACGCCGCTGGCGAGCTGGCTCCCCCAGTCCGTCGTCGGGTAGGTGAGCCCGAACCCGAGGAAGCCCAGCGCCGCCACGACGAGCACCGCGTCGGCCACCTGGAAGGTGATGTTGACGATGATCACGCCCATCGCGTTGGGGATCAGGTGCGTGAAGATGATGCGACGACGCGAGGCTCCCATCACCCGGGCCGCGAGGACGTACTCCCGGACGCGGAGGGTCAGCACCTCGCCGCGCACCAGCCGGGCCGAGACGAGCCACGAGAACGCGCCGATCACCAGCGCCAGCGTCCAGGCGTTCGCGTGGAAGCGGGCCGACAGGATGAGCACGAAGAAGAGGAAGGGCACCGAGAGCAGCACGTCGACCAGGCGCATCAGGATGCCGTCGACGACGCCCCCGGCGAGGCCGGCCACGGCGCCGTACACGGTCCCGAGGGTGGTCGCGAACACCGCCGCGAGCAGCCCGATCTGCAGGGACACCCGGCCTCCGGCCATCAGTCGCCCGAGGACGTCGAAGCCGTTGGTGTCCGTGCCGAGCGGGTGGCCCGGCCCCGGCGGGAGCGCTGCGTCGAGCAGGCTCACGTCGGTCTGGTTGGTCTGCCACACCAGCGGGCCCAGGTAGCAGAAGGCGACGACGACGAGGAGCAGCCCCAGCCCGGCCACACCGAGCGGGTGGTCGCGCAGCCGCGGTCGGCGGCGCTCGGGCGTCGTGGCGGGCATCTCGATCGCGGTCATGCGGCGAGCTCGATCCTGCGGTCGGCCAGCGCCACCGCGATGTCGGCGATGAAGTTGCCGGCGACGGTCAGCACGCCGCCGATCAGGGTGTAGGCCAGCAGCACCGGGTAGTCCTCCCGCTGGAGGCTGTTGAGGAACAACAGCCCCAGCCCCGGGTAGTTGAACAACGACTCCACGATCAGGTTGCCGGCCAGCAGGATCGGGATCATCGTGCCCACCAGCGTGATGACCGGCAGGCAGGCGTTGCGGAGCAGGTGACGGGTGACGACCAGGCGCTCGGGCAGGCCCTTGGCGCGGGCGACGCGGATGTAGTCCTGGCCGAGCTGGTCGAGGGCCGACGATCGCTGGTACTGGCTGAAGACGGCGATGCTCGTCACCGCGATGGTGGCGACCGGGAGCGCCATCGAGCGTGGGTCGGTGAACACGACCCAGGGCGAGTGCGACTGCGAGGCCTCCGCCGGGAAGAGCTCGAGCGACTGGCTGAACACGGCGATCAGGACGAGGCCGAGGAGGAAGGTCGGCGTCGCGTAGAGAACGTAGGCCAGGCTCGTCGCCCACCGGTCGACGACGCTGTTGCGCCGGACGGCCTGGAGGACCCCGAGCGGGATCGCGACGAGCAGGGCGACGACGAGGCCGGCCAGCGAGAGCATCGCGCTGCGGCCGGCGTTCTGCTGCAGCAGGGTGCCCACGTCCTGGTTCAGCTTGTACGAGCGTCCGAGGTCACCGTGCAGGAGCTGGCCGAGGTAGCTGACGTACTGCACGACAACGGGCCGGTCGAAGCCGTGCTCGTGGTTGAAGTCCGCCACCGCCTCCGGGCTGGCGCGCTGTCCGAGCACCACGCGGCCCGGGCTGTCGGAGACGAGGTGGAGGAGGAAGAAGACCACGGCCGAGATCCCCAGCAGGACCACGGCGGAGACGGCGAGCCTCTTGACGACGTACCAGGCCATGTCAGGCGGCTCCTTCCGAGTCGGCGTGCAACGGGTGGTGGCAGGCGACCTGGTGCGTGGCCGCGACCGCCTCGAGCGCCGGCTCCAGCTCGGCGCACTTCTCGGTGGCCAGCGGGCAGCGGGTCCGGAACCGGCAACCGCTGGGCGGGTCGATCGGGCTGGGCAGCTCACCGTGGATGCGGGTGCGCCGCGCCCCCACACCCGGTACGGCGGCCAGGAGGCCTGCCGTGTAGGGATGCCGTGGTGCGGCGTACACCTCCTCGGCGGAGCCGATCTCGACGAGCTTGCCGAGGTACATCACGCCGACCCGGTCGGCGAGATAGCGCACGACGGCGAGGTCGTGGGAGATGACCACGCTGCTCAGGCCGCGCTCGCGCTGGATCCGGCGCATCAGGTTGAGCACCTGGGAGCGGATGGAGACGTCGAGTGCGCTGACCGGCTCGTCGGCGACGAGGACCTCCGGGTCGAGCGCGAGCGCGCGCGCCAGGCCGACCCGCTGGCGCTGGCCGCCGGACAGCTCGTGCGGGAACCGCTCGAGGACCGCGGCCGGCAGACCGACGTCGGCGAGCAGGTCCCGGGCCCGCGCGGTGCGGTCGGCGCGGCTGCCGATGCCGTGGATCGCGAAGGGCTCGCGCAGGATCGCGCCGATCCTCATCCGCGGGTCGAGGGCGGCGCTCGAGTCCTGGAACATCATCTGGAGCCGGGAGCGCCGATCGCCGAGCCGGCCGCCGGAGACCGCCGTCCCCTCGAAGACGACGTCGCCCGAGGTCGGGCTGTCCAGCGCGACCAGCATCCGCCCGAGGGTCGACTTGCCGCAGCCGGACTCCCCGACCAGTCCGAGGGTCTCGCCGGCGGCGACCTCGAAGCTGACGCCCGAGACCGCCTTGACCGTACGACGCCCGCCGAACCAGCCACTGCTGGCGGCCCGGTACTCCCGGTGCAGGTCGACGACCTGCAGGCGGGGGCCGCTGTCCGTGACCGCAGGAGACGTCGGGGGCTCGGCCAGCCGGACGGGCGTCCGCTCGACCGGTCCGGAGGCGGGGTGCCAGCACGCGAAGGCGTGGGCCCGCTCCGTGGTCAGGGGCGGCTGCTCGGTGCGGCACCGGTCCGTGGCAGCAGCGCACCGGGGCGCGAACCCGCAGCCGGGCAGCGGCGCGGCCAGGTCCGGCGGCGCACCGCCGATGCTGTAGAGCTCCTCGCCGCGGTCGTGGTCCAGCGACGGGATCGAGGCGAGCAGTGCCTGGGTGTAGCGGTGCCGGGTGCGGTCGAAGAGCGCACGCGTCGGTCCGGTCTCGGCCAGCCGGCCGGCGTACATGACGCCGACGCGGTCCGCGTGCCGGGCGATCACGCCCATGTCGTGGGTGATCAGGACCATCGCCATCCCGAGGCGCGAGCGCAGGTCGTCGAGCAGGTCGAGGATCTCGGCCTGGATGGTCACGTCGAGGGCCGTCGTGGGCTCGTCGGCGATCACCACCTTGGGCTCGCACGCGAGCGCCATCGCGATCATCACCCGCTGGCGCTGGCCGCCGGAGAGCTGGTGGGGATGGTCCTCCATGCGCTCGCGGGGGCGCGGCAGGCCGACCATCGCGAGCACCTCGGCAGCGCGCTCGCGCGCGGCGCGCCGGGACAGCCCCCGGTGCAGCCGGACGGGCTCGGCGACCTGGTCGCCGATCCGCCGGGTCGGGTTCAGCGAGGTCAGCGAGTCCTGGAAGACCATGGCGACCTCGTTGCCGCGCAGGCCGCGGTACTGCCGCGCGGCCAGCCCGACGAGCTCGGTGCCGCCGAGCATGATCGAGCCGTCGGTCACTCGGCCACCGGACGGGAGCATGCCCATCACCGCGAGCCCGGTCATCGACTTGCCGGAGCCGGTCTCCCCGACGATGCCCAGGGTCTCGCCGCGGTGCAGGTCGAGGCTGACCCCGGTGACCGGCCGGACGACGCGCTCGCCGCGCCGGATCTCGACCGACAGGTCACGGATGCTGAGGACCCGCTCCGCACCAGGTCCGGGACCTCGCACGAGGTCGTTCACGACTGTGCTCTCGACTGCCACAGGACGATGGTGCGATGCAGGTCACCCCGGATGTTGGTACGGCGATCCCGAAGTGAGGGTGTGCCTTCGTCCGCTCCGACGAACCCGCTCATGCGGGGAGACCCAGGTGCTCGACGTACAGGCGCCGGACGTTGCCGCCGAGCACCGCCAGCACGTCCTCCTCCGCCCACCCGCGGCGCAGCAGCGCCGAGGTGACGAGCGGCAGTCCGGCGGGTCCCTCGAGGCCGGGGAGGTAGACGTCCGAGGGCACGCCCTCCACCACGGCGCCCTCGCAGCAGGGCGGAGTGGTGTCGGCCAGCACCTCCTTGAGGAAGTCCGGGCCCAGTCCGACGTGGGCCACCCCGGCCACCGAGGTGATGTGCTCGATGTGGTCGACCAGTCGGTCGACGGTGTGGTCGGTGGGGTGCAAGAAGGGTGCGAAGAAGTTGACGCACACCACGCCTCCGCCGGCGGCCACCCCGCGGATCTGCTCGTCGGTGAGGTTGCGGTGGTGGTCGCGCAACGCGCGCGCCGAGGAGTGCGTGGCGATCACGGGTCGGGTCGCCAGCTCGAGGACGTGGTCGACGCCGGTGGCGCCCAGGTGGCTGATGTCGAACAGCATGCCGAGCCGCTCCATCTCCGCGAGCGCCGCGACACCGGCTCGGGTCAGGCGGCTGCCGGTCCCGTCCTCCCCGCTCCCGTCGGCGAGCGCCGTGCGCCCGAAGTGGGCCAACGACGCGACGCGGACGCCGAGCCGGAACAGCGTGCCCAGCAGCTCGACGTCCTCCCCCACCCCGGGGGCGCTCTCGAGCGCCAGCACCAGCGCGATCCGCCCGGACTCGAGCGCGGCGTCCAGGTCGGTGCCGTCACGGCACAGCAGCGTGTCCGCTGGGCACCCCTCGGCCACGCGGTGCGCGGCCTCCACCATCCGCAGCGTGCGACGCAGCGCACCCTCCGGGCGGTAGGCGTCCTCGACGAAGACCGGCAGCGTCTGGATGTCCACGCCGCCGGCGCGCAGCTGCGGCAGCCAGTTCTCCCGGAAGTACGACGCCCAGCGGTCCACCGGCCGGGCCACGACCGCGCACAGCAGGTCGTTGTGGGTGTCGGCCACCACCGCGCGGTGGTGGAGCTCAGCTGCGTCCGTCATCGGCCCTCCGGTCCGCTCGTCCGGTGTGCAGGTACGCCGCCCGGCCGGCGCCGTCGTCGCCCAGGAAGGCCACCGGCTGGTGGGTGCCGCCCTCCGGCTCGACGGGCCACAGCGTGTCACCCCGCCAGCCCACCAGCTCCGTCCGGTACGACGGCTCGTCGATCTCCGCGAGCACGCCGAGCGGCGTCCGGTCCAGCCACAGCCGGCCCGCGGCGTCCGCGCTCACGACGGTCTCGCCGACGATCGAGGTGTAGCGGCCGACGTACCGGCTGGCCTCGGGGAGCGGGACCGGCGGGTCGGCCGGGGCCGGCGGGGCAGGCAGCTCGATGCCCGCCAGCTCCCGGACCACGTGGCCGGCGACCGCACGCCACAGCGGCTTGGCGGGCCCGCCGTTGGTGAGCAGCGTGACGGCGAGGTCGTGGTCGGGCAGCAGGCGCAGGAACGCCGACTGGCCGATCGTGTTGCCGTCGTGGCCGACGACGACGGCGCCGGGGACGTCGAAGAGCTCCCACCCCAGGCCCCACGCACGGCCCTGGCCGATGTCCGGCAGGTCGACCTGGGCCTCCTGCATCGACCGCACCTGCTCGGTGTCGAGGATGCCGCGACCGCCGGCGAGGTGCATCCGGGCGAAGCGGTCGAGGTCGCCTGCGCTCATGGCCAGCATCGAGCCCGCCGGCGCGTTGGACCGCGCCAGCGCCCAGGTCGTCGTCGGAGCCAGGCCCGCGTCGGTGGCGACGTGGCCGACCGCCACCCGGTGCAGCACCGCCTCGTAGGGATCGCACGCCGTGTGGGTGGCGCCGAGCGGCCTCAGCAGGTGGTCGCGCAGGCAGTCGTCGTAGGGACGGTCACGGACCACCTCGACCAGCCGGCCGAGCAGGCAGAAGCCTGCGTTGTTGTAGGAGAACATCGCGCCCGGCGGGAACAGCTGGGGCACCTCGGCGAGCTCGCCGACGTACTTCTCGATGCAGTCGTCGCCCTTGCCGGTGTCGGTGAAGACGTCGCCCTCGAAGCCGGAGGTGTGGCTCAGCAGCTGGCGCACGGTGATCCGGTCCGCTGCCTCCGCATCGCCGAGCGACAGCTCGGGCAGCCAGGTCCGCACCGGCCGGTCCAAGTCCACCGCACCCTCCGCCACCAGCTGGAGCACGAGCGTGGCGGTGAGGACCTTGGTAACGGAGCCGATCTGGAAGACGGAGTCGGTGGTCGCCGGCACCCCGGTCGCGGTGCTCAGGAGACCCGCCGCCTGCTCGGCGACCTCCTCCCCCCGCGACACGGCGACGGAGGCACCCACGACGCCGTACCGGGTCAGCAGGCCGGGCAGCTCCTCCCGCAGCCAGCCGTCGATCGCGTTGAGTGACGCCACGCCCACCTCCCCTTCGGCCCCGGCCGGCCGGCCGGGGTGCGGACGAGCATAGGTGCGCTCGGACCGTCGTCCCTTCGTCGATCTCCACCACTGCGTCGCGCCGGTTTCGTGGAGTCGGCCAAGCCGGCCGAGCCCCCGTCGCTGGAGCCTTGGGCCCATGCGAGCCCTGTTCAAGTCCCGCACCGGCCCCGGCTTCCAGCTGGTCGAGCGCCCGGAGCCCGTCGCCGGACCCGGGGAGGTCAAGATCCGGGTGCTGCGGACCGGCATCTGCGGCACCGACCTCCACATCTACCGGTGGGACGGCTGGGCGCGGGGCGCGATCGCGCCGCCGCTGATCCCCGGCCACGAGTTCTGCGGCACCGTCGTCGACGTCGGCCCCGGCGTCGCCGACGTGCGTGTGGACGACCTGGTCTCCGGCGAGGGTCACCTCGTGTGCGGCTCGTGCCGCAGCTGTCGCGCGGGACGCCGGCACCTCTGCATCCGCACCTCCAGCCTGGGCGTCGACCGCGACGGCGCCTTCGCCGAGTACGTCGTCCTCCCCGCCGCGAACGTGTGGGTGCACCGAGACGAGGCGGACCCGGACGTCGCCGCAGTCTTCGACCCGCTCGGGAACGCCGTCCACACGGCGCTGGCCTTCCCCCTCGTCGGCGAGGACGTGCTGATCACCGGCGCCGGTCCGATCGGCCTGATGGCCGCGGCCGTCGCCCGCAGGGTCGGCGCGCGCCACGTCGTGGTCACCGACGTCAGCCCGGACCGGCTGGAGCTCGCCCGTGCGCTCGGCGCCGACCTCACGGTCGACGTGACGACCGGATCGGTCGCGGACGCCCAGGCACTGCTGGGGATGAGCGAGGGCTTCGACGTGGCGCTCGAGATGTCGGGCGCCCCGAGCGCCCTGCCCGAGATCATCGCCAACCTCAACCACGGCGGACGGATCGCGGTGCTCGGGCTGCCGAGCGCGCCGGTCCAGGTCGACTGGGCCCGCGTGGTCAGCCACATGATCACGATCCGCGGCATCTACGGTCGCGAGATGTACGAGACCTGGTACGCGATGAGCTCGCTGCTGAGCTCCGGCCTGGACATCACGCCCGTCATCACCGACCGTTTCCCGGCCGCGGACTGGGAGGCCGCCTTCGCCGCCGCCGCGACCGGGCACGGCGGCAAGGTGGTCATGGACTGGACGGCGGTCGCGTGATGGGCACGAGCCACCGCCAGGCGGTACGGGCCGAGCTCCGCGAGGAGCTGCACGGGATCCGGGACGCGGGACTGCTCAAGGTCGAGCGCGCGATCGCGGGTCCGCAGCACGCGACGGTCGAGATCGGCGGCGACGAGGTCCTGAACTTCTGCTCCAACAACTACCTCGGCCTCGCCGACCACCCGGCGGTCGTGGCCGCTGCTCGCGAGGCGCTCGACCGCTGGGGCTTCGGCATGTCGAGCGTCCGCTTCATCTGCGGCACCCAGGAGCAGCACGTCGAGCTGGAGGACCGCATCGCCGGCCTCCTCGGCGCGGAGGCCGCGATCCTCTACTCCTCGTGCTTCGACGCCAACGGCGGCCTGTTCGAGGTGCTCGTCGACGAGCGCGACGCGATCATCTCCGACGAGCTCAACCACGCCTCGATCATCGACGGGATCCGGCTCACCAAGGCCCGCCGCCTCCGGTACCGCAACCGTGACCTCGCCGACCTCGAGCGCTGCCTGGTCTCGACCGCGGACGCGCGTCGCCGGCTGGTCGTCACCGACGGCGTCTTCTCCATGGACGGCTACCTCGCGCCGCTGCCGGAGATCTGCGAGCTGGCCGAGCGCCACGACGCACTGGTGGTCGTCGACGACTCGCACGCCGTGGGCTTCATCGGCGCGACCGGTGGCGGGACGCCCGAGCTGATGGGCGTCCAGCACCGCGTCGACATCGTCACCGGCACCCTCGGGAAGGCCCTCGGCGGCGCCTCGGGCGGTTACGTCGCCGCCCATCGCGAGATCATCGACCTCCTGCGCCAGCGCTCACGTCCCTACCTGTTCTCGAACGCGGTCGCCCCGCCGGTCGTGGCCGGCTCGCTCGCCGCACTCGACCTGGTCGCCGCCGGGGCCGGGGCACGGGATCGCCTGCGCCGGAGCAGTGCGCTGTTCCGCGAGCTGATGACCGAGGCAGGCTTCGACCTGCTGCCCGGCGAGCACCCGATCGTCCCGGTCATGTTCGGGGACGCCCGCCTCGCCGGCGAGGTCGCCGAGCGGATGGTGGACCACGGTGTCCACGTCGTCGCGTTCTCCTACCCGGTGGTCCCCCTCGGGAAGGCCCGGATCCGTGTCCAGCTCTCCGCCGCCCACGACCAGGACGACGTCCGGCGCTGCGTCGCGGCGTTCGTGGCGGCCCGGGCCGAGTCTGGGATCCGGGATACCGACAGCTGAGGCAGCCTTCCGCACCTGGCTCGCATCCGGTGGACTGGACGACGATGACCACCACGATCACCCGCGCCGCGGACCTGCCCCGCATCCCCTGGCGCAACGGCCAGGGACTGACCACCGAGCTCGCCATGAGCGGCTCGTCCGACGACTTCGCGTGGCGGGTGAGCCTCGCCGACGTGACGCAGAGCGGCGCCTTCTCGCTATTCCCAGGCGTCGACCGGACGATCGTGCTGGTCGAGGGCGAGGGCATGGCGCTCCACCTGCCCGACGGCGTCCACCCGCTGGAGCGCGACGTGCCCTTCGCGTTCGACGGAGGGCTGGTGGTGTCGTGCACGGTCGAGCGGCCCACGCGCGACCTCAACCTGATGACCCGCCGCGGTACGACGACCGGAACGATCGAGGTGCTCCACCTCGACGGAACGGCGGACGTCGTACCGGGGACGGAGAGCGTGGTCGTCGTGGTGCTCGACGGCTCCTGCTCCGTCGGCGGCGAGCGCCTGGGGACCGGCGACGTCGCGGTCGTGACCGGCGCGGACGCCACCAGGCTCGACGGTGCCGGCCGGGTGGCGCTGGTCCGGATCGCTCAGGCGGGCTGAGGAACCGGTCGCGCTGCCTGCCGCGGGGCCCCGGGCGGGGCCTGCCGCGGCGCCAGGTGGATGCCCGCGATCATGCAGCGGACCGAGCCCCCGGCCAGCTCGATCGTCGGTACGTCGATGGGCAGCAGCCGCGTGTGGGCGGTGATCACCTCGACCTGCTGCTCGGTCAGGCTGGCGAGCGCACGCGACGACAGCACCAGCACCGGACCGTCGGCACCGGTGAGCTCGATGGTGTTGCCCGCGAACTCGTCGAGCTGGCCGCTGGCGAGCTCGACGACGGTGTGGCCCGTGGTGGCGAGGCTGGCGGCGACGGCGTGCCGCTCCCCCGCGTCCGGGATGGAGTCGAGCGCCACCAGGGCGACCTTCGGCCCGACCGCCATCATCACGTTGGTGTGGTAGATCGGTGCGCCGCGCCCGTCGACGGTCGTGAAGACGACCGGGCGGTAGCCGAGGTCCTGGCAGACCATCGCGACGGCCCGGTCGTGGGAGCGGAACGAGCGGGCGACGTACGCCACCCGGTGGTCGTGGTCGAGGACCATCGACCCCGTGCCCTCGAGGTAGAGCTCCTCGTCCTCGAGCACGGAGTAGTCGTGCGCGCCGGTGATCCGGAAGGTGCTGCGGAGCGCGTCGATCACGTCCCGGCGGCGCTCGGTGCGCCGGTTGGGCGAGTACATCGGGTAGAGCGCGACCCGGCCGTCGGGGTGCGTGGTGAACCAGTTGTTCGGGAACACGCTGTCCGGCCGGCCGGCCTCCTCGTCCTCGAAGAGGTGCACGCGGATCCCCGCCCCGGTGAGGGTGTCGACCATCGCGGTCACCTCCCGGTACGCCGCCTCCGCCAGCGCGGCCGTCGGCGTCACCGGCGTGCGCGGCTGGAAGAGGTTGTCGGCGATCGTCTCCGGGTTGGGCGCGAAGCGGTGCGGGCGGACCATCACCACGTCCCGCGGCGCCTGGGCGCTGGCGAAGGCGCTCATACGCCGACGGGGATGGCCGCGGTCGCGTAAGCGAACAGGTCCTTCGGGTCGGCGGGCTCGGCGACCAGGTCGACCGTCGGCGACTCCCCGGCGGCCCGGATGGCGTCGTACACGTAGCGCAGCGCGCTGAAGTCCTCGATCGCGAAGCCCACGGAGTCGAAGAGCGTCACGTCGGTCGCGCTCTCCCGTCCGGTACGACGGCCCTGGACGACCTCCCACAGCTCGGTGACCGGGAAGTCGGCCGCCTGGCGCTGGATCTCACCCTCGATGCGGGTCTGCGGGGTGTACTCCACGAACACCCGCGCCGCCGCGACGGTCCGCGGGTCCAGCTCGGTCTTGCCGGGGCAGTCGCCGCCGATGCCGTTGAGGTGCATGCCCGGCACCACGGCGTCGTGCGGCAGCACGATCGCGTTGGCCTTGTCGGCCGTGCAGGTGGTGACGATGTCGGCGCCGAGGCACGCGTCACGGGCGTCGGTGGCGCGGTGGACGTCGAAGCCCGCGCGGGTCGCGTTGCGCTCGAGCTTGTCCATCGCGGCCGGGTCGGTGTCCCAGATCCGCAGCCGGTCGATGCCGAGCACGGTGCGGAAGGCGAGCGCCTGGAACTCCGCCTGGGCCCCGCAGCCGATCATCGCCATCGTGGTCGAGTCCGGCCGCGCCAGGCGACGGGCGGCCATCGCCGAGGTCGCCGCGGTGCGCAGCGCCGTCAGGATCGTCATCTCGCTGAGGAACAACGGGTAGCCGTTGCCCACGTCCGCGAGCACGCCGAAGGCGGTGACGGTCTGGAAGCCGCGCTCGGGGTTCTTCGGGTGGCCGTTGACGTACTTGAACCCGTAGGTGACGCCGTCGCTGGTGGGCATCAGCTCGACGACGCCCTCCGTCGAGTGGCTGGCCACCCGCGGGGTCTTGTCGAACTCCTGCCAGCGGGCGAAGTCGGCGTCGATGACCTCGGTGAGCTCGCGCAGGATGGTCTCGACACCGCGCTCGGAGACCCACCGGACCATGCCGGGCACGTCGAGGAGGCTGATGGTCATGCGCGCAGCTCCAGGGTGCAGCACTTCGCGCTGCCGCCGGCCTTGACCAGCTCGCTCATGTCGACGCCGATCGGCTCGTAGCCACGCTCCCGCAGCCGCTCCGCCAGTCGCGGGGCGCGGTCGGACATCACCACGTGGACGCCGTCGCTCATCGCGTTGAGGCCGAAGCCGCAGGCGTCCTCCTCGGTGGCGTGGATCGCGCCGGGGAAGAGCTGCTCGATGGCCGCCCTGCTCGCGGCCGAGAAGGCGCCCGGGTAGTAGGCGACGGTCTGCTCGTCGAGCACCATCAGCGCGGTGTCGAGGTGGTAGAAGCGCGGGTCCACCAGCTCGAGCCCGATGACCGGGACGCCGAAGAACGCGGCCAGCTCGGCGTGCGCCTCGCGGGTGGTGCGGGTCCCTGCGGCCGCCAGCATGACGCGGCCGACGGTCAGCACGTCGCCCTCGCCCTCGTTGCGGACGGTGGCGGTGCGGACCTCCCGGTAGCCGGCGGCCTCGAACCAGGCGGCGTAGGCCGCCGACTCGCCCTGGCGCTCGGCGTGGGTGAACCGCGACACGAGCACCCGGCCGTCGTACACGACACCGGCGTTGGCGGCGAAGACCATGTCGGGCAGGCCGGGCACGGGCTCGACGACGCGCACGTCGTGGCCCAGACGCTGGTACGTCGCCCGGAGCTCCTCCCACTGCTGCTCGGCCCTGGCCACGTCCACGGGCACGGCGGTGTCCATCCACGGGTTGATGGCGTACTCGACCGCGAAGTGGGTCGGCGGGCACATCAGGATGTCGAGGTGTCGTGGCGGCGCGGCAGTGAGCATCAGGGTCCTCTCATCGGTGGGCGTGGCAACGCTAGAGTCGGCAGCGGGCGCAATCAATCGCCATCCGTTGCGCGTCAGACCCCAGTTCGTTGCGTGGATCAGCCGTTCACGCAAGATCCGAAGGAGACCGCGATGGACGCGCTGGACCGCCAGATCGTCGACCACCTGCTGCGCGACGGCCGGGCCACCTTCCAGGAGATCGGGAAGGCGGTCGGCCTGTCGGCGCCGGCCACCAAGCGCCGGGTCGACCGGATGCGCGAACGGGGCGAGATCGCCGGGTTCACCGCCCTGATCGACCCCGCCGCCCTCGGCTGGGACACCTCGGCCTACGTCGAGCTGTCCTACCAGGGCAATGTCTCCGCCGACCGGCTCAAGCGCGACCTCGAGGCCTTCCCGGAGGTCATCGGGGCGTGGACCATCACCGGCGACGCCGACGCGCTGGTCCACGTCGTGGCCGCCTCGATGGCCGACCTCGAGCGGGTCATCGAGGGCATCCGCGCCGTCGAGCAGGTCGACCGGTCACGGACGGTCGTGGTGATGTCGCGGCTCTTCGAGCGGCCACTGCACGGGAAATGACGAACGGCCCCGACGCGCAGGTCGGAGCCGTTCGGTTCGGTCGGGCTGACAGGATTTGAACCTGCGACCCCCTGACCCCCAGATGTGCGAACGCGGTTCCAGAGCCGTTCTAAGGGGTCATAGATTTTGGCGGTGCTACAGCGTTTTTGCAGGTCAGAGGTCAGTTTCTGATAACAACCCGAGTCTCAGCAGGTCAGCCTGCTAGTTCTGCCGACACGAGGAATGCCCGCGTTCCGTGTCATAGATGTGTCATGATGTGGCCTCTCAGACCCCTTGACTTGGAGACGTGACACATGGCGAGCATCGACAAGCGTGGCGACAGGTACGACGTTCGCTACCGCGTGGACGGCAAGAGCAGGCGCAAGACGTTCACTCGGCATCAGGATGCATTGACGTTCAAGGCTCAGGTGGAGAACGAAGCGGCCACGGGCAGAGGCATCGACCCTGTGTCAGCTCGGACCACCTTTAAGGCGTTCTACCCGCTGCACGTCAAGAGCCGCGTGAACGTCAAGCAAGTCACCCTGACCACGTCCAAGACGCTCTACGACAATCACGTCAACCGTTGGGACGACTGGCCGCTAGAGCGCATCACACAGGCAGCGGTACAGGACTGGATTGCTTCCATGGTGCTAGAGGCCAGGGTGAGCGCATCCACCATCAGGGCTTGCTACAAGGAGTTCTCTGCGGCCATGAAAACCGCCGTGGCGGGCCGGTACATCAGAGAGACGCCATGCGTAGGCATCAACCTCCCGACCGTGGACCGTGACCCGATGGTGGTTCTCGACCATGCCGAGATTCACCAGTTGGCAGAGGCAATCAATCCGAGGTTCAAGGCACTGGTGCTGTTCTTGGCCTACTCCGGGTTCCGCATCGGTGAAGCCTCTGCGCTCAGGTGGAGCGACGTGGACTTGGTCAAGGGCACTGCAACGGTCCACAACACCGTCACGGAGGTTGTCGGCAAGGGACTAGTCCTAGAGCGTCCCAAGACCCGTGCAGCGCTCAGGACCGTACCGCTCCCCCGGCACGTCATCGACGCCTTGAAAGAGCACCAGAGCCGCTTTGGCGGGCAATGGGTTTTCACGACCTCCAACGGGACGCAGGTCAATCCCCGAACGTTCAACAGGCGCGCCTTCGCTACGGGTCTAACCAAGGCCAAGTTGTCATGCAGAGTGCACGACCTCCGGCACACGGCAATCAGCCTGTGGATTCGTCAGGGCGTAGACCTTCCACGGGTTAAGGCGTGGGCAGGCCACACCGATGCAGCATTCACGCTCAACACGTATGCAAAGTTTTTCCCCACTGACGACACAGGCATCATGGAAATGTTGAACAAGAACATTGACACTGCCCTTGAACTTTCGAAGAACAAGGAAACATCTCAATAATCTATACAGAGTGAGGGCTAATCTATACAGTTCTTAATCTAGAGTTCTCAAAGGTAATAATCTGATAAGAATAATCAGCCGTAACCTTAGAATCGGAACAAAGGTATAATGGAACTGAGCGAGATTGAACGAGTGAGAAACGGTCAATGATGCTGGACTAGTTCCGCACCGCTCTTCCCCGGACGTTTCTTCCAACTTGGCGTCCGGGGAAACAATACGTGATATAATTGAAGAGAAGATGGAAACAAGTTAGCGCTTATCCTCAAACCATCTTCATGGTCCCAATGAGTTTAAGACGTACAACTCATTGGGACCGATAGAATTTTGGTGTGCATAGTTTATCTCACGTGGAATGTGTGGTATACTTGATGAAGCGAATAGTTCCGAGACTGTCAGCAAGGAAGGTTCCATCTTAGTTTTCTCTATTGGTAGTAGATGAATACAAACGAAGAGGCCCCGTGTCTGACAGCACGGGGTCTCTTTGCATTTACTACCTAAGGAGAAGCAATGAAAGAAGAAACCTACAGACAGAAGCAAGAGTGGCTAGACAACATCATGGCTAGCAATCTGTCCCATGCAACAAAGACGTTTGCGTACTGCATCTTTAAGAGGATGTACGGAACAAAGGTCACGTCACACCCAATGACTGACGATATTCTGGCCGATGGAGGGTTTACTTCGTCTGGTCACTTCACCGAGTACCGCCGCGCACTCGTCAACTGTGGAGCACTGTCGGCAGAGTTGGACTATCACACGGCTAGGGCCACAAACAAGAACTATGAATACACCTTATGTCTTGATTGGGATGGAGCCGTAGCACCTCTGGGGGAGAGCCGTAGCACCTCTGGGAAGAGCCATAGCACATATGGGGGAAGCCATAGCACCACAGGTGCTAGTAATACTACAAACAATACTCCAACTAATCTTACAAGTAAGACAACAACAGATGTGCCGTCGTCCGCTAGCGCTTCCGACGTCACATTGTGCAAGATTGAATTAGACGAAGAGTTCACCTATACAATCAAGGATGTCTCATCCTGTTCTAATGGGGAACTTGCCGGGTCTTATCGAGTAGACCTAACAGGAGTCACCAAAGAGCCCGCCGTAGCACCTGTAGAGGTACAGCACACCGGGCCGGTAGATAGGAACACCACAAAGGCCGCTCAGGAATGGGTGGATGCGCTGTGGAACTAAATAATCAAGGAGAAACTATGAGTAACAATAATGAAGTTGAAGAATTGGCCGCTGCAATCAGAGTCACGAATGCACTGCTACTAGCGCAGGCAATGGGATTGGATATTACGGACCCAATGGATGCCGCTAAGGTAATGCGATACCTGCCGGGTGTTGAGAATCAGGTAGGCCGTGGTGCACGTGACTGAGTTCACCGGGGTAGTGAGCAGCACGGGTTTGGCATTCGACCCGCATGCAGGAACACAAACGGTATGCCCGAGAATCCTGCTTGGTCACTCGTGTATCAGGAACGAATATGAGTGTCTATGCCAGCAGGTCGAGAGCGCTGAGGTATACGGAACAAAGAATGACAAGAATGAAGTCACGTTCCTCACTGTTGAATTGAACCTGATTCCATTCGTTGGCAAGCCGGATGCCGTCATGTCGGGAATCCAATTGACAGGCTATGTGGCTAATTTCCGAGCAACGAAAGATTCTGTCGTGGCAACGTTTGGTTTAAAGAGAGCCGAGAATGCTGCTCTGAGCGACCATGTGAGGCAGGTAGGGCTCTAGAAATATTCCAGCGACCTAGACCGCCAATCGTAAATGGGAGCATCGCAAATCCCCGCAAATCAGATGCCGCCTCGTAATGATTGGGGCCACTCCCCCGAGCCGGGTACGGAAGCAATCAAAGCAACCTGCTCGGCTTGGGGAAGCCAATGGAGAAACGTCAATCTGGATTACACATCATCTAGACATGGATGGAAGCAACGATTAATGTCTAACTAGAGTTCAATCAGAACTTGTTGGACACAAGTGTTAGAAGGTCTAGGGATGAGTGGACAGGTTGTTGGCTACGGGCGAGTGTCGAGCACGTCGCAGAACGAGGCCCGACAGGTTGAGGCCCTGAGCGAGTGTGACCGCGTGTTCATCGACAAGGCCAGTGGCAAGAACGCTGATAGGCCCGAGCTGATTGCCGCGCTCGGCTACGTCCGGGAGGGAGACACGCTCACCATCCCCAGCATGGACAGGCTTGCGAGGAATCTCGATGACTTGCGCTCCATTGTCCGGGGTCTCACTGACAAGGGTGTGCGGGTGCACTTCATCAAGGAAGGGCTCACGTTCACGGGCGAGGATGGAGCAATGAGCACGTTGCTGCTCTCGATGCTCGGTGCAGTTGCCGAGTTTGAGCGCTCCCTGATTCGTGAGCGGCAGGCTGAGGGCATCGCCATTGCCAAGGCCAACGGGGTTTACAAGGGTCGCAAGCCGTCGCTCAACGCTGAGCAGGTCGCACAGGCCCGTCAGCAGGTCTCTCAGGGCATTCCCAAGGCCAAGGTGGCCCGAGACCTGGGAGTGAGCCGACAGACGCTCTACACGGCTCTCAGCGCGTAGGCAGGAACGGCAGACAGGGAACGGAGGAAAGCACCCGCAGCAGCAACCAGCGTTAGAAACACGTGCGCACTATCCCAAACGGGATGGTGCGTTTTTTACGCGGTTCATACACCTGACACAAATTTATACATTTTGAATCTTTGGAGGTTTTTGGGTGTCGTGTTGACATAGATAGTAGGATTCATGTACTGAACCTCACTAATTAGGAGAAGAAAAATGGCGTTCAAGTTTGTTGAGAAAACCCCTGAGGTCACCCGAGGCCCCGGAGCAGGCAAGCCCACGTTCACCGATGCCGAGATTAAGGAGTTGCAGGACCACCCAGCACTGTGGGCACTTGTCGCAGAGGACACGGACAAGCCGCAGAAGTACGCCAGTTGGGCCAAGCGAACGAATGGGACTGACGAGAACGACAAGCAGAACGATGGTCCATGGAGGGTCCGAACCTCCGTTCATCGCAACAAGAACGGTGAGCCGCACATCGTGAAGGGCAAGACCCGGGAGGGCAAGGACAAGGAAACGCGATTCGTGGACGTGTACGTGTCCTACGACCCCGAGCGCAAGGCGCAGTAGCCAGCACAGTCGAGAACAGCAGCGAGACCCCCGGACAGTCATAGTGTCCGGGGGTCTCTGACGTTCAGCGTAGAGCCCTGAGAACGCCTGTCAGGGCATCGGCGGCCCCGTGTGCCGCAGGCAGTGCCAGAGCCTCTGAGAGCCGCTGAGCGGGTGTCATGAGCGGCCGAGTTGGCGATAACGCCTGAATCCTGCCTGTGCCCTGTGTCATGTGTGTGTCATTTCTGGCCCACAAACGACCAGAGCCACTCTGAGAATGGCTCTCAAAGTGGCTCTGACCTGCATAAACTTCGGTCGGGCTGACAGGATTTGAACCTGCGACCCCCTGACCCCCAGTCAGGTGCGCTACCAAGCTGCGCTACAGCCCGAACACTTCGTCCGGGATCGCCGTTCGAAGCGAACGGAACACTACCGCAGCAGGTTCGCCTCGCCCGAATCGGCCTCCCGGCCCGCCTCCCGCGATCACCGGAAGTCACGCGACGACTGGCGCACCTGGAGCGCCTCGCCGGTGCCGGGGAGGACGGTGTCGAGGGTCTCGACCCGGTCGGCGACCAGGTTGGTGACGCCGTCCTGGCGCTCCACGATCCCCCGGATCACCACCGCCACCTTGTTGCGCGCCGCCTGCCGGTGGGCCTTCATCACGCCCGGCGAGCAGACGACGTTGAGCATCCCGGTCTCGTCCTCGAGGTTGAGGAAGGTGATCCCGCTGGCCGTCCCGGGGCGCTGGCGGTGGGTGATCAGGCCGGCCACGTGGACCCGGCGGCCCGGCTCGGCGGTGCGCAGGTCCCCCACCGCGCGGATGCCGGCGGCGACCAGCTGGTCGCGGAAGTGCTCGACGGGGTGTACGTCGGTGGAGATCCGGGTCGCCCACAGGTCGGCCAGGGTCACCTCCATCGGGCTCATCCCGGGCAGCGTCGGGGGCGCCGGGGCGGGCGTGCTGCCGGGCAGCTGGCCGTCGTGCTCGGCGTAGCCGGCCATCCAGATCGCCTGGCGCCGGTCCAGGCCGAGCGAGGCGAAGGCGCCGGCCGTCGCGAGCGCCTCGAGCTGGGCGGTGGTGAGCCCGGCGCGGCGGGAGAGGTCCGGCAGGTCCTGGTACGGCGCCACCGCACGCTCGGCCACGATCCGCTCGGCGACCTCCTTGCCGATCCCCTTGACCTCGTCGAGCCCGAGCCGGACGGCCAGCCCGTCGTCGTACCGGTGCCGGTCCCGGCCGTACGGCGGGCACGGCTCGAGACCGGCCTGCGCACCGGAGCGCGCGAGGTCGGGCGGCAGCACGGCGACGCCGTGGCGGCGGGCGTCGGCGACGAGCGACTGCGGTGAGTAGAAGCCCATCGGCTGGTTGCGCAGCAGGCCGGCCAGGAAGGCCGCCGGGTAGCGCAGCTTGAACCAGGACGACGCGTAGACGAGCAGCGCGAAACTGAGCGCGTGCGACTCGGCGAAGCCGAAGCCGGCGAAGGAGAGGATCTTGACGTAGATCGCGTCGGCCCGGTCGCCGGTGATGCCCTTCTGGGCCATCCCCTCGTAGAGCTTGCCCTTGACCTTCTCGATCCGCTCGACGCCGCGCTTGGAGCCCATCGCGCGGCGCAGCAGGTCGGCGTCGTCGGCGGTGCAGTTGCCCAGCGCCACGGCCATCGCCATGAGCTGCTCCTGGAAGAGGGGGACGCCGAGGGTCCGCCCGAGGATCGGCTCGAGCAGCGGGTGGTCGTAGACCACGGGCTCGCGGCCCATCGCCCGCCGGATGTAGGGGTGGACGGCACCGCCCTGGATCGGCCCCGGGCGGATCAGCGCGATCTCGATGGCCAGGTCGTAGAAGCAGCGCGGCTTGAGCCGCGGCAGGGTCCCGATCTGGGCACGGGACTCCACCTGGAAGACCCCGATCGAGTCGGCCCGGCAGAGCATGTCGTAGACCTCGGGCTCCTCCTTCGGCAGGCTCTCGAGCGTCCAGCGCTTCCCGGTGTGCTCCTCGACCAGCCGCATCATGTGGTCGAGAGCGCCGAGCATCCCGAGGCCGAGCAGGTCGAACTTCACCAGCCCCATCGACTCGCAGCCGTCCTTGTCCCACTGCAGGACGGTGCGGTTGGGCATCCGGGCCTTCTCGATCGGGCAGACCTCGCCGATCGGACGCTCGGTGAGCACCATGCCGCCGGAGTGGATGCCGAGGTGGCGCGGGGCACCCATCAGCTCCTCGGCGAGTCCGACGACCTGGGGAGGGATGCCCTGGTCCTCCTCGACCGAGCTCCCCCAGCCGTCGATCGACTTCGACCACGCGTCCTGCTGGCCGGTCGAGAAGCCCAGCGCCTTGGCGGCGTCGCGCACCGCCATCCGCGGGCGATAGCTGACCACGTTGCACACCTGGGCGGCGTTGCGGCGGCCGTAGGTGTCGTAGACCCACTGGATGACCTCCTCGCGGCGGTCGGAGTCGAAGTCGACGTCGATGTCGGGCTCCTCCTCGCGGTGCTGGGAGATGAACCGCTCGAAGGGCAGGTCGAAGTAGACCGAGTCGATCGCGGTGATCCCGAGGGCGAAGCAGACCGCCGAGCTGGCCGCGGATCCCCGCCCCTGGCAGAGGATCTGCTTGCTGCGGGCGAAGGCGACGATGTCGTGGACGATGATGAAGTAGCCGGCGAAGTCCTTCTGCAGGATCACCTGCATCTCCGCCTCGACGCGGTCGCGCGCCTTCGCCTCGAGGTCGCGGCCGGCGTAGCGGCGGGCGAAGCCCTGCTCCACCAGGACGCGCAGGTGCTCGGCAGCCGTCCGGCCTTCGGGGATGCCCTGCTTCGGCAGCCTCGGCGATGCCTTGCGGAGGTCGAACGCCAGCTCCTTCGCGAGTACGACGGTCCGCCCCACCACGTCCGGGCGGTGCCCGAAGCGCTGCATCATCTCCTCGCCGCTGCGCAGGTGCGCACCACCGGACAGGTCCAGCCACCCCTCCAGCTCGGCGATGCTGCGCCGGGCGCGCACCGCCGCCATCGCCGCCGCCAGCCGGCGCCCCTCGGGGGCGGCATGGTGCACGTTGCCGGTCGCCACGACCGGGACCCGGCGGTCGTCGGCGATCCGGGCGAGCAGCTCGTTGGTCTCGTCGGCGCCCGGCTGGTCGCTCGCGATCAGCTCGGCGACGACGTGCTCCCGGCCGAACCGGTCGACGAGCAGGTCGAGCGCCTCCGCCGCGGCGCGGGGACCGTGCGTGGCGAGCGCCTGCCGCACGAGGCCCTTCCTGCAGCCGGTGAGGACGACCCAGTGGCCGTGGCCGCGCTCGGCGAGCTCGTCGAGGTCGTGGACGGGGCTGCCCTTCTCGGGCGCCCGGAGCCCGGCCTCGGTGATCGCCCCGGACAACCGGTGGTAGCCCTCCACGCCGCGGGCCAGGACGAGCAGGTGGCTGCCCTCGGGGTCGGGGATGCCGTTCTGGGTCCGGGTCAGCCCGAGGGAGAGCTCGGCGCCGTAGACGGTCGGCAGGGCGTAGTCCTTGCCGGCCTCGGCGAACAGCGGCGCCCCGGCGAACCCGTCGTGGTCGGTCAGCGCGAGCGCGTCGAGGCCGAGCCGGGTGGCCTCACGGACCAGGTCACCGGGGCTGCTCGCCCCGTCGAGGAAGCTGAAGTGGCTGTGGCAGTGCAGCTCCGCGTAGGGCGTCGTACCGACCGGGCGGACGATCTCCTCCGGCTCGGCGCGCGGGCGCTTGCGCCGGGAGACGGGCGCCTCCATCGACGGCGCACGCCCGGAGAGGCGTCGCTCGAGCTCCCGCCACGGGACGGGTGGGTTGTTCCATCCCATGGACCGACTCTAGTCAAACATGTGTTCGACAGGAAGTCAGTGGTGGGCCACCAGCACGCAGAGCTCGTTGCCCGAGGGGTCGGCGTAGTGGCGCCACGGCAGCTCGCCGTAGCCGAGGTCGAGCTCCCGTCCGCCGTGGTCGGCGATCGCCCGGGCCACCTCGTCCGGGTCCTCCTCCTCGAGCCGGATGTCGAGGTGGATCCGGTTCTTCCCGTCGACCTTCGGCGCCCGCTCGGGCGCCAGCTCGAGCACCGGCCCGTTCGAGGACGGGTGCCGCAGCACCGCCCCCCTCCCCTCCACCGGCACCCAGCCGGTCAGCCAGGCCCAGAACGCACGGTCCCGCTCCGGGTCCGCCGACTCGAGGACCAGCGCCGCGAGGGCGCCGGTGTCGCCGTCGACGTCGAGGCGCAGCCGCTCCGGGCCGGTGGGTGGCTCGGGCACCCGCTGGAAGCACAGGTCGAGATAGGGCCAGCCCGGGAGCTCGAGCCGCGTCTCGAAGCCCTCGGGCACGTCGGTCAGGGTCGTGGTGCCGAGCCGGGACTCCCAGGAGCGGCCCAGGGAGCGTGGATCGGTGGCGTCGAAGACGACATTCTCGAGGAACACGCGCCCACCCTAGGCGGGTGCACCGACCGGGTGTCGAGCCGATCTCCGGTGCACGAGGAGCCCGGGCGCTGCACGAGCGGTATCACGGCGGGGGCCGCTGTTCGGACCTGCGCCCGCGCTCCCCTACCGTTGTCCCGTGAAGGCTCTGCTGCTCGAGAACATCCACCCCGCCGCCGTCGAGTACCTGGAGGGCCGCGGGTACGACGTGGAGCTCCGCGCGGGGTCGTTGTCCGAGGACGAGCTGATCGCCTCCCTCGACGGGGTCGACCTGCTCGGCATCCGCTCCAACACCAATGTCACCGCCCGCGTCCTCGACGCCGCCCCCGGGCTGCTCGCCGTCGGCTGCTTCTGCATCGGCACCAACCAGGTCGACCTGGCCGCCGCCGCCGAGCGCGGCATCGGGGTGTTCAACGCGCCGTACTCCAACACGCGCAGCGTCGTCGAGCTCGTCATCGCCGAGATCATCAGCCTCGCCCGCCGCCTGCCGGAGAAGACCCAGCGGATGCACGACGGGATCTGGGACAAGTCGGCCAAGGGCAGCCACGAGGTCCGTGGCCGCACCCTCGGCATCGTCGGCTACGGCAACATCGGCACGCAGCTCTCGACCGTCGCCGAGGCCCTCGGCATGAGCGTCGTCTTCTACGACACCGCCGACCGTCCGGCCCACGGCAACGCCCGCCGCGTCCGCACGCTGCCCGAGCTGCTCGCCGTGTCCGACGTCGTCAGCCTCCACGTCGACGGCCGTCCCGGCAACGCCGGCTTCTTCGGCGCCGGCGAGTTCGCGCAGATGAAGCGTCGTGCGATGTTCATCAACGCCTCGCGCGGCATGGTCGTCGACTACGACGCCCTGCGCGAGAACCTGCTGTCGGGCCACATCGCCGGCGCCGCCGTGGACGTCTTCCCGGCCGAGCCCAAGGCGCAGGGCGACCCGTTCACCTCCGTGCTGCGCGGCCTCGACAACGTCATCCTCACGCCCCACATCGGCGGCTCGACGCAGGAGGCGCAGGAGGAGATCGGTGGCTTCGTCGCCGAGAAGCTCGCCCGCTTCGCCCTGGAGGGCAGCACCGCGCTGTCGGTCAACCTGCCCGACGTCCTGCCGGGCGAGTTCACCCCCGGCCACCGGATCGGCTTCCTCCACCACAACGTCCCCGGCGTGCTGACCGGCCTCAACGCGGCCTTCTCCGACGCCGGCGACAACGTGGTCGGCCAGCACCTGTCGACCCGCAACAGCCTCGGGTACGTCGTCGTGGACGCCTCCGAGCCGCTCTCGGCCGAGGCCGTGGAGACCCTGCGCGGTTCCGAGCACTGCGTCTGGGTGCGCACCTTCTAGGAGCACTCCCGCTGAGCGCTGCCGGCGAGCGGCGCCGTCCGGCGTCGCATGCCCGCACCGCCAACGGGTAGCGCTGCGACATGGGACGCGAACCAGCCGACGACGAGCGGATCTCCGAACGGGCCGAGCTCCTTCCCGAGGAGGTCGAGGCCGGCAGCGAGGATCCCCGGGCACAGGCCGAGGCCATCCTCGACGACTCCGACGAGCGGGTCGACGACCCCGAGGGGACCCGCCGCGAGAGCAGCCAGACGCCGGGCCCGGACTGACCGGTCGCCCGTCACCACCGACGCCGGAGTTGTGCCGGACCCCTGGATAACCATTGGCGCCGGCCGGACCGGTCGGCGCACACTGTCCAGCTGTGCCCGACCGGCCCGACGTACCCAGAAGGTGGTGAACATGACCGACATCGACGTGACGGACCTCCTCGTGGAGGCGCCGCTGCCTGCCCTCCGGCTGCTGGCCGAGGCCATCGACCGCGAGTTCGTGCGTCGCCAGCCGGCCGACAGCACCCCGTTCGAGTACGCCGCCGCGCAGCTGGGCGTCGACCCCACCGACCTGGTCGTGCTGGAGGAGTGCCCGGAGCTCGCCGTCACCCACGCCGTCGGGCACTGGCTCCACGAGGCGCAGGCGCGCTGGGGCCTCGACCCCGTCGGCTCGGTGCCCGCGGGGCCCGCCATGACCCAGTCGATCCCGGGCGCCGCTGGCGACGTCCGGGGCTACGCCGCCGTCAGCGTCCTGCTGCCGGCGGGCACGCTGGGCGCCGTCCCCGTCGTTGCCCGCATCGCGCCGCACCGCTTCGGGCCGGACGTCCAGCTCATCGGTCGCGCCGCCGACAACGCCGTCCTCCCGGAGCTGTTCGAGTCCTTCCTGCGCACCTGCCGCGCGGAGTCGCCCTACCGCCGCGGCGCCTACCGCGTCGTGGTCAGCGATGCCGGCCTGCTGCTCCAGCGGTGGACCGGCCGGGCCGCGACCCGTGACCACCTCAAGCTCGACCCCTCGGTCTGGCACACGGTCGATCGCCGGGTGCACCGCGTGATCGACCTCGCCGACGACCTCGCCGCGCGCGGCCTCGGGACCAGCACCGGCCTGCTCCTGGTCGGACCTCCGGGGACGGGCAAGACCCAGCTGGGCACCGTCGTCGCCCACGAGCTGGCCGGCCGGGCCACCGTGCTCGTGCCGGACACCACGGTGACCGAGCACTCGCTCACCGACCTGTTCGAGCTGGCGTCCGACCTGTCGCCGAGCCTGGTCCTGATGGACGACCTCGACCTGATCGTGGGCGAGCGGGGCGAGACCAACCCCCACCGGCTGCGCGAGTTCCTCAACGTGATGGACGGAGGCCTCGCCGACCGCAGCGGTGTCGTCGTGATCGCGTCGACCAACGACCACCGCAAGATCGACAAGGCCGCGCGGCGCTCGTCGCGGTTCGACACCGTCATCAAGATGGAGGCCCCCGGCGTCGAGGGCCGCCTGGCGATCCTTCAGCGCTATCTCGCCTGGAGCGACGCCGACCTCGACCTGCCGGCCGTCGCCCGCGCCACCGACGGCGCCACCGGGGCGGACCTCAAGGAGCTCGTGCGGGCCACCGTCCTGGAGACCTCCGACGCGGTGACCACCGCCGCGCTGCTGGCCCAGGCCCGCGCCGGCGGCTGGCGGGAGCCCAAGCCGGCCGCGGGCCAGTACCTCTAGGACACGCCCGGTGTCGCATCCCATGGAGCCGGACCTCGCGCACACGCAGCCCGGCAGCAGGCTCCGGCTCGAGTGGGGACCGACCGGAGCAGCCGCCCTGACCTCCGACGCCGACGTCGTGGTCGTGGTCGACGTCCTGTCGTTCACGACGACCCTCTCCATCGCCACTCTCCGCGGCATGCGCGTGCTGCCGTTCCCGTGGAAGGACGACCGGGCCGCGGCCTACGCCGAGGCGGCGGGCGCCACGCTGGCCGTCGGCCGGTTCGAGGCGCGGCAGCTCGACGACCCGCCCCCGAGCCTGTCCCCTGCCCAGCTCCTCACCTGCAGGTACGTCGACCGGCTGGTCCTGCCCTCGCCCAACGGCTCCACCATCTGCGCGGCCGTCCGCGACGCGGGCTCGGGAGCGACCGTGGTCGCCGCGTCCCTGCGCAACCGGACGGCAGTGGCCCGGTGGCTCCTCCCCCGGGTGGCCGCGGGCGCGACGGTGGCGCTCGTCGCGTCCGGCGAGCGCTGGCCCGACGACACCCTGCGCCCGGCCGTGGAGGACCTGTGGGGCGCGGGCGCGGTCCTCGACGCGCTGCGGGCCCACGTCGAGGTGCCGACCAGCGCCGAGGCGCAGGTCGCGCTGGCTGCCTGGCGGGCCGTCGCCGACCGGATCGGCGACGAGCTGCGCGCCTGTGCGAGCGGCCGCGAGCTGGTCGACGCCGGGTTCGGCGCGGACGTCGCGACGGCAGCAGAGGTCGACGTGGACGACGTGGTCCCGGTGCTCACGAGCGACGGGTTCGTCCGCGGGGACCCGTCCGGCCCTGCCCCGCAGTAGGGGCCCGGCCGGTGCCGCGCGAAGCGCGCGCTCGGACGTCACGTCCGACGGGCCGATCCGCCCCACTACGATGACGCGATCATGTCGCCCCGTCTCCAGCTGGCCGCCGGCGCCGTCCTCGTCAGCGGGATCACCGTCGAGGCGCTGGCGGGAAGCTCCCGGCTCTCCGGTCCGGTCATCATCACGTTCAGCCCGACCCACGGCGTGCACGTCGACGACGTGGCCGTGGTCCTCGCCTGGCTGGTCTGCATGGTGTGGATCGTCCGTCAGTGGCGGCGCAGTCCCTGACCCTCGGCGACGAGTCCCGGGGCGAGGGTCACGACCGTGGCGATGCGGACGTCTGCTCAGCCCAGCTGGCGGGCGATCTCGTCCAGCACGCCCTTGCGGTTCTTGCCCGCGACCTCCTGCTCGCGCAGCCGACGCAGCGCGGACGCGTCCAGTCCGGCGAGGCGGGACTTCGCCTGCGGGACGGTCAGCGTCGACAGGTCGGGCAGCACGGCCACCACCGGCGCCGGGGCGGGCCCGGCGCTCGCCGACCGCGAGGCCGTCTTCGTGGTGGACCTGCCCCGTCCGGGCACGAGGCGCGGCGCCTGCCTGACCGACTGCGCCACGGTCCCGGCCATCGCGCCGGCCGTCCCGGCGAGGCGTCCTGCCGTCGCGCGCACCGGCGCCGTCGCGGTCTCGGTGACGGTGTCGAGGACCTGCAGCAGCGCCTGGGAGTAGGCCTTGCTGGCGCTCACCAGCTGGCCGAGGAGGTTGTCGGCCTCGGCGCGGGTCAGCGAGCCTCGGACGACGAGGTCGTCCATCAGCTCCTGCAGCTTGGTCGCCTGGATGGTGACGCTGTGCTCGAGGGCGCCGTGCAGCGCCCTGAGGTTCCGGGGGATCACGTCCGCCGGGCTGCCGTTGCGTGCCATGGGGAGCCTCCACGTGTCATCCCTTGCAGCGTAGACCTCCCGGGTCGCGTCTCCCATCCCCTGGCGGGCACGACCTCGTCGCACCTCGTCGCACCTAGTCGTACGCCGCCTCCACCTCCCAGGAGCCGGGGCTGCGCCAGCACAGCAGCCAGGCCCGCCCGTCGACACCGACCACCTGGAAGCGGGCGGCGCGGCCGCCGCTGCCCGCCCCCAGCCACCAGGACTCGTCGACCGGCCACGGCCCGGCCCACGAGGCGACCGGGTGCCAGCGCCGGCCGATCCGGAACCGCCACGGCGGTCCGGTCACCTGCCCCCGGCTGGTGACGGCGACGTCGACACCCGCCTCGTCGACGACCTCGGCCTCCAGCGCCTCGGCGAACACCCTGCTCGGCGCCGGCCCGGGGATCCGGCCCGGCCACGGCCGGTCGACGGGACGCAGGCCGACCGGCCGCTCCCCCCACGGGACCAGCGCCTGGCGGTCGGCCGCGCTCCGGCCGCCCTGGCGGACCGGGACCCGGACGGCGTCGTACCCGACCATGGCCTGGACCCGCGCCACGCCCCGCACGACCTGGTCGTCAGCACCGCCACCCCAGAGCCCGTCGACGTGGGCGCCGGCGGGCTCGACGGTGTCGGGGAGGAAGCGGACGAGGGTGACCGGGGAGGTGATCGACTCCCCCGTCGACTTGCGGCTGCGCAGTCCCGAGCCGGCCATGCCGGCCTGCAGCTGCCAGTGCACCCGGTCGACGAGGTCGCGGGAGGTGAAGCAGCGCGGGTGCAGCCAGGTCCGGGCCGAGACGCCGTCCTCGAACTCCGCCTCGATCCGCACCCCGGTCGCGACGAGCTGTCGCTCGGAGAGCCCGGCGACGAACCTCTCGGCCGTGGTGCGCACGCTGAAGGTGACCGCCTCGGCGGAGTCGAGCGGCGGCTCGAAGGAGATCTCGCAGGCCAGCTCGGGCGGGGGTGTGCGCGAGGCCAGCCGGACGACCTCCTCGCCCTGCACCCGGCGCCACACCTCGACGCCGTAGGCACCGAACCGGTTGCTCACCGAGGCCCCCGAGAGCGCGGCGAAGTCACCGAGCAGCACCAGCCCGAGCCGGCGCAGCAGGTCGGCGAGCTCCGCCCCCTCCGGCCCGTCGTCGGCGAGCGCGGTCACCGGCAGGCTGCGCAGGAACTCCGCCGACCCACCGGCGGGCACGACCAGGCAGCCCTGGGGCGTGGCCTGGCGAGCGGCCCGCTCGGCGGCGTACAGGTCGTCGGCCGCACCGAACCGGCAGTCCCACACCCCGGCACCGACGAGGTGCTCGGCCAGCAGCGCCGCCGCTGCCTCCTCGCCACCGATGCCACCCTCACCGCCCCGCGCGAAGTAGCGTCCGGGAGCCGGCAGCGCGAGCAGGCCCGGCCGCAGCGGGGCGACCCCGGGCCGGACCTCCTCCACGGTCGTGAGCACCGGCTCGAACCAGCGCGCGTCCCGGTCGGGGTTGGCGCTCAGCAGCACCACCTCGGGACAGCGCGCCTGGGCGTCACGCCGGCGCTGGCCGCGACGCACCCCCTCCGCCCGGGCGGTGGCATTGCAGACGACCACCCGGTTGTTCGCGAGTACGACGGCCGGCGCGCCGACGTCGAGCACGGGATCGTCCTCGCCCCTGCCGTCGGCGAGCTCGAGCAGCCCCGCCGTCACCGACCAGTCGGAGCACCAGACGACCATGGTGCGCACTAGGCCGCGCCTCCCCATCCTCGGTGGATGCCCACGTCGTCCAGCACGTGCGCTGGCAAGGCGCCGATGCGCGGGCAGACTGGGCGTCTTTCAAGCATCGGCAACGCGGCCAGCGTGCGTGATGGGCGGCGCGGGCGCCGCCAGGGATGGGGAGGCATGGCCTTGGGCCGCGCCTCCAGCGAGCGCCACCTCGGACCGCGTCGGCATCCGCCCACCACCGCGGGCGACCAGCTCCACCCGGCGCTCGCGCAGTCGCCCGCGCCCGGCGCCGATGCCCAGCCAGGCGCTCCGCTCGGCCGCCAGCCGCACCTCGCAGCGCGGCCAGTCGCCCTGCACGACCAGCACACCCGAGCGCGCCCGGAGCCGGGCGTCGATGATGCTCGCCGACTTCGCGTCGACCTGACCGGGCGGGCGCAGCACCACCACCTTGAGCACGTCGACCAGCGCCGCGGTGACCTCGAGCCAGTGCTCCCCCGGCGACGGGACGAGCACGGTGCGGGAGAGGTCGATCCCCCACTGGTGGGCCGCCTCGACGCCGAAGTCGTCCCAGCCGGCGAAGCCGACCCACTCCCCGGCCTGCGACGCCCCCGCGGCGAGCGCCATGCCGAGGCTGGCCGAGTCGACGCCGTACACACCCCCGGTGCGCAGCTGCACCAGACCGTCGAAGACGGGCAGGGTCGGCACGCTCAGCCGGGTCGGGCCACCCTGGAGGGCCTGGATCCGGCCGCGGAGCTGGTCGACGACCGCGCGTGGGTCGACCAGCTCAGGGGTCACGACGGCGCGGATGCTCACCCGTCCATGTTCGAACATTTGTTCGAACGACGCAAGTGCTGATCACCCTCGTCGATCGGGCACGAACTGCATCCCGGGGGGCCTGAATTGTTGCGGTTTGGGACCAAACCGCAACACTCACGCCGACCCGCGAACCTACTTCCGCCCGCGCTTCTCCCGCGGCTGCACCTTGATCTCGATCGGCGTGCCGACGAACCCGAACTCCTCGCGCAGGCGGCGCTCGATGAACCGCTCGTAGCCCTGGTCGAGCTTGCCGGTGGTGAACAGCTTGAACACCGGCGGCGCGGTCGAGACCTGGCTGCCGAAGAGGATCCGCGGCTGCTTGCCACCGCGCACCGGGTGCGGGTGCTCGGCGACGATCCGGCCGAGGAACGAGTTGAGGGCGCCGGTCGAGACCCGCGTCTCCCAGCCCTCGATCGCGCGGGTCAGCGCTGGCACGAGCCGGTCGATGTGCCAGCCGGTCTTGGCGGTGATGTTGATCCGCGGCGCCCACTGCACCTGCACCAGGTCGCGCTCGATCTCGCGGTCGAGGTAGTAGCGGCGCTCGGCGTCGACGAGGTCCCACTTGTTGAAGGCGATGACGAGCGCCTTGCCGGCCTCGCGCACCTCCTGCAGGATCCGCATGTCCTGCTCGGCGATCGACTCGTCGCCGGCGAGGACCAGCACGCACACCTCGGCCCGCTCGATGGCGGTGGAGGTCCGCAGCCAGGCGTAGTACTCGTGGCCCGAGGCCTCCTTGACCCGCTTGCGGAT
Source organism: Nocardioides sp. SRI_004 (assembly GCF_057586415.1). NCBI lineage: Bacteria > Bacillati > Actinomycetota > Actinomycetes > Propionibacteriales > Nocardioidaceae > Nocardioides > Nocardioides sp. SRI_004. Next base: position 354,823 of record NZ_JBYCZV010000004.1, read on the forward strand.
GCCCGCGGTGTCGATGAAGCGCCAGGTCTCGCCGCCGAGCTCGACCAGCTCGTCGACCGGGTCGACGGTGGTGCCGGCGACGTTGTCGACGACGACCCGCTCCTCGCCGGCCAGCTTGTTGAGCAGCGAGGACTTGCCGACGTTGGGACGGCCGACGATGGCGATCCGGCGGGGGCCGCCGAGCTCCTCGTAGCCGTGCTCGGGCGCCTCGGGCAGGACCGACAGCACGGCGTCGAGCAGGTCGCCGGAGCCGCGCCCGTGCAGCGCGGAGACGCTGAACGGCTCGCCCAGGCCGAGGTTCCACAGGCCGTAGGCCTCGGCCTCGGCTCGCTCGTCGTCGACCTTGTTGGCGGCCAGTACGACGGGCTTGCCGGACTTGCGCAGCACCCGCACGACCGCCTCGTCGGCGTCGGTGATGCCGACCGTCGAGTCGACGACGAAGAGCACCGCGTCGGCGAGGCCGACGGCGATCTCGGCCTGCGCCTTGATCATCGCGGCCATGCCGCGGGCGTCCGGGTCCCAGCCACCGGTGTCGACCACCGTGAACGCCCGGCCGTTCCACTCGGCGTCGTACGAGACGCGGTCGCGGGTCACCCCGGGGATGTCCTCGACGACCGCCTCGCGGCGGCCCAGGATGCGGTTGACCAGGGTCGACTTGCCGACGTTGGGCCGGCCGACGACGGCCAGCACCGGGACCACCCCGGCGGGGGCAGCTTCACTCATCACGATCTCCTTGCGGGAGCGGACCCGGCAGGCTCCGCCCCGTCTCCTCGAGCGCGTCGGCGAGCCCGCTGCGCATGTGCGCGCGCAGGGCGGCCGACGTCAGACGTACATGATCCCTCGTCCGGGGCCAGGACACCGCATCGACGGCCATCGGCTCGCCGACCACGATGTCGATCTGCGCCCGCTTGGGGGGCAGCGAACTGCTCCGCCCGCCCGGCAGGCGGGTCCCCAGGAAGGTCATGGGTACGACGGGCGCGCCGGTCACCAGCGCCAGGTACGCCGCGCCCGTGTGGAACGTGGTCAGGTCGCCCGGGCCCCGCGTGCCCTCCGGGAACACCCCGACCGCGTGCCCGTCGCGCAGCACCCGCAGCGCCGTGCGGACCGCCCTCGGGTCGGTGTGGAAGCGGTCCAGGGGCACCTGCCCGGCCCGGCGCAGGAACCACCCGAGCGGCCCGCTGAACATCTCCTCCTTGGTCAGCGCGTGCACCGGCCGGGGGGCGAAGATCGCCATCAGCGGCCCGTCGACGAAGCCCACGTGGTTGCCGGCCACGACGGCCGGCCCGTGCGCGGGGAAGCGCTCGGGGTGGTGCACCCGGACGTCGTACCGGCGCCGGATCAGCCAGCGCGAGGCCGGCCGGCCGCGCACGAGCAGTCGACGTGCGGGCGCAGCGATCCCGTCGGAGCGGGGAGCCTCCTGGTGGGCTGCGTTCACACGCGCTCCGTCACCAGGCCCACCACCAGCTCGATGACCTCGTCGAGGGTCCGGTCGGTCGAGTCGATGTGGACGGCACCGTCGACCTGGGTCAGCGGGGCCACGGCACGCCCCGAGTCGATCTTGTCGCGAGCGAGCAGCGACGCCTCGGTGGCGGCGACGTCGGCGCCACCGTTCTCGAGGGCGCGGCGGGCGGCGCGGGCGGCCGGGTCGGCGGTCAGGTAGACCTTCACGTCGGCGTCGGGGCACACGACGGAGGCGATGTCGCGGCCCTCGACGACGATTCCCCCGTCGCCCACGATCGAACGCTGCAGGTCGACCAGCCGGGCGCGCACCTCGGGCACGGCGCTGACGGGCGAGACCGCGCCGTTGACCTCGTCGCTGCGGATCTCGACCGACACGTCGGTGCCGTCGATAGTGATCGTCGGCGCGAGCGGGTCGGTGCCGGACACGATCTGCGGGTCCTGCGCCCGCGCGGCGACGGCCGCCGGGTCGTGCACGTCGATGCCGTTGCTCAGCATCCACCACGTCATCGCGCGGTACTGAGCGCCCGTGTCGAGGTAGCGCAGGCCGAGCCGGTCGGCGACAGCGCGACAGGTGCTCGACTTGCCCGAACCGGACGTTCCGTCCACGGCCACAACGACGTTCAGCGGTGCATTCACGGCCCGCAGACTACCGGTGAGTCGTCCAGCCCTTCGACTCCAGCGCCACCCGCAGGTCCTCGGCGCGCTCGGCCACCACGTCGAGCTCGACGAGGCCGACCGGGCGACCGGGGTCGTGGTCGATCCGGACGTCCTCGATGTTGACCCCGCTGTCGCCGGCGTCGGCGAACAGGCGCGCCAGCTCCCCCGGGTGGTCGGGTACGGCGACCCGGACCGCCTCCATCGCCTGCGGAGCCGTTCCGTGCTTGCCCGGGATGGCGCGGGTCCCGGCCTGGCCGTAGCCGAGCAGCGACTCGAGCCCGACCCGGTCGTCGTCGGCGACCGCCTCCAGGACGAGGTCCAGCCGCGCCCGCACCTCGGTGAGCAGCGCGGCCACCTCGGCGGCGTTGCCCGCGATGATCTGGCTGTAGAGCCGCGGGTCGCCGCCGGCGACGCGGGTGACGTCGCGCACGCCGGTGCCGGAGAGTGCGAGGTGCTCGGGCGGTGCCGCCGCGAGGGTGCCGGCCACGAGGGAGGCCATCAGGTGCGGCACGTGGGAGGTCCGGGCCACGGCGCGGTCGTGCTCGACCGGGCTCAGCCGGACGGTCACGGCGCCGCAGAGCCGGACCAGGGCCTCGACCGTGCGGGTGGCGGCCGGCGTGGCGTCGGGTCCCGGCGTGACCGCCCACGGGCGGCCGTCGAAGAGCGAGGCGCTGGCGGTCAGCGGACCGCTGTACTCGGTGCCGGCCATCGGGTGGCTGCCGACGTACCGGCTGCGGGACGGGTGCGCCCCGACGGCATCCAGCGGCGGTGCCTTCACGCTGCCCACGTCGGTCACGACCGTGTCCGGGCCGGCGGCGTCGAGCGCGGCCACGATGGCGGGTCCCAGCGCGTCCGGAGGTACGGCGACCACGACCAGCTGCGGGACGTCGGCCGGCGTGCGTGCCCGTCCGGCGCCCAGCCCGGTCGCGGTCCGGAGGTGGTCGGGCGCGGTGTCGGTGAGCAGCACCTCGAGGCCGGCGCGGCGGCAGGCCAGCGCGATCGACGTGCCGATCAGGCCGGTGCCGACGATCTCGACGGGCCCGGTGAGGATGCCGGCTTCGCTGGTCTCAGGCACCCCGCAAGGTTAGGGGATCACGCCCCCGCCCCAGCGCCGGGCTGGTAGGACCCGAACGACCAGTGGTTGCCCTCCGGATCCCGCACGCTGCCGCCCCGCCCGCCGTAGTCCTGGTCCACCATCGCCCGCTCCACGGTGGCGCCGGCTGCCACGGCCGCCTCGAACGCCGCGTCCGGGTCGTCCGTCACGAGGTAGACCGCTCCCGACCCGGCCGGCTGCAGCGGGCTCTCGTCGCGGACGGCGCCGAACATCACTCCTCCTCCGCCCGGCCAGAGCCACTCGGCGTGGACCACCGTCCCGGTCCCGTCGCGGTGGGTGGCGTGCTCGACGAAGCCGATGGCCCCCAGCCAGGTGGTCATCGCGTCGACGTCACGGAACTGCAGGGCGGGCCAGAGCCGCACGGTGGCGGCCAACTCGTCAGTGCTCATGCCCCGAGCCTGCTCCCCCGTCCGCCCCGTGGTCTTGGACGAACGGGAACTCCTCGCGCAGCCAGGCCGTGGGCGTGCAGCCCGCGAGCGCCCGCCACTACCGCGCCAGGTGCGCCTGGTCGGCGTACCCACAGACCGCGGCGACCTCGGCCAGCGGCCGGCGCCCGAGCAGGCGGCGGGCGACCTCGAGGCGCGCGATCCGCTGGAGATCCTTCGGCGCCAGCCCGCACTCGGCGCGGACCAGCGTCCCGAGCCGCCGGCGGCTGTAGCCCACGTCGTGGGCCACCTCGGCCACGCGCCGCCCGGCCGTCAGCAGCGCGAGCGCCCGGGCCACCTCCGCCCGCGGGGCGGCGTCTCCCCCGCGAGCGGCGAGCGCGGCGAGGGTGCGGTCGACGAGCGCCACCCGGGCCGGCCAGGTCGCGAGCGCGTGCAGCCGCTCGGGCAGCTCCCGCAGCGCCGTGGGTACGACGGCCTCCTCCAGGTCGGTCAGCTCCCCCGACAGGTCCGCGGCGGGTCGCCCCAGCAGCACCCGCGCACCCTCGAGGGTCAGCGCGAGCTGGACGCCGCGCTGGGTGCCGTCGTGGTGGATCGCCGCCGGCGCGGCATGCAGTCCCGAGAGCGACGAGAACGCGGCGTGCAGGGTGGCCGGGCGTCCCGCCCACGAGACGCGGAGCGGGTCGTCGAGCGGCAGGACGAGCGTGATCGTGGTGGACGGCAGGCCACGGTGGACGCCGGGTGCGCCGAAGTCGACGTCGTACGGGATCCGCGCGGCGACATGCCTGCGCAGCGCGACGGGGACCGGCGGGACCGGGATCACCCGTCCACGGTAGGCCAGATGGCTCCTACAGGCCGACGAGCTCCAGCAGCTGGCCGAGCTCGTCGTCGCTGAGCTCGCGCAGTGTCCCGCTGCCGAGGGTGCCGAGCTCGATCGGGCCGAAGCGGGTGCGGCTGAGCTGGCGGACCGGGTGGCCGACGTGGTCGAGCAGGCGCCGCACGATCCGGTTGCGGCCCTCGTGGATGACCAGCTCGATGATCGACTTCTCGTTGGCGGTCGCGATGATCCGGGCCCGGCGCACGTCGACCGGACCGTCCTCGAGGGTCACCCCGGCGAGGAGGTCGGCGACGGTGGCCTTGGTCAGCCGGCCGGCCACCTCGGCGACATAGGTCTTCTCGACCTCGAAGGACGGGTGCGCCATCCGGTGCGCGAAGTCGCCGTCGTTGGTGAGCAGCAGCAGCCCGGAGGTGTCGGTGTCGAGCCGGCCGACGTGGAAGAGCCGCTCGGGCCGGTCGCCGACGAAGTCGCTGAGGGTACGACGCCCCTCCGGGTCGGACATGGTGGACACCACGCCGCGTGGCTTGTTGAGGACGAGGTAGACGTGGGCGGAGACCGGCGGCAGGCGCTTGCCGGAGACCTTGATGACGGCCGTGCGCGGGTCGACCTTCGTGCCGAGGCGGGTGACGACCTCGCCGTCGACCTCGACCTCGCCGTCGAGCATCAGCTCCTCGCAGCGGCGCCGCGAGGCGACGCCGGACTGGGCGAGCAGCTTCTGCAGCCGGATCAGGCCGTCCTCGTCGACCGCGATCTCACGCGCCATCGGAGGACTCCTCGGCGACGGGCTCGGGCTCGGGAGAGGAGGCGGCGAGCTCCTCCTCCATCTCGGCGAGGTCGGGCAGGTGCGGGGCCAGGTCCGGCAGCTCGTCGAGGGAGACGATCCCGATCCGCTCCAGGAAGTACGACGTCGTGCGGTAGAGCGTCGCGCCGTGCTCGCCGTCCTGGCCGGCCTCCTCGACCAGCCCGCGGTTGAGCAGCGTGCGCATGACGCCGTCGACGTTGACGCCGCGCACGGCGGAGACCCGGGCCCGGGAGACCGGCTGCTGGTAGGCGACGACCGCGAGGGTCTCCAGCGCGGCCTGGGTGAGTCGCGCCTGCTGGCCCTCGAGGACGAAGCCCTCGACGACCGCGGCGTACTCCTCGCGGGTGTAGAAGCGCCAGCCGCCGGCGACATTGCGCAGCTCGAAGCCGCGGCCCTGCTCGTCGTACTCGGCGGCCAGGGCGGCCAGCGCCTCGGCCACCTCCTGCGCGGGATACCCGACGGCGGTGGCGAGGGCGATCTGGTCGAGCGGCTGGTCGGCAACCATCAGCACCGCCTCCAGGGCGGGGCGCAGCGGGGCGAGCGGGACGGCCAGCGCCTCCTCGGTCGCGACCTCGTCGGTCGGCTCAGTCATCGTTCTTCTCCTCAGCCGGCGGGGGTCCCCCGTCGAACTCGTCGGTGATCAGGTCGTCCACGTCGACCGCCTCGTCGCCGGTCCAGCGCACGGTCAGCTCGCCGAGCGGCGTGACCTGGTCGAAGGCCACCGCTCCCTCGCGGAACAGCTCGAGCAGGGAGAGGAAGCGCGCGACCGTGGTCAGCGTGTCGGGCGAGTCACCGCACAGGGCCCGGAAGGTCATCGTCCCACTCCGGCGCAGCCGGTCGACCACGACCATCGCCTGCTCGCGCACGCTGACCGTCGGGGCGTGGATGTGGTGGAGGGTGAGCTCGAGCTCCGGCTTGGGTTCCATCGCCTTCGCCGCGAGCGCGGCGAACTGGTCGAGGCCGATGCCGATGAGCACCTCCGGCAGCAGCCCGGCGAAGCGCTCCTCGAGCCCGACGGCGCGCGGGAAGCGCCGCGACTCGGCCTGCAGGCGGGTGTCGAGGACTGCTGCGACCTGCTTGTAGGCCTTGTACTGCAGCAGCCGCGCGAACAGCAGGTCGCGCGCCTCGAGCAGGGCGAGGTCCTCCTCGTCCTCCACGTCGCCCTGGGGCAGCAGCCGCGCCGCCTTGAGGTCGAGCAGGGTCGCCGCGACGAGCAGGAAGCTGGTCGTCTCCTCGAGGTCGTCGGACGCCAGGCCCGTCTGGGGCAGGGCCTTGACGTGCGCGATGAACTCGTCGGTGACCTTCGACAGCGCGATCTCGGTGACGTCGAGCTTGTGCTTCGAGATCAGGCTGAGCAGCAGGTCGAACGGACCCTCGAAGTTGTCGAGGCGGACGGCGAAGCCGCCCTTGGGCTCCGATGACTCGGGCTCCGCGACCGCCCCGACCTCCTCACTCACGCAGGCGCCTGACGAGGGGCGAGTCCTCTCCGGCCGTCTCGAGGTCGGCGAGCACCAGGTGCAGCGCCTCGCGCACCAGGCGGCCGCGGTCGACGGCGAGGCCGTGCTCGCCGCGCAGGGTCAGCCGGGCACGCTCGAGGTCCATCAGCTCCTGCGAGGTGATGTAGACCGTGATCTTCTCGTCGTGCCGGATCCGCCCGCTGGGCCCCTTCTGCTGCTCCGGCTGCTCGGCCGGCGGGTCCGGGACGGCCCGGACGGCGGGCTCGGAGGTGGGACGGAAGAGGTCGTCGGCGGCCGGCAGGCTCACACGTCGAGACACCGAACCGCCACCTCCTTCGCCAGCTGCCGGTAGGCCTCGGCGCCACTGGAGCCCGAGGCGTACGACGTGATCGGCTCGCCCGCCACGGTCGAGTCGGAGAACTTCACCGTGCGCCGGATGACCGTGTGGAAGACCTTGTCGCCCCAGGCCTGCACGAGGCGCTCGAGCACCTCGCGGCCGTGGAGCGTGCGGCCGTCGTACATGGTGCCGAGGACGCCGTCGACCTCCAGGCCGGGGTTGAGGCGCTGCTTCACCTTGTCGATGGTGGCCTTGAGGAGCGCGACGCCGCGCAGCGCGAAGTACTCGCACTCCAGCGGCACGATCACGCCGTGCGAGGCGGTGAGCGCGTTGACGGTCAGCAGGCCGAGCGAGGGCTGGCAGTCGATGAGGATGACGTCGTACTCGGCGATCGCCGGCGCCAGGACGCGCTGCAGGGTCTGCTCGCGGGCGACCTCGTGCACGAGCTGGACCTCGGCGGCCGACAGGTCGATGTTGGACGGCAGCAGGTCCATGCCGGGCACGCCGGAGGGCACGACGACCTCGTCGAGCGTCGTCTCCGGGTCCATCAGCAGGTTGTAGACCGTCGTCTCCATGTCGTGCGGGTTGAGCCCGAGCCCGACGGAGAGCGAGCCCTGCGGGTCGAAGTCGACCAGCAGCACCTTGCGGCCGTACTCGGCCAGCGCGGCGCCCAGGTTGATGGTCGTCGTGGTCTTGCCGACGCCGCCCTTCTGGTTGCACATCGCGATGACCCGCGCCTGGCCGTGGGCCGTGACCGGTCGCGGGTCCGGCAGGAACGGCATCGGCCGTCCGGTCGGACCGATGTCGCCCGACGGCTCGATCGGGACCCGCACCGTGGGGGTCTCCGGGGTCGGGAACTGCAGCGTCATCGCGTCCTCCGTGCCGAGCGGGACCTCGCTGCCCGTCTCGCGCGCGGGAGCCGGGATCGGCATCCGCGGCGGCATGTCGGGTGCACTGGATCCTCCGTAGGTACCGACCATCGCCCTCACCTTTTGTCGTGGAGTGGTTGCGGGCTCCTTCCCCAGAGCCCGGGACCTCTCCATCCAACAATGTCGACACGACGACATTCGGGAGGCGCGCCGCGCGCTACGACGTCAGCAGCGCGTCAGCCGGTGAGGCTCTCCATCGCCAGCGTGCGGACGACGGCCTCGCCGGCCTCGTCGCTGGCCGCGAGGTCGACCTCCGCGCGGACCACCCAGTCGTGGTTGCCGTCCGGGTCGTGCAGGGTCTGCGTGGCCACCCACCGGTCCGGCGCCTTCTCGACGGACAGCAGCGCCGGGCCGCGGGCATCGGCGTCGGTCAGCAGCCGGTCGTGCTCGGCGTAGTAGTCCTCGATCGCCCGGTCCCAGTCGCCCTCCCCCCAGTCGGAGCCGTCCGGCTCCAGGGAGGCGAGCGCGGGCACGTCGTCGCGGGCGACGAGCTCGACCCGGCGCCACATCGCGTTGCGGACCATCACGTCGAAGACCCGGCCCTGCTGGCTGAGCGGCCGCGGCGGAGGCGGCGGCTCGTGGTGGCTCACCTGCGTGCTCGCGTGCTCCGGGTCGGCCAGCGCCTCCCACTCGTCGAGCAGCGAGGAGTCGACCTGGCGGACGGTCTCGCCCAGCCACTCGACCAGCAGCTCCAGCTCCCCGGTCCGGTACGACGCCGGGACGGTCTGCCGCAGCGCGCGGTAGGCGTCGGTGAGGTAGCGCAGCACCAGCCCCTCGGAGCGGGCCACCTGATAGCGGGCGACCAGGTCGGTGAAGCCCATCCCCTGCTCCCACATCTCGCGCACGACCGACTTGGGCGCCAGCGCGTCGGGCGCCAGCCACGGGTGCCGCTCGCGGTAGGTCTCGAACAGGGGCTCGAGCAGGTCGCTGAGCGGCTCGGGCCAGGTGACGTCCTCGATCAGGGCCATCCGCTCGTCGTACTCGACGCCGTCGGCCTTGAGCGCGGCGATCGCCTCGCCGCGGGCGGCATGGCGCTGGGCGAGCAGGAGCGGCCGCGGGGCCTCCAGGGTGGCCTCGACCACGGAGACGACGCCGAGTACGAAGTCGGGGCTGTCCGGGTCGAGCACGTCGAGGACGGCCAGTGCGAAGTGCGACAGCGGCTGGTTGAGCGCGAAGTCCTCCGGCAGCGCCTCGGTGAGGACGTAGCGGCGGCCGAACCCGTCGGGCTCGTCGAGCCGGGTCAGCACCTCGGAGGTCACCAGGCTCCGCGCCAGCCGGACCGCCCGCTTGGCGAGCCGCAGCTGGCTGCGCCGGTCCTCGTGGTTGTCCATCAGCAGCCGGCGCATCACCGGGAACGCGTCCTCCTCGCGGGAGAGGACGTTGACCAGCATCGCGTTGTCGACCTTCATCTGCGACTTCAGCGGCTCGGGCCGGCCCTCGACGAGCTTGTCGAAGGTCTGCTCGGTCCACACCACGGTGCCGGCCGGCGGCTTCTTCAGCTGCGCCTTCGACCCCCGCTTGGCCTGCTTCTCCGCGCTCATGGCGGCGTTCTTCGCGGCGGCCTTCGCCTTGGCCTTCTCGTTCTCGATCACGTGCTCCGGCGCCTGGACGACGACATAGCCCGCCGTGTCGAAGCCCGCACGCCCCGCGCGGCCGGCGATCTGCAGGAACTCACGCGTGCGCAGCACCCGCTGCCGCGACCCGTCGTACTTGGCGAGGCCGGTGAAGAGCACCGTGCGGATCGGCACGTTGATGCCGACACCGAGGGTGTCGGTGCCGCAGATGACGGTCAGCAGGCCGGCCTGGGCGAGCTGCTCGACGAGGCGGCGGTAGCGAGGGAGCATCCCCGCGTGGTGGACGCCGATCCCCTGGCGCAGCAGCTTGCTCAGGGTCTTGCCGAACCCGGCCGCGAAGCGCACCGGCGCCAGCCGCTCGGCGATCTGCTCCTTGCGCTCCTTCGGCAGCACCGTGTCGAGCCGGCCGGGACCGCTCAGCAGCGACACGGCGTGCTCGACGGCGGCCGCTTGGGTGAAGTGCACGACGTAGACCGGCCCCTGGCCGGTGCTGACCAGCTCGGCGAGCTTGTCGCCCATCGGCTCCAGCGACCACGAGAAGTCCAGCGGGACCGGGCGCTCGGCCTGGTCGACGGTCGTGGTGTCGCGACCGTTGCGCCGGGTCAGGTCCGCGGCCAGCTCGGTCGTGTCGCCGAGGGTCGCCGACATCAGCAGGAACTGCGCCTGCGGCAGCTCGATGAGCGGCACCTGCCAGGCCCAGCCGCGCCCGGGCTCGCCGTAGAAGTGGAACTCGTCCATCACCACCATGCCGACATCGGCGGCGGAGCCCTCCCGCAGCGCGATGTTGGCGAGCACCTCGGCCGTGCAGCAGATCACCGGGGCGTCGGCGTTAACGGCCACGTCACCGGTCAGCATGCCCACGTCGGCGGCGCCGAAGACCTCGACGAGGTCGAAGAACTTCTCACTCACCAGCGCCTTGATCGGCGCGGTGTAGAAGGTCACCCGGTCGTCGGCGAGCGCGGCCATCGCGGCGGCCATCGCGACCAGCGACTTCCCGGACCCGGTCGGCGTGGCCAGCACGACGTTGTCGCCCGCCAGCAGGGAGAGAATCGCCTCCTCCTGGTGCGGGTAGAGCGCGAGGCCGCGCCCGTCGGCGTACTCGATGATGCGGTCGTACGCCGCGTCCTGCGCACCGGACGACACGGGCTCAGGCATCGCGGGCCCTCGGGTGTGCGGTCGCGAAGACCTCGCGCAGGTTGTCGACCGTCACCAGCGTGTAGACCTGCGTCGTCGTCACCGACGCGTGGCCGAGCAGCTCCTGCACGACCCGCACGTCGGCGCCGCCGTCGAGCAGGTGGGTCGCGAACGAGTGGCGCAGCGTGTGCGGCGAGACGTCGCGGGTGACGCCGGCCCGCTCGGCCGCCTTGACCAGCACCGCCCAGGCGGACTGGCGGGAGAGCCGGCCTCCTCGTGAGTTGAGGAAGAGAGCCGGCGTGGCCTTGGCGACCAACGCCGGACGCCCCCGCACCAGGTAGGCCGACAGCGCCGCCCGGGCGAACGAGCCGACCGGCACCAGCCGCTCCTTGCCGCCCTTGCCGCTCAGCAGGATCGTGTTGTCGTCGTCGTCGCGCAGGTCGAGAGCGGACACGTCGTCGACGTCGAGCCCGACGGCCTCGGAGATCCGGGCGCCCGTCCCGTAGAGCACCTCCAGCAACGCCCGGTCGCGCAGCGCGAGCGGCGTCCCGGGAGCGCCCGCGGCCTCGAGGATCGCCTCCACGTCCGAGAGCGGCAGCGCCTTCGGCAGCCGCTTGGCCGGCGACGGCGGCTTGACCGCCGCGGCCGGGTCCAGCTGCGCCAGCCCGTCGGCGACGGCGAACTTGTGGAAGCCGCGGACGGCCACCACCGTCCGCGCCGCTGAGGACGCGCTCAGCGGCGGGTGGTCGGCGTCGCCCTCGCGCAGCCGCATCAGGAACTCGGTGACCGTCGCCTCGCTCACCCCGTCGAGGTGGTCGATGCCGGCGGCCGCCAGGTGCTCGCGGTAGCGGCGCAGGTCGCGACGGTAGGAGCTCAGCGTGTTGGCGGCGAGCCCCTTCTCGACCGTCAGGTGGTCCAGGTAGGTCCGGACCGCCCGGTCCACCGCCCCTGCGCCACTCACCCGGTCAGGCTAGGGCATGCCTGTCGGTCCCCGGCGGATGGCCGGTCAGGCCAGCGCCTCCGCGAGCGGCATCGACGCGATGCCCACGGCCTCGCCGACGGGCGCGTTGGTGAGCTGCCCGGCGTGGGTGTTGAGCCCGAGCGCGAGGCTGTGGTCGTCGCGGCACGCGGCCTGCCAGCCCTTGTCGGCCAGCGCGACGACGTACGGCAGCGTGGCGTTGGTCAGCGCGTAGGTCGACGTGTTCGGGACGGCGCCGGGCATGTTGGCCACGCAGTAGAACGTCGAGCCGTGGACCTGGTACGTCGGGTCGGCGTGCGTCGTGGGCCGGGTGTCCTCGAAGCAGCCACCCTGGTCGACGGCGATGTCGACGAGCACCGAGCCGGGCTTCATCCGCGACACCAGCTCGTTGGAGACCAGCTTCGGCGCGGCGGCACCGGGGATCAGCACGGCGCCGATGACCAGGTCGGCCTCCATGACCTGCTGCTCGAGGGTCAGCTTCGACGAGGCGAGCCCGTGGACGCGGTTGTTGTAGCGCCAGAAGGACATCCGCAGCTTGTCGAGGTCGGTGTCGAGCAGGGTGACGTCGGCGCCCATGCCGAGCGCGATGTTGGCGGCGTTCTGGCCCGAGACACCGGCACCGATGATGACCACCTTGGCGTTCGCGACGCCACCGACGCCGCCCATCAGGACGCCCCGGCCGCCCTGGGCCTTCATCAGCGCGTGGGCGCCGACCTGGGGCGCGAGGCAGCCGGCGACCTCGGACATCGGGTACAGCAGCGGCAGCGCGCCGCTCGGCAGCTGCACGGTCTCGTAGGCGATGCCGGTGACCTTGCGGGCCAGCAGCTCCTCGGTGAGCGGCTTGTCCGCGGCCAGGTGCAGGTAGGTGAAGAGTGTCTGGCCCTCGCGGATGCGGTGGTACTCCTCCGCGACCGGCTCCTTGACCTTCAGGACCAGGTCGACCCCGCCGTCGGTGCCCCACGCCTCCTCGGCGGTGGCGACGATCGTGGCGCCCGCGGCGACGTAGTCGGCGTCCTCGATGGACGACCCGACACCCGCGCCGGCCTGGACGACGACCTCGTGGCCGTGCGCGACCAGCTCGTGCACGCCGATCGGGGTGATCGCGACGCGGTACTCGTGGTTCTTGACTTCCTTCGGCACACCGACGCGCATGGACTGCATCCTCCTGGTCACGGGCGTTCCGATGCGGATTCCCCGGTGAGCAGAAATTGTGAAGATCAGTCGAGCGCACCGCTAGTGGCCGCAGCGATTATTCGCTGCCGCCGCGCGAATCCGGATCGGATCGTCGGCGATCAGGCGTGTGGCGCAGGTCGCACCGAACGTGGTTCGGCCGCCGGCCGGCCGCGCAGGTGCTCGAAGATCAGGCTGGTCTCCGTCATCGCGACGTCCTTGGTGCCGCTGAGGTGGTTGACCACGAACTCGCGCAGCTCCTCCGAGCCGGCGGTCGCCACGTGCACCAGGAAGTCGTCGGCGCCGGCGAGGAAGTAGACGTTGAGCACCTCGGGCAGCTGCGCCATGGCCTGGGCGAAGGCCGCCAGCTCGCCCCGGGCGTGCGGGCGGAGCCGGACCGAGATCATCGCCTGCAGCGGCCGGCCGATCGCGGCCTGGTCGATCTCGGCGTGCGCGCCGCGGATCACGCCCCGCTCGAAGAGCGAGCGGACCCGGCCGTGGCAGGTCGACGGGGCGATGCCGACCCGCGCGGCCAGCACGTTGTTCGCCAGCCGCGCATCGTCCTGCAGCTCGCGGACGATGGCGGCGTCGATCGCGTCGAGCTCGGTCATCGGCCGGCCCGGTCCCGGCGGACCTGGAGGGCCAGCACCGCCTGCACCACCGGACCGTCGGCCACGGCCCCCGCGAGTACGGCGTCGACGAGCTCCTCGAACGGCACCCAGACCTCCTCGAGGTCGGCCTCCTCGTGCTGCAGCACGAAGTCGCCCCGGTCGGCCGTCGCCAGCCCCTCGGCGAGGTAGTAGTGGATCTTCTCCGCGGAGTAGCCGGGCGAGCTCCAGGTCGAGAGCAGGTGGGTCCAGCGCTCGGCCTGCAGCGCGGCCTCCTCGCGCAGCTCGCGGCGCGCGACCTGCTCCGGGTCCTCACCCGGGTGGTCGATCACACCGGCCGGCAGCTCGACCAGCCGCGCCTGGGCGGGATGGCGGTACTGGCGGATGCACAGCACGCGGTCCTGCTCGTCGACGGCGAGGACGACGGCAGCGCCGGGATGCTCGACCACGAGGCGCCGGAACGCGGCCTCGTCGTGGTCCCCCGGGCGTCGTACACGGTCGGAGCGGAGGGCGAGCACCCACGCGTCGCGGTGCAGGTCCGCCGAGCTCTCGACCGGCCAGGACTCCGGGACGTCCCTGACGTCGCTCACCGCGTCACTCGTCGTCGTCGACGGGCTCGGGGTGCAGCCCGGACTCGTCGATCTCGAGGCGGGTCTCGCGCTGGCGGGCGATCGCCGCGCCGACCAGGCCGGCGAACAGCGGGTGCGGGCGGGTCGGGCGCGAGCGCAGCTCGGGGTGCGCCTGCGTGCCGATGTAGTAGGGGTGCACGTCGCGCGGGAGCTCGACGAACTCCACGAGGTCGAGGTCCGGGTTGATGCCGGAGAAGACCAGGCCGGCCTCCTCGAGCTGCGCCCGGTAGGCGTTGTTGACCTCGTAGCGGTGGCGGTGGCGCTCCTCGATCGACTCCGCGCCGTAGACCTCGGCCGCGATCGATCCCGGCGTGAGGGTCGCGGGGTAGAGCCCGAGGCGCATCGTGCCGCCCAGGTCTCCGGCGCCCTCGACGATGGACTTCTGCTCCTCCATCGTGGCGATGACCGGCTCCGGGGTGTCCGGGTCGAACTCGGTCGAGCCGGCCTTGGTCAGGCCGAGCTCGGTCCGGGCGTACTCGATCACCATCGACTGCAGGCCCAGGCACAGGCCGAGGGTCGGGATGCCGTGGGCGCGGGCATAGGTCAGCGCGCCGAGCTTGCCCTCGAGGCCGCGGATGCCGAAGCCGCCGGGCACGCAGATCGCGTCGACGTCGGAGAGGTGCCGGGTGGCGCCCGCCGGGGTCTCGCACTCGTCGGAGACGACCCAGCGGATGTTGACCTTGGCCTCGTGGGCGAAGCCGCCGGCGCGCAGCGCCTCGGTCACCGACAGGTAGGCGTCGTGCAGGTCGATGTACTTGCCGACGAGCGCGACGGTCACCTCCTCCTTCGGGTGGTGCACCCGGCGGAGCAGGTCGTCCCACAGCGTCCAGTCGACGTCGCGGAAGGGCAGGTTGAGGCGTCGTACGACGTAGGCGTCGAGGCCCTGCCGGTGCAGGACCTTGGGGATGTCGTAGATCGACGGGGCGTCCGCAGCGGTGACGACGGCGTCGCTGTCGACGTCGCACATCAGCGAGATCTTCCGCTTGATGCTCTCCGGCAGCTCGCGGTCGGCGCGGCACACCACGGCGTCGGGCTGGATGCCGACCTGGCGCAGCGCGGCGACGGAGTGCTGGGTCGGCTTGGTCTTCAGCTCGCCCGACGGACCGATGTACGGCACCAGCGAGACGTGCAGGAAGAAGACGTTGTCACGGCCGATGTCGTGGCGGACCTGCCGCGCCGCCTCGAGGAAGGGCAGCGACTCGATGTCGCCGACGGTGCCGCCGATCTCGGTGATCACCACGTCGACCGGCTCCGAGCCGCGACCCATCGCGAGGATCCGGTCCTTGATCTCGTTGGTGATGTGCGGGATCACCTGGACCGTGTCGCCGAGGTACTCGCCCTTGCGCTCCTTGGCGATCACCGAGGAGTAGACCTGCCCGGTCGTCACGTTGGCGATCTGGTTGAGGTCGGTGTCGAGGAAGCGCTCGTAGTGCCCGATGTCGAGGTCGGTCTCGGCGCCGTCGTTGGTGACGAAGACCTCACCGTGCTGGAACGGGTTCATCGTCCCGGGGTCGACGTTGAGGTAGGGGTCCAGCTTCTGCATGGTCACCCGGAGGCCCCGCGAACGGAGCAGTCGGCCCAGGCTGGACGCCGTGAGGCCCTTGCCGAGCGAGGAGGCGACGCCTCCGGTCACGAAGAGGTGCTTTGCCTGTCGATTCGTGCCGCTACCGGAAGCCATGTTCACGGGATTCCATCCTACTACGAGATCGTGCTCAAGCCGTACGTCGGCGCGCCAGGTCGAGCAGTTCGCGCGCGTGCGCGAGCGCGGTGTCGGACTCCGCGAGGCCCGCGAGCATGCGGGAGAGCTCGCGCTCGCGACCCTCGTCGTCGAGGGTGACCAGGCCTGAGCTGGTGATGGTGCCGTCGCTGGACTTCTCCACCAGCACGTGGCGGTCCGCGAAGGCCGCGACCTGCGGGAGGTGGGTCACGACCAGCACCTGGGCGTCGTCGGCCAGGGTCGCGAGGCGGCGGCCGATCTCGACGGCGGCGGCACCGCCGACGCCGGAGTCGACCTCGTCGAAGACGAACGTGGGCACCGGGCTGGTGCCGGCCAGGCAGACCTCGACGGCCAGCATGACCCGCGACAGCTCACCGCCGGAGGCGCCCTTGTGCAGCGGGCGCGGCTCGGAGCCGGAGTTGGCGGCCAGCAGGAACTCCACCTCGTCCAGGCCGCTGCGGCCGAAGCGCACCCAGCGCTCCCCCACCCGGACCACGTCCGCCGGCGGGTGCTCCGGGTCGGCGGGGGCGTCGACGGTGCGCGGCGCGACCCGGATCGTCACCCGGGCGTGCGGCATCGCGAGCAGAGTGAGCTCGTCGCTGACCGCGGTGGACAGCTTCGCCGCGGCGGCGACGCGAGCCTGGCTCAGCGCGGCGCCCGCCGTCGCGAGCTCCTCGCGCAGCCGGCCCGCACGGGCGGTGAGCTCCTGGATCCGCTCGTCGGTCGAGTCCAGGTCGAGCAGGCGCTTCGACGCGGTCTCGGCCCAGGCGAGCACCTCGTCGACGCTCTCGCCGTACTTGCGGGTCAGTCCGATCAGCGCGGCCCGCCGCTCGGACACCGCCGCCAGTCGAGCGGGATCGGTGTCCACCCCCGAGGCGTACGACGCCACGTCGGCCGCGACGTCGGAGAGGAGATAGCTCACCTCCGCCACCCGGTCGGCGAGCGCACCCGCCTCCGCGTCGTGGTCACGGACGCCCTCCAGCAGGCCGCGGGCGGCCGCGACGGCACCCAGTGCGTCCGGGGAGCCGTGCTCGCTCGACAATGCCTCACGGGCCTGCTCGGCGGCGCCGCGGAGGGTGTCGGCGTGCCCGAGGCGGGCCTCCTCGGCAGCCAGCTCGGCGTCCTCGCCCGGCTGCGGCGCGACGGCGGCGACCTCGTCGACGCCGAAGCGCAGCACGTCGGCCTCCCGCGCCCGCTCGCGGGCGGAGGCCGTGACCTCGGCGAGCTCCCGCTCGGTCGCCACCAGGTCGTCGTGGACCGCGGCGTAGGACGCCTGCAGGGAGTCGAGCGCGCCGAAGCGGTCCAGGGCCTGGCGCTGGGTCTGCGGCTTCAACAGCCGGTGCTGGTCGGACTGTCCGTGGACGGCGACGAGCGGCTCGGCAATGGCTGCCAGCGTCGACACCGGGACGGCGGCGCCTCCGGCGAACGCCCGCGAGCGCCCCTCGGCGCTCACGTTGCGCGCGAGCACGATCCCGTCGTCCTCGACCTCGCCCCCGGCGTCCTCGACGGCCGCCGCGAGCGCGGGCAGGGCGTCGGCGGCGATGAGTCCCTCGACCCGCGCCTGTCGCGCCCCGGCCCGGACGGCTCCGCTGTCGGCCCGCCCGCCGAGCAGCAGCCCCAGCGCGGTCACGACCATGGTCTTGCCGGCGCCGGTCTCACCCGTGATCACCGTCAGTCCCGGTCCGAGCTCGAGCACGGACGAGTCGATCACACCGAGCGAGGTGATGCGCAGCTCCTCGATCACGACGTCTCCTCCTGGGCGCGCGCCTGGCGGCGCAGCTCGGCGGCACCCCGCCACCCCTCGACGGACAGCCCGAACTTGGCGACCAGCCGGTCGGTGAACGGCGCCTCGTGCAGCCGGACCAGACGCACCGGCCGCAGCCCGCGGCTGACCTCGATCCGGGCGCCGGGCGGCAGGTCGACGCTGCGCCGGCCGTCGCACCACAGGACGCCCGAGCTCTCGTTGCCCTCGAGCACCTCGATCGCGATGACGGACGACGGCGCGACCACCATCGGCCGGGCGAACAGCGCGTGGGCACTCAGCGGGACGATGCACAGCGCCTCGACCTGCGGCCACACGACCGGGCCACCGGCGCTGAAGTTGTACGCCGTCGAGCCGGTCGGCGTCGCGCAGACGACGCCGTCGCAGCCCCATCGCGACAGCGGCCGGTTGTCGATCTCGACGACCACCTCGAGCATCCGCTCGCGCGCGGCCTTCTCGACGCTGGCCTCGTTGACCGCGAAGGTCGCGTAGACCAGCTCGCCACCGACGAAGGCCCGGACGTCGAGGGTCAGGCGGTCCTCGGTCGTGTACCGCTGGTGCACGATCGCGTCGATCGTCGCCGCGACGTCCTCGTGCTCGGCCTCGGCGAGGAACCCGACGTGGCCGAGGTTGACGCCGAGCACCGGCGTGAGTCGGGAGTGCGTCACCTCGGCGGCGCGCAGGATGCTGCCGTCGCCGCCGATGACGACGGTCAGCTCGCACCCGCGGCTGGCGTCGGTCTCGGAGTCGGTCAGCTCCACGGCCGGGTCGTAGCCGTCCGGGTCGAGCCCGAGGTCCTCGGCCTCGTCCAGCAGGAGACGTACGACGATCCCGTGGCCGGTGAGCTCCTTGACGAACGAGCGCGCGACGTCGCGGGCCTCGGGGCGCCGCGTGTGGGCGAGCACGAGGACCCGGCGCGGCGTGTCCGTGGTCGCGGGGATCGTCATGGGGCCACCCTCTCATCCGGGCCCGACGTCCCGCGCCGCACGATCGCCGCGATGGACTCGTCGTCCACCGCCTGCGGGCCGTGGCGCAGCCACAGGAAGAACTCGACGTTCCCGGACGGCCCGGGCAGCGGGCTCACCGTCACCGCCTGCGCGCCCCATCCGCGCTCCCCCGCCGCATGGGCCACGCCGAGCACCGTCTCGACCCAGAGCTCGGGGTCGCGGACGACCCCACCCTTGCCGAGCCGGTCCTTGCCGACCTCGAACTGCGGCTTGACCATGAGCGCCAGGTCGCCGTCCTCGCGGGTGACGCCGAGCAGCGCGTCGAGCACGAGGGTCAGCGAGATGAACGACAGGTCGCCGACCACGACGTCGACCGGGCCGCCGATCGCGGCGGCCTCGAGCGTGCGCACGTTGGTCCGGTCGTGGACCTGCACCCGCTCGTCCTGCTGCAGCGACCAGTGCAGCTGTCCGTAGCCCACGTCGACGGCGACCACCTCGGCCGCGCCCGCCCGGAGGAGGACGTCCGTGAAGCCGCCCGTCGACGCTCCCGCGTCCAGGCAGCGCCGTCCCTCGACGGACAGGCCCAGCGGCTCGAAGGCAGCGAGGGCACCGGCCAGCTTGTGCGCGCCCCGCGAGACGTAGTCGGGGCCGTTCTCGCCCTCCAGCACGACGATCGCGACGTCCGTCGTCACGCCGGTGGCCGCCTTCGACGCGAGCGCACCGGACACCTTGACCCGGCCGTCGGCGATCAGCTGGGCGGCGCGCTCACGGGACGGCGCGAGGCCGCGCCGCACCAGCTCGGCGTCCAGGCGCAGTCTGCGAGGAGGCACTACTGGGACGTCGGAGGGTTGTCGAGCGTGTGCCGGAGGCCGGCGTGCGCTTCCTCGAAGACCGCTGCGTGCTCCTCGAGGGGCCGGCTGTCCAGCCCCGCGACCAGGTCGAGCACACGGTCGACGGCATCGATGCCGGTCGGCATGGGCGCCGGAACGGGTACCTCGGTCATGGCGCGAGGCTACCGCGCCGCGCGCCCCGGAGCGGGGAGCCCTGCCGCGGTGATGTCGGCCACCGTCCCCGAGGCGTCCAGGTGCGCCCACGCCGCAGCCGCCGCGACCCGCCAGGCGTCGTCGGGGGCAGCGGCCGCGCCGGACGACGAGACCTCCAGGAGACCCGCCGCCACCCGCGCCCGCCACTCGCCCAGGACCCAGTGCTCCCCGTCGCGCGTCGGCGCCTCGTGGCGCCGCGCCAATCCGGCCAGGTCGCCGGAGAGGTACGACGGCCGCAGCTGCGGCGGCGCGGCCAGCAGCTCCGGGAGCCCGGTCACGCCGGTGAGCACGAGCAGCGAGTCCAGGCCCGCGTTCCGGGCACCCTCGATGTCGGTGTCGAGCCGGTCGCCGACCATCAACGGCCGCTCGCCGCCGACGCGTCGTACCGTCTCGTCGAGCAGCGGCCGGGCGGGCTTGCCGGCCACCACGGGCGTGACGCCGCTGAACCGCGACAGCATCTCCACCAGCACCCCGTGGCCGGGCGCGGTGCCGAACGCCGTCGGAATGGTCAGGTCGGTGTTGCTCGCGATCCAAGGCAGGCCGTCCCGCACCCGCACCGCGACCCGCATGATCGACCGCCACGGCACGTCGGGGCCGTAGCCGGTGACCACGCCCGCCGCGTCCTCGTTGGCACGGACCGGGACCACCCCGGCCTCGAGGAGCGCCGTCTCCAGCCCGGCAGCACCGAGGCACACGACCCGGGCGCCCTCACCCCAGGAATCCCTGGCCAGCCGCGCGGCCGCCTGGGCGCTGGTGACCACGTCGTCCACAGCGGCCTCGACGCCCAGCTCCACGAGGTGCTCGGCCACCACTGCGGGTGGCCGCGATGCGTTGTTGGTGATGAACGCGACCCGCATGCCCGCGCCGCGCGCCTCACCGATCGCCTGCGCTGCGCCCGGCACCGCCTCGGCGCCGATGTAGACGACGCCGTCGAGGTCGAGCATCGCCAGGTCGTAGGCGGCGGTCAGCGGCGCGGGGGATGTGAGCAACACGGGTACCACCATGCCAGCCGGTTCCTCACCCGGCTCCGTAGGATTCCCGGGTGGACGCAGCAGCACTGGTGACTCCCCCGTACGTCGCGGGTCCGTTGCGCCTCGTCCCGTTCCGCGGGCTGATGCTCAGCCCCGCACGCGTCGGCAACCCCACCACGGGTCGCGCCTTCGCCCGCCCCTACAAGGACGTCTCGGCGCGCCTCCTGCGCTGGCAGGCCCGCGGCTACGTCCGCCAGGACGCCGTACCGGCGCTCTACCTGCACGAGTACACCTCGGCGGGGATGACGGTGCGCGGTCTGGTGGGCGCCCTCGACGTCTCCCGGCGGGCCACGCGCGCCGAGGACCGGGCGGTGCTGCCCCACGAGGGCATCCACCCCGCCCAGGCCGACGATCTGGCCGACCGGATGGCGGAGATGGAGCTCAACCCCGCGCCCATCCTCCTGGTCCACCGTGGCACGGACCAGCTCCGCTCCGTGCTCGCCGAGGTCATCCGCGGGGAGCCGCAGCACACCTTCACCGACCGTGGTGAGCAGCAGCACCGGATCTGGGCCATCCGCGACGAGGCCACGCTGGCCGCGATCGCCGCCGAGCTCGCCGACAGCCGGGCCCTCATCGCCGACGGCCATCACCGGTACGCCGCCTACCTGCGCCTGCAGCGTCGTCAGGCCACCTCCACGGACGAGCCTGCGGCGACCGACTTCGGCCTCGCCATGCTGGTCGACCAGGGCACCACGCCCCTCTTCCTCGGCCCGATCCACCGCACCCTCCACGGGACCTCCCTCGACGACCTGCGCGACGCCACCCAGAGCGTCGGCCTCGGCTACGCCGAGCACTCCCAGTCCGAGGCCGTCGCTGCTCTCTCCGCGACGCGCCTCGCCGCCACCGACGGCGAGCGCTGGGCCGTCATCGACCTCGATGCGTCCGTCCGTGAGGCTGCCGTCGAGACCCTGCACCGTCGGATCGTGCCCGCGCTTCCCCATGGCCCGTCGTCCGTCGCCTACCACCACAGCGTCGACGACGCGCTCGGCGCGGCCCGACCGGACAGCGTCGCCGTCCTCATGCCCGCGCCCTCGGTCGACCTCGTGCTCGAGATCGCGGCCGCCGATCGCCTGCTCCCCGAGAAGGCGACGTCCTTCCAGCCCAAGCCGAGTCTCGGGGTACTCATCCGGTCGCTGCGCGACGAACCATCCGGCACGTGCTGACCTCGACCTCCACCCGGGAGAGCGTCCGCTCACCCGCACGGTAGAACCGACGCCGCAGCGCTCCCTCGACCTCCACCTCGTCCCCGGTGCGCCAGCCTGCCATCGCTCGTCGCGACCGCGCAGACCATGCCGCCAGGTCGACGACGTCCACCGACGACGATCGCCGTCCCGAGGGAAGCACCCGCACCTTGTCCCGTGCGACCGATATCCGGCACACGCACAGCTCGTCGCCGCTGGGTAGTGTGCGCAGCTCCGGCTCGCCGGCCAGTCGGCCGGCCAGCCTCACGATGTTGTGTTCCATCCTGCGTTCCTCCTGATCACTGGGTGCGACCAGCGTGCGCCGTCGCACCGACGCAGCACGACCGCCGTGAGCGCGGCTGTGGAGAACGCCTCGCCACCGGCCGCTTGTGGAGGGAAAGCGGACCGGAAAGGGACGCAAAAACACCGAAGGGCCAGCATTTCTGCTGGCCCTTCGGCGAAAGAA